>NZ_JBJMQO010000025.1:0-16438 GCF_045802675.1 Archangium sp. | reverse complement strand
GGCGGTGGCCGCGGCTCCCACGGTGGCTCCCGCGCTCACGCCCGCTCCCGGACAGGAGTTCCTGACCCCCTCGCTGACGCCGTTGCCGGGAGTGCTCGACGCGGCCGTCGCGCGGCTCTCCCAGTCGCCCCACGCCGGGCCGGCCTCCGCGGCACCCCCGGCCGTCCGGCCTCCGTCGCTCACTCCCATGGAGGTCCCCGCCGTCCGGCCTCCGTCGCTCACCCCCATGGAGGTCCCCGTCGCGGCGTCCCGGCCTCCCACTCCCCCGGTGGCCACGGGCCGTCCGGCGCCTCCTCCCGAGCCCCGCCAGACGCTCACCTCGGCGACGCCCACGCCCGCCGTCCCGAGCGCCCCGGCCTTCGAGGCCCCTACCGAGGAGCCCAAGCGCACCGGGCCCGTCATCGGCATCGACCTGGGAACAACGAACTCCTGCGCTGGCTACGTGCGCAACAACAAGCCGGCCGTCCTCCACAGCCGCGAGGGGCACAACACCGTCCCCTCCATCCTCGCCCTCAACACCCGCGGCAAGCTCGTGGTGGGCCACCCCGCCAAGGGGCAGATGCTCACCAACCCCCGCCAGACGGTGTACGGCGCCAAGCGCCTCGTCGGCCGTCCCTACGAGTCCCCCCTCGTCCGGCAGATCAAGGATCGCTTCGCCTACGAGATCGCCCCCGGGGACAACGGCGAAGCCGCGGTGCGGCTCGGGGATCGCGTCTACTCGCTGCAGCAGATCTCCGCGCTCATCCTGCGCGAGGTGCGTGAGGTGGCCCAGAACCAGCTCGGCCAGCCCGTCTCGCGCGCCGTCATCACCGTCCCCGCCTACTACAACGACAACCAGCGCCAGGCCGTGCGCGAGGCCGGACGGCTCGCCGGGCTCCACGTGGAGCGCATCCTCAACGAGCCCACCGCCGCCGCGCTCGCCTACGGCTTCGGCCGCAAGCTCAAGCAGCGCGTGCTCGTCTACGACCTCGGCGGCGGCACCTTCGACGCCTCCGTGCTCGAGCTCAACGACACTCTCTACGAAGTGGTCTCCACCGGCGGCGATACCTTCCTCGGCGGCATCGACTTCGACAACGCCATCGTCGAGTACCTCCTCGAGCAGTTCCAGGCGCAGACCGGCCTCACCTTCCAGGGAGACCGGGTGGCCATGCAGCGCATCCAGGACGCCGCCGAGCGCGCCAAGTGCGCCCTCTCCGAGCGCTCGCAGGTCCGCGTCCACGTGGCCTTCCTCACCATGGTCGACGGCAAGCCCGTGGATCTCGACGTCAACCTCACCCGCGAGAAGCTCGTCGAGCTCACCAGCGGGCTCGTCGATCGCTCCCTCCACGTCTGCGCCGACGTGCTCGATGCCAAGGGCCTCACCCCCAAGGACATCGACGAGATCATCCTCGTGGGCGGCCAGAGCCGCTTCCCGCTCGTGCACGAGAAGATCTCCTGGTTCTTCGGCAAGGCGCCCACCAAGAACGTGCACCCCGACGAGGCGGTGGCGCTCGGTGCGGCCCTGCTGGCCCACAGCCTGGGACAGCTCGAGGGCGTGGTGCTCATCGACGTGCTGCCCATGGCCATCGGAGTGGGCCTGCCCGGCGGGCGCTTCAAGCCCGTGCTCGAGCGCAACGCGGCCCTGCCCGCCGCGAAGACCTACCAGCTCGCCACCAGCCGCGATGATCAGCAGGAGCTCGATCTGATCATCCTTCAGGGAGACTCGGAGCGGGCCGTGGAGAACGAGTACCTCGGCACGCTGAAGGTCTCCGGGCTGCCTCCGGGGCCTCGCGGCTCGGTGAAGGTCTCCATCACCTTCGAGGTGAACAACGAGTGCATCCTCAAGGTCACCGCTCGCGAGCAGAGCAGTGGCCTCGAGGCGATGAGCATCTTCAGCACTCGCGACACGCCCGAGGACGTGAAGTCGAAGCTGGGGCTGCAGCACCACCCGGAGATTCCGGCCGGCCGGGCCCAGGGCCCGGTTACGGCACGGCCCTCGTCAGGGGGCATGCCGGTGCACAAGCCCGCCGCCGCTCCGCCCATCCCTCTGCCCATCGCCGTCGCCGCCAACGCCCGCGACGTCGCCCCGGGCGGACTGGTGAACTGGCTGAAGCGGATCCTCGGACGCACGTGAGCCGGAAGCGGGGACCTGATTCGGGGTCCCTCTCCTTCCGGCTCATGGGTGATTTCTTCTTCAGTCGCGGACGTGCATGCGCTCGGGACCGGCGGACTGCTCGAAGACCGGAGCCGTGGCCGGCTGAGCCTCGGGGGCCGCTCCCGTCAGCAGGTGCGCCGACACCGGCGAGGCCTTCACCGCCGCCTTCAGCGCCGCACCGCGCAGCACGGCCAGGCGCTTGCGCCACAGGAAGGCCACCAGGCCCACCAAGGCAATCACTCCGAAAACCACGAGCTGGCCTTCCTTCATCCGCTCGATGCCGTAGTCCAGCTTGTCGCCGAAGTGGAAGCCGACCCACACGAAGAAGGGCGCGGACAGCAGCGCCGCCAGGCCGTCCCAGAGGATGAAGCGCCAGTAGGCCATGCCCGCCGAGCCGGCCGTGAAGTACGTCACCGCGCGCACCCCGGGCAGGAAGCGGGCGATCATCACGATCTTCTGCCCGTGCAGGCCGAACAGCCCCTCCACCCGCGCGCGCTTCTCGGGAGTGACGACCCGGGCCAGGAAGCCCGTGGGCGAGCGGCCCACCTGCGAGCCCAACCGGCGCCCGGCCAGGAAGATGAGGCTGTCACCCGCGAGGATCCCCGCGAAGCCAATCAGCATCATGATCGGCAGGCTGGCGGCGCCCTTGTGCGCGAGGAACCCGCCCAGGATGAGCGAGATGTCCTCGGGCAGTGGCACTCCGAGCCCGCAAGCCACCAGGATGCCGAAGACGGTGGCGTAGGCGAGGAAGCCGTGGGTACTACCCAGCAGGTTGGTGAGGAATTCTTGCACGCTCGTCTCGTCTCTCTCGTCACTTCCGGGAGGCCCCGGCACCCTCCGCCTCAGGGTCTCCAGCGCCCCCGCATCAACCGGGCACGCGTCTTCAAAACTCCGAGCAACTGTCGGGTACCAGTCTATCCCCCACGGCTGGCCGCCCCATCAACTCGTTGGGAAGCTCCAACGCTTGGACCTCAAGTAACCGGGCACCCGCATGGCAGCCTGGTCCCCGTCCAACAAAGCTGGCGCCGTCGCGTCTTCCCGGCAGTCCGTCCGGCAGGCGCGTACGCTGGGGTGGGTCTGGGTAGGATGGCGTGAACGTCCCCTCGCATCGTTCACGGGGAAGGTAGCACGAGGCGCAAGGGGTACAGCGTCACGTCTTGCCCACCAGGGACTTCATGGCCTCACGGTTGTCGCGGACCTTCTGGCCGAAGTGGGTGATGATCCCCATCAGCAGCTTCATGCACGCCTGGGGCTTCTGGGCGGTGAGCTTCTGGAAGTCCGCGTGACGGATTTCCACGGCCGTCACGTCGGTGAGGGCCATGGCGGTGCACAGGCGCTCGCCCTTCTGGATGAGTGCCAGCTCGCCCAGGGGCTCACCCATGCCCACCTCCCCGAGCGTCACGTCGTCGCCGCCGACGCTCTTCGCGCTCAGACGCACCGTGCCCTCTCCCACGATGAAGAGGGACTCGCCCGGGCGGTTCTCCAGGAAGAGGGCCGAGCCCTTGGGAAAGGCACGAGCCACACCGATGGCGGCGAAGATCTGGATGCCGACGTCGGTGAAATCCTTGAAGAGCGGGCTCGCCTTGAGTGCGGCTGCGACCTCCATGCGGTGTCGTCCTAACACGCACGCTGGCGGGCGTCACGTTAACGGCTGGCGCGGTGGTCGGCGGCCGTGCGGACGTAGTGCTTCGCGGACTCGAGCAGGAAGGCCCGCTCTTCGTCGGAGATCACCCGCTTCACCTTGCCCGGCGAGCCCACCACCAGCGAGCCCGCGGGTACCTTCGTCCCCGGAGTCAGCAGCGTACCGGCGCCGATGATGCAGTCGTCGCCGATCTCCACGTCGTCCATGACGATGGCGCCCATGCCCACCAGCACCCGGTTGCCCACCCGGCACCCGTGCAGCACCACGTGGTGCCCCACCGTCACGTCGTCCCCGATGTGCGTGGCGTAGCGGTTGCTGGTGACGTGGACCATGGTGAGATCCTGGATGTTGGTCCTCTGGCCGATGCGGATGGGGTTCACGTCCCCCCTCAGCACCGAGTTGAACCACACCGAGCTGTCCTCCCCCAGCTCCACGTCGCCAATCACCTGCGCCGAGTCCTCGACGAAGCAGCTCGGGTGGACGCGCGGGAGTTGGTCACGGAATCGGCGCAGGGCCATGGGGTCTCCTCAGGCCACCACGCAGGAGACGTCGGGGACCGGGAGATCGGCCGGCGGCACCACCACCGGCTGGCTCAGCACCACCGTCTGCTTGCCGGAGAGCTGGTTCGGCGTGGCGCTCTCCACCAGCACCTTCACGAACGCCCCCGCCGACGCGTCACCGTCGAAGTTCACCGTGCGGTTCTCCGGCGTCCGGCCGAAGCGCTTCAGCGGGTTGTAGCGCGAGTGGCCCTCCACCAGCACCTCCACCTCCAGCCCCACCTGCGACGCGGTGAGCTCCCCGCTGATCCGCCGCTGGATCTTCTGCAGCCGCTCCAGGCGCTCGATCTTCACCTCGTGCGCCACCAGACCCCACTGGTCCTCCTTCAGCGCCGCGCCCGTCTTCGGCCGGGGGCTGTAGATGAACGAGAACTGGTTGTCGTAGCGCACCTTCTCCGTGAGCTCGAGCGTGAGCGCGAAGTCCTCCTCCGTCTCGCCCGGGAAGCCCACGATGATGTCCGTCGTCACCGCGATGCCGGGGCGCGCCTCGCGCAGCTTCTCCAGCCGCTCCAGGTACTGCACCACCGTGTAGTCGCGCCGCATCCGCTTGAGCACCGGATTCGAGCCGCTCTGCACCGGCAGGTGGAAGTGCGGCATGATCTTCGGCTGCGTCCGGAACGCTTCGATCAGCTCGTCCGACAGGTCGTGCGGGTGGCTCGTGGTGAAGCGCACGCGCTCGATGCCCGGCACCTCGGCGGTGCGCAGCAACAACTGCGCGAAGCCGATGCCGCCCCGGTACGAGTTCACGTTCTGGCCGATCAGCGTCACCTCGCGCACGCCCACCTTCGCCAGGTCCGCCACCTCGGCGAGCACGTCCGGGAAGGGCCGGCTCACCTCGCGGCCACGCGTATGCGGCACCACGCAGAAGGAGCACACGTTGTCGCAGCCCTTCATCACCGTGACGAACTCGGTCACCTTGCCGCGGCTCGTCTCGGGGTCGGCGCGCGGGAAGACGTACTCCTCCGAGTCCACCCAGGCCGTCTCCACCACCCGCTCGCGCTCGTTCTGCACGCGGCCGATGATCTCCGGCAGCTTGACGATGGAGTCCGGGCCGAAGACGAAGTCCAGGTAGGGCACCTTCTTGAGGAGCTTGTCCTTCTCCTGCTGCGCCACGCACCCGCCCACCCCGAGCAGCGTGCCGCGGGCGAGCTTCACCGTGCGATAGCGGCCCAGCGCGGAGAGCATCTTGTCCTCGGCCTTCTCGCGGATGGAGCAGGTGTTGAGGATGATGAGGTCCGCCTCCTCCGGGACGGGAGTGGGCCGGTACTCCAGCTTGCCGAGCACCTCGCTCATGCGGAGCGAGTCGTTGACGTTCATCTGGCAGCCGAAGGTGTGAATGAAGTAGCGCTTCATGGGTCTTTCCGTACGGAGAACGGGCTCTTATCCGATGGGCCCCGGCGGAATGCAACGGTTGCGGGGCCCGAGCGGGCAGGCGGGCGGGCGCCCTCAGGCCCGGGTCAGGGCCTTCTGCATCCGGGTATGGAGGGCCACCAGC
Source organism: Archangium sp. (assembly GCF_045802675.1). GTDB lineage: Bacteria > Myxococcota > Myxococcia > Myxococcales > Myxococcaceae > Archangium. The sequence continues at coordinate 10,610 of NZ_JBJMQO010000025.1, read as the reverse complement.
CGGTCCTCGTGCTGGTTGAGCAGGTCGATCGCCTGCTGGCCGTAGCGCCGGGCCAGGGGCTCCAGGTGCTCCAAGCGGCCCAGCTCGTCGCGGGCCCTGCGGGCCTTCTCGACGGAGGCGGCATCGGTCTGCGTCTCCAGCTCCGCGAGCCGGGTGCGGACCTTCCGGGCCGTCCAGCGCTGGCCGCAGTAGGCGCGCACCAGGGCGTTGGCCAGCTCCAGGACCTTCAACTCCAACCCGGAGGCCTTCAGGCCGAGCTCGTGCGCCCTGGCGAAGGCGTCGTGGGCCACCGTGGCCTGCTCGATGTGGCCGAGGAAGGCCTCCTGGTAGCGCACGAGCCCCTCCAGCTCGGACTCGGTGAGGGGGTGGGCGGAGAGCCGCAGCGTGCGCGAGTCGGCCGCCTCCATGAGGCCGGAGGGCGCGGTGTCGATGTCGTCGAACATGGAACGGGACATGGGGGTGTGTCTCTCTCAGGCGGGCACGAGCTGCTCGGCGATGCGGGACAGCTCGGCCACGGAATTGACCACCACGGTCTGGTGGCACTGTTTCGAGTAGGTGAGCATCTCGCTGTCCCCGAAGCCCCAGTTGGGCTTGTCCTCGGGGCAGATCCACAGGAGCCGCTTGCACTTCTGCTTCAGGTCCTTGAGTGCCCAGGCGTTGTTGGCGTTGTAGTTGTTGCGGCCGTCCCCGATGATCATCACCGTGGTGCGGCGCGTGATGCTGCCGAGCTGGTCTCTGGCGAACATGGCCAGCGCCCGGCCGTAGTTGGAGTTGGCGGTGAGCGAGACGGCCTGCCCCATGGTGGCCAGATCGATCGCGCGGTCCACGTCCTGCTCCTTGAAGTACTGCGTCACCTCGCCCACGTCGGATACGAAGACGAACGAGCGCACGCGCACGAAGAGCGACTGCAGCGTGTAGGTGAAGAGCAGCATCATCCTAGAGGCGTTGCGCACCGAGTCGGAGACGTCACAGAGGACGACGACCTCGGGGCGCTCGGGGCGGCGGGCGCGGAACACGGGCACCATGGGCACCCCACCCCACGGCAGGTTGCGGCGCAGCGTGCGGCGCACGTTCAGCGTGCCCTTGCGCTTCGAGCGCTGCTTGCGGATGAGCCGCGCCTTCAGCTTCTCCGCCAGCGTCTTCACCGCGGCCTCCATCTGGTTGACCTCGGCCTGGCTGAGCTGGTGCAGCGGCTTGTCCACCAGCCCGCCCGTGGGCTTGCGGATGCGCGCCTCGGCCTGGCGCTTCACCTCGCGCCGCGCCGCCTCCTCCACCTTGCGCATCGCCTCCGCCACGTGGCGCGAGACGATCTCCACCCCCCCCGAGGGCAGGCCCCGCTTGCGCAGCTCGTCCTCGAGCGCCTTGAGCTCCGAGCGTGCCCGCTCCACCCCCGCCGCCACCATCAGCCGCCGCGAGAAGAAGCCCGTCTGCATCGAGGTCCGCATCTGCGACAAGTCGAGCTGTAGCGTCGCCGAGCGGAAGATCTGCGCCAGCCTCGCCCGGTCCCCCATCAGCGCCGCCTGCGCGAGCGGGGACAGCTCGGGGAAGAGGTCGTTCATCTGGAACAGGAGCATCGTGAGGTTGTCGCCCTCGATGAGCCCCTGCTCCTGAATCTGCTGCGCCAGCGACTTGTCGAGCGCCTCGAACGTCTTGGCCACCCCCGAGAAGAAGAAGTCGAAGGCCCGGTTGAAGACGTCCACGTCCTGCTGGCGCTTCACCATCGTGGCCCGCAGCACCGAGCGGAAGATGGCCTTGTCCTGGAGCCCCACCTCGGCGGTGGCCCGGGAGGCGTCCGACACCTCGGACGTGCTCACCCGCACCCCGTTCTGGCGGAGGACCTCGGCGAACTCGACGATGCGTGCATCCATGCGGTGGTGAGCCTCTCGTCCAGACCTTCTACTTCCAACCCGTCTCCGGGCCCACAATCCCTGGGTGAGCCCTCGTTCCCTCTGCGGGCAACCGTCGTGTCCTGTATACCCGGGCCCGAGAGACATTTCAGAGGGAGTCCTTCATGCCAACAGCCGTCGTCACCGGAGCGGGCATCCGGATCGGCAAGGCCATCGCCCTGGCGCTCGCCGAGGCGGGCTATGACCTGGCCCTGCACGTCCACCGCTCGACCGAGGGAGCCGAGGAGGTCGCCGGGAAGGCCCGCGCCCTGGGACGCTCCGTCACGCTGCACCGCGCCGATCTGGGAACGCCCGAGGGCGTGGAATCGCTGGCCGCCGCCGTGCGCCAGGCCCACCCGGCCCTGGACGTCCTCGTGAACAACGCGGGCATCTACGAGCGGCTCGCCTTCGAGGACATCACCCGCGAGCACTTCCACCGGATGATGGGCATCAACCTGGAGGCGCCCTTCTTCCTCACCCAGGCCCTGCTCCCGGCGCTGCGAGCCGCGCCCCAGCCGCTCGTGGTGAACCTCACCGACATCGGCGCCGAGCGCACCGAGAGCCATTACGCCCACTACACGGCCAGCAAGGCCGGGCTGCTCGTGCTCACCCGGGCCCTGGCGGTGGAGCTCGCGCCCAAGATACGGGTCAACGCCGTCTCCCCGGGCACGGTCGTCTTCCCGGAGAACTTCGACGAGGCGGCCCAGAAGGCCATCCTCGCCCGCATCCCCCTCGGGCGGGTGGGCGCCCCCGAGGACATCGCCCGGGTGGTGGTCTTCCTCGCCCGCGACGCCCCTTATATCTCCGGGCAGGTGATCGCCGTGGATGGAGCCCGGAGCGCCCAGCTATGAACCGCCTTTCCTCCGATGCCTTCGCGACCTCGCCCCGCGACGCGCAGGGCCGCCCGCTGGATGTCATCGAGCTGCGCCAGCTCCCGGTGAACTGCATCGTCGGGGTGTACCCGGCCGAGCGCGGCACGCCGCAGCCCCTGGAGCTCGACGTGGCCCTCTACCTGGACACCCGGAAGGCCGCCGCCGCGGGAAGCCTCCGCGACACGGTGGACTACGCACGCCTGTCCGGTGAGCTGCGCTTCCTGCTGGAGTCCGCGGACTTCCGCATGCTGGAGACGGCCGCCGAGGCCCTCTGCCGCTACATCCTCGCCCCGCCCACGGACGACTCGGCGCGAGCCCCGGTGCGCGCCGTCACCCTGCGGTTGTCCAAGCCGGAGGCGCTGGGCCGGGCGGGCCTCGCCTCGTTGCAGGTGCACCGCACCGCGGACGAGTACCGCTTCGAGGTGGAGGAGAAGCCCTTCGGCCGGGTGGACATCGTCTTCCAGGACGAGCACGTGGGCATCTACCGGCTGCGCGTGGCCCCGGGCCGCACCATCCCCACGCACGAGCACCGGGTGATGAGCGAATCCGAGCTGGTGCTGGGCCACGGGCTGCTGCTCCAGGGCCGGCCGGTGCTGGCGGGGACGGGCTTCCGGTGGCCGAAGCGTTTCCCGCACCGCTACGACAACCCGAGGCAAATCGAGCAGACGGTGCTGTGCGTGGACCGTCCGGCCTTCATCCCCCACGACGAGGTGGAGGTGCCCGAGCCCACGGACGGACTGACGCCCATCGAGGGCCGCGCCTACTACCCGACGGCGGCGAGCGCTCCGGAAGCGGAGGGCGAGCGGTGGTGAGCGCGCGTCCGGTGGGGACCCGGAAGGTGCTGGTGACGGGCGGGGGCAGCGGCATGGGGCTCGCGGTGGCCGAGGCGCTGCTGCGGGCCGGAGGCCGGGTGGCGGTAACGGGGCGCCGGGCGGAGCGGCTGGAGGCGGTGGTGCGCGCCTGGCCCGGTCAGGCGGTGGCCCTGCCCTGCGATCTCGCCTCCCCTTCCGAGCGTGCGGGCCTGCTGGCTCGAGCCCGTGACGCGTTGGGCGGGCTGGACGGACTGGTGCACTCGGCGGGTGTGGTGGAGCACCAGCTCCCGGGCCACATCTCCGAGGAAGCCCTGCGGGCCCAACTGGAGCTCAACCTGGTGGCCCCGCTGCGCCTGGGCGAAGAAGCGCTGTCGCTGCTGGAGGACGGGGGAGGCATGGTGTTCATCGCCTCGACGCTGGCCCTGCGGCCCCTGCCCACCAGTGCCGTCTATAGCGCGGCCAAGGCCGGATTGTTGGCGGCCATGCGCTCCCTGGCCATCGTCGGCGCCGCGCGGCGCATCCGGGCCAACGCGGTCTGCCCGGGCGTGGTGGACACGGAGATGGTCCGGGCCCCACGCCTGAGTCCCGGGGAGCCGCCTCCCGAGGGCGAGGAGCTCGAGCGGAGGATCTCCGCCCAGTTGTCCTCGCTGGGGGCGCTGCATCCACTGGGACGGCTCGGGAAGGCCGAGGAGGTGGCCGACGCGGTGGTGCACCTGCTGTCGGCACCGTGGACGACCGGCAGCGAGTTGGTCATCGACGGGGGCCTGCTGCTGCGCGAGTAGCGCTCGCCGGGGGACCCTCCCGGTTCGATTTTCCCGCAACTGGTCCGATGGTCGTACCAGTCCGCGAAAAGTGCGGCCGGAGGCCGGCCGGGAGGTTCAGTCGGCCTCGCCGCGGTAGATGCAGCCCGAGGTGCAGGTCTCGCGCACCATCACCTGGGAGAGCTGCGGCAGCCGGGGCCGCACGCGCTGCCAGATCCACCGCGCGAGGTTCTCGCTGGTGGGGTTGGACAGGCCCTCGAGCTCGTTGAGGTAGTAGTGATCGAGCTGGGCCTGGATGGGCTTGAAGGCCTCGGTGAGGTCGGCGAAGTCCTGCACCCACCCCGAGTCCGCGCCCACCGGGCCCTGGACGTGCAGCGTCACCCGGTACGAGTGGCCGTGCAGCCGGGCGCACTTGTGGCCCGTGGGGACGTTGGGGAGGCGATGGGCCGCCTCGAAGGTGAACTCCTTGAAGATTTCCAAAACAGACTCCTGTGTGCCGCGGGGAGCTTACCCGGGCAGCTCGAAGGACATCACGGATTCCACGTGGTGCGTCTGGGGGAACATGTCCACCACTTGAAGCGCCAGCGGCTTGTAGCCGGTCTCCACCAGGGCCGCCGCGTCGCGCGCCAGCGAGCCTGGATCGCACGCCACGTACACCACGCGCTTCACGCCCAGCGCCTTCATCCACTTCGCGAGCCCCGGCGCTCCCGTGCGCGGAGGATCCACCAGCGCCAGGTCGAACCGCTTGCCCTCGCGGATGAAGCCCTCGCACACCTTCCGGGCGTCACCCTGGACGAAGCGCACGTTGGCCACCCCACCCTCCCGGGCGCTGCGCTGCGCCAGCTCCACCGACGAGGCGGAGGACTCCACCCCCAGCACCGAGGCCGCGCTCGCCGCCAGCGGGAAGGTGAAGTTGCCGTTGCCCGAGTACAGCTCCAATACCGCATCCGACTCGCGCGGGGCCAGCTCGTGCACGGCCGAGGTCACCAGCCCCACGTTGGCCTCGGCATGCGCCTGGGCGAAGGCATCCGGACGCAGGTACAGCGGCACCTCGGGCCGCAGCGGCGACAACGAGCGCAGCGTCGGCTTGCCGATGACACGAGGCGAGCCCTCCTTGGGCACCAGCACCGCGCCCTCCAGCCGCAGCGAGCGCACCGCCATCTCGCACGCCTCCACGTGCCGGGGCGTCACCAGCCCCTTCAGCAGCACCGCGAAGGACGCCTTGGCCCCCTCGGCGAGCAGGTGCACCTCCTCCGCGTCCCGGGACACCGGCTTGAGCAGCGGCCCCAGCTTCCCCGGCAGCCCGGCGAGCGCCGACACGAGCGCGGGGCACTCGCTCACCGGCACGCGGTCATGGCTGCGCCGCCCGAAGTAGGCCAGCTCGTCCTTGAGGAAGTGCAGCACCGCGCGCCGCCGGTAGCCGAAGTCCCCCGGGGCGATCAGCAGCGGCCGCACCGCGAAGGTGTCCCGCTTCAGCCGGCCCAGGTGCTCCAGGGCGGAGAGAACGATCTCCTGCTTCGCGGCACGCTGGGCGGACTCGGACAGCTCCAGCCAGTCGCAGCCGCCGCACCGGGCGCTCAGGGAACACGGAGAGGGCCGCCGCTCGGGGCTCGGGGCCAGCACGTCGCCGAGCAGGTGCCCGCGCACCACCTTGCCCTCCTGCTCCAGCCGGACGCGTACCCGCTCGCCGGGGAAGGCACCGGGCACGAAGACGGTGCGGCCCTCGTGCGAGGCCACGCCTTCTCCGAGCTGCCCGAGGCGCTCGATCGTCAGTTCGATGGGGGTATCCGGAAGCATGGGGAAAGGCAAACAGCACCCGTCGCGGGCGCCATCCTTATTCGACCTCCGCTCCGGCCTGGGTATTCCGCCGCGGCCCCGGACAACGGGACCGCGGCGCTACGACGGGAGAACCGGAGGTCCGGTTCAGATCTTCATCTCACGCACGTCCGAGGCCACCTTGAGCTTGGGCTCGGTGATGGCCTGCACCTGCTCCACCGTCACGCCGGGGGCGAGCTCGCGCAGCAGCAGGCCCTCGGGCGTCACGTCGATGAGCGCGTACTCGGTGACGATGTGGTTGATGCACTTGAGGCCGGTGATGGGCAGGGAGCACTTCTTGAGGATCTTCGGCTTCCCCTCCTTGTTGACGTGCTCCATGGTGACGAAGACGCGCCTGGCGCCCACCGCCAGGTCCATGGCGCCGCCCGGTCCCTTCACCATCTTGCCGGGGATCATCCAGTTGGCGAGATCTCCCTGCTCGCTCACCTCCATGGCGCCGAGCACGGCCAGGTCCACATGGCCGCCGCGGATCATCCCGAAGGACAGTGCCGAGTCGAAGAAGGCGGCGCCCTTCACCACCGTCACCGTCTCCTTGCCGGCGTTGATGAGATCCGGATCCTCCTCGCCTTCCACGGGCCAGGGGCCCATGCCGAGGATGCCGTTCTCGGACTGGAACATGATGTCGATGCCCTTCGGAATGTAGTTGGCAACCAGCGTGGGGATGCCGATTCCGAGGTTCACGTAATAGCCGTCGCGCAGCTCCTGGGCGATGCGCTGGGCAATCTGCTCACGGGTCAGGGGCATGGCGTCCTCTCAGGCCTTCTTCTGCACGGTGCGGCGCTCAATCCACTTCTCGAGATTCTTCGACTGCACGATCCGCTGCACGAAGATGCCGGGCAGGTGCACCTGATCCGGGTCGATCTCACCGGCGGCCACGATGTGCTCGGCCTCGACGATGGTGACCTTTCCCGCCATGCACATCATCGGCGAGAAGTTGCGGGCCGTCTTGCGGAACACCAGGTTGCCCCAGGTGTCGGCCTTCCAGGCGCGCACGATGGTGAAGTCCGCCTTGAGCGGCGTCTCCAGCACGTGCAGCCGGCCGTCGATCATCCGCGTCTCCTTGCCCTTGGCGAGCTCGGTGCCCGCGCCCGACGGCGTGAAGAAGCCGCCGATGCCACAGCCACCCGCGCGGATGCGCTCGGCCAGCGTGCCCTGCGGGTTGAGCTCCACCTCGAGCTTCCCGGAGAGCATCTGCTGCTCGAAGACCTTGTTCTCGCCCACGTAGCTGGCGACGATCTTCTTCACCTGGTTGGCCTTGAGCAGAATGCCCAGGCCCAGCTCGGTGGTGCCGCAGTTGTTGGAGATGATGGTGAGTCCCTGGGTCCCCTTGCGGTGCAGCGCCGCGATCAGGTTCTCCGGGTTGCCGCACAGCCCGAAGCCGCCGCTCATCAGCGTGGCGCCATCCGGGATGTCACGGACGGCCTCGTCCGCGCTCGCGATGATCTTGTTCATGAACCCCTCCTACGAGAACGGGGCGAGGGCCCTCTAGACCCTCACCCCGCCCCTCCCCTCAGCGGAGAGGGAGTGTTCGTTCCGTGTTGGGACTAACGCTCCACCATCAGCGCGATGCCCTCGCCGCCGCCGATGCAGAGCGACGCCACGCCGCGCTTCTTGTTCGTGTCCTGCAGCGTGTGCACCAGCGTCACCAGCAGGCGCGCGCCCGAGGCGCCGATCGGGTGGCCGAGCACCACCGCGCCGCCGCGCACGTTCACCTTCGAGCCCTCGAGCCCGAGGAGCTTGTTGTTGGCCAGCGCCACCACCGCGAAGGCCTCGTTGATCTCCCAGAGGTCCACGTCCGTGGTCTTGTGGCCCGTGCGCTTGAGCAGGTTGTTGATGGAGTCGGCCGGAGCGATGGTGAACTCCACCGGCTTGCGGGCGGCCCCGGCGTAGCCGGCGATCCGGCCCAGCACCGTGCGGCCCTCGGCCTTGGCGCGCTCGGCGCTCATCAGCACCAGCGCCGCGGCGCCGTCGTTGATGGAGGAGGCGTTGGCCGCCGTCACCGTGCCGTCCTTCTTGAAGACGGGCTTGAGCGAGGTGATCTTCTCCGGCTTCGCGTTCTTCGGGCCCTCGTCCTCGCTCACCACCACGTCACCGCCCTTGCCGCCGGGCACGGTGACCGGGACGATCTCCCGGGTGAAGAGGCCGGCCTTCTGGGCCTCGATGGCGCGCTTGGTGGACTCGATGGCGTACTCGTCCTGCGTGGAGCGGCTGATGCCCTGGGAGACGGCACACTCCTCGGCGCAGCTGCCCATGTGGACGTTGCCGTACGGATCCCACAGACCGTCGTGGATCATCGCGTCCTTGAACTCCACGTTGCCCATGCGGGCGCCGCCACGCATCGAGTGGCTGAGGTAGGGCGCGTTGCTCATGGACTCCATGCCGCCCACCACCACCACCTCGGCATCACCGAGCGCGATGGCCTGGGCCCCGGCGATGACCGCCTTGAGGCCCGAGCCGCACACCTTGTTGAGGGTGACGGCGGGGACGGTGTCGGGGATGCCGGCGTGGATGGCGGCCTGACGCGCCGGGGCCTGGCCCACGCCCGCCTGCAGCACGCAGCCCATGATGGTCTCGTTGACCTGATCCGGGGAGACACCCGAGCGCTCCAGAGCCGCCTTGATGGCGATGGCACCGAGCTGCGGCGCCGTCAGCTTGGACAGGGCGCCCTGGAAGGCCCCGATGGGGGTACGCGCCGCGCCCACGATGACCACTTCACGAGCCATGAATTGCCTCCTTGGAGATGCTGGAGAATGACTTCGAATAACCCTCGGGAGCGCCCTTATCACCACGCCTTGTGGGAGGGTCAAGCCTCCTTGCCTGCTCCCGGGCCCGAGCGTCCACTGGTGCGAGAGATGCGCTTCTCGCTCCGAGGACTCCTCGGAATCACCTGGAATGACGCGGTGTGTTAAAGAGGGCTGGAAAAACGAACGGCCGGGTTCCCCGAGAGGAGCCCGGCCGTCCTGTTTGTCCCTCGTGTGAGGGGTGAGGCGACTACTTCTTCAGCTTGCTCGCCATCACGTCGCCGAGGCGCGCCTTGGAGCCCTCGGCCTGGCGGCGGAGGTACTCGCGGTAGTCGTCGCCCTCGCCGATCAGGGCCTTCATCGACAGGGCCACCTTCCGGTCCTGGGTGTTGATGTCGATGATCTTCACCTCGACCTCCTGGCCCTCCTGCACCACGTCACGCGGGTTCTCGACACGCTCCTCCTTCAGCTCGGAGACGTGCACGAGGCCCTCGATGCCGGGCTCGATCTCCACGAAGGCGCCGAAGTCCGTCACCTTGGTGACCTTGCCCTTCACGCGGCTGCCCACCGGGGTGCGCTCGGACAGGGTGTCCCAGGGATCCGGCTGGAGCTGCTTGATGCCCAGGCTGAAGCGCTCGTTCTCGACGTCGATGTTGAGCACCACCGCCTCGACCTCGTCGCCCTTCTTGAACATCTCGCCCGGGTGCTTGATGCGCACCGTCCACGAGATGTCGGACACGTGCACCAGGCCGTCCACGCCCTCCTCGACGCCGACGAACACGCCGAAGTCGGTGACGTTGCGGATCTGACCCTTGATGACCGAGCCGATCGGGTACTTGTCCTCGAGCAGCGTCCAGGGGTTCTGCTCGATCTGCTTCATGCCCAGCGCAATGCGCTTGGCCTTCGGATCGATGTCGAGAACGACGGCCTCGACCTCCTGGCCGACCTCCAGCATCTTGCTCGGGTGCTTGAGGCGCTTGGTCCAGGACATCTCGGACACGTGCACCAGACCCTCGACGCCCTGCTCGATCTCGATGAACGCGCCGTAGTCGGTGATGGAGACGACCTTGCCCTTGACGCGCGTGCCGACCGGGTACTTCTCGTCGGCGCGGTGCCACGGATCCTCCTGGATCTGCTTGAGACCCAGGCTGACGCGCTCCTGCGTGGGATCGAACTTGAGGACGACGACGCGGACCTCGTCACCCACGTTGAACATCTCGCTGGGGTGACCGATGCGGCCCCAGGACATGTCGGTGATGTGGAGCAGGCCGTCGATGCCGCCGAGGTCGATGAAGGCGCCGTAGTCGGTGAGGTTCTTGACCACGCCCTTGAGGACCGCACCCTCCTTGAGGTTCTTGAGGGTCTCCTTCTTCATCTCCTCGCGCTGCTTCTCGAGCAGTACGCGGCGGGAGAGCACGATGTTGCCGCGCTTCTTGTTGAACTTGATGACCTTGAACTCGAATTCCTTCGAGATGTACTGGTCGAGGTTGCGCACCGGGCGGATATCCACCTGGCTGCCGGGGAGGAACGCCTTCACGCCGATGTCGACGGAAAGGCCACCCTTCACGCGGCCCACGATGGTGCCCTTGACGATTTCATCGCGCTCGCAAGCGGCGGAGATCTCGTCCCAGATGCGCATCTTGTCGGCCTTCTCCTTGGAGAGGACGACCATGCCGGTGTCGTTCTCGCGGCTCTCCAGGAG
>NZ_JBJMQO010000024.1:0-21245 GCF_045802675.1 Archangium sp. | reverse complement strand
AGAACGCGCTCTCACGCGTGATCGCCGAACCCACGACGTTGCAGACAGACAGCGTCCCCGCACCGCGCGCCTTCGCTTCCTTCAGCGCCGCGAGCGTGTCCGCCGTTTCGCCGGACTGGGAGATCGCGACGGCCAGGTGCGTGGGCTCGACGAGGGGGTCGCGGTAGCGGAACTCGCTGGCGAGCTCCACTTCCACCGGGATGCGCGCGAGCGACTCGATCATCGCCTTGCCGGCGATCCCCGAGTGCCACGAGGTGCCGCACGCGAGGATGGTCACCTTGGTGAGCGAGCGGACCTTCTCCGGGCTGAGGTTCCAACCCTCGAAGTGCACGTCGCCCTCGGAGAGGAGCATGCGGCCGCGCAGCGTGTCCGCCACGGCGCGAGGCTGCTCCATGATCTCCTTGTGCATGAAGTGCTTGTGGCCGCCCTTCTCCGCCATCATCGGCGTCCAGTCGATGCGGCGGGTGGGCCGGTTCACCTTCTGGCCGGAGCGGTTGTAGATGTCCACGTTGGCGGCGGTGATGACGGCCAGGTCACCCTCCTCCATGTAGACGAAGTCGCGCGTGTGCTCGAGCAGCGCCGGCACGTCGCTGGCCACGAAGTTCTGTCCCTGGCCCAGGCCCAGCACCATGGGCGAGGAGTCCTTGGTGCACACAATCCGGTTGGGATCGCTGCTGGTCACCACGGCCAGGGCGTAGGTGCCCTTCACCAGGGCGATGGCCGCGCGCACCGCCGCGGGCAGGTCCAGGCCGCCCTTGAGCTCATCGGAGATGAGGTGGGCGAACACCTCCGAGTCCGTCTCGGAGGAGAAGTGGTGCCCCTTGGCCCGCAGCTCCGCCTTGAGGGCCAGGTGGTTCTCGATGATGCCGTTGTGCACCACCGCCACGCCGCCATACGTGTGCGGGTGCGCGTTCTCGTCCGAGGGACGACCGTGCGTGGCCCACCGCGTGTGACCGATGCCGATGGTGCCCTGGGGCAGGTCCGTCTGAACCCGGTTCTCCAGGTTCTTCAGCTTGCCCGTGGCACGCACCACGTTGAGGACGTTGCGGTTCACCACCGCCACGCCCGCGGAGTCATACCCCCGGTACTCGAGCTTCTTCAGCCCGGACACCAGGATGGGAGCCGACTCCTTGTCCCCGACATACCCAACAATGCCGCACATGTTCTCCGTCCTCTCTCACGCCCGCGCCCCCGTTGGCAAATTCCGGGGGCAGTTCCACCCACATCGGGCGACACCTGTCACCCTGACGACAAGCAAAAGGCGGGCCCACTAACCCGCGGAGGCCTTGTCCGACTTGGAGGGGCCGGATTCCGAGGACTTGGCCATCCGAGCCTTCTTCCTCTCCACCCAGCCTTCCATGTTGACCTGTGGCGTCCGGGACACGGCGAGGCTCCCAGGCGGTACATCTTTCGTCACCGTGGTGCCCGCACCGACATACGCCCCGTCCCCGACCTTCACGGGGGCCACCAGCTGGGTGTCCGAGCCGATGAAGACGCCGTCGCCCAGCTCGGTGAGGTGCTTGTTCACCCCGTCGTAATTGCAGGTGATGGTGCCGGCGCCCACGTTGACCCCGGAGCCGATTTTCGCGTCGCCCAGGTAGGCCAGGTGGTTGGCCTTGGAGCCGCGGCCGAGGCGGGCCTTCTTCGTCTCCACGAAGTTGCCCAGGTGCACCTCCTCGGCGAGGTCGGTGCCGGGCCGCAACCGGGAGAACGGGCCGAGGATGCAGCGCTCGCCCACCCGGGCCTCCTCCAGGACGGTGTACGGCTTCATGTTCGTCCCGTCGGCCACCGAGGAGGCGTACAGGACGCAGCCCTGTCCGATGGTGACGTTGCGGCCGACCACCGTGGCGCCCGACAGCGTCACCATGGGGCCAATCTCGGTGTCCGCCCCGATGGCCACGCCCTCCTCGATGTAGGTGGTGGCCGGGTCCGTCAGGGTGACGCCGTTGCGCATGTGCCAGGTGTTGATGCGTGCCTGGAGCTCCCTGGCGCGCGCCGCCAGCTCCACCCGGTCGTTCACGCCCGCCGTCTCGCTGAACTCGGCGTCGATGGAGCCCACCGGGCCCTGGGCCGCGGCCATCTCCACCAGGTCCGTGAGGTAGAACTCGCCCTGCGCGTTGGCGGTGCGGATGTTGGCCAGCGCCTTCCACAGGAAGGACGACTCCACCAGGTAGATGCCGGCGTTGCACTCGCGCACCTGGCGCTGCGCGGGGGTGGCGTCCTTGTGCTCGACGATGCGCACCACCTTGCCCATCTCGCGGATGACGCGGCCGTAGCCCGTGGGGTCCGCCGGCGAGGTGGACACCAGCGAGAGCACCCCGCCACTCTTGTCGTGCGCGGCCGAGAGCGCGGAGAGCGTCTCGCTGCGCACCAGCGGCACGTCACCGTAGAGGATGAGGACGCGGCCCTTGAAGTCCTTCAGGGCCTCCTCGGCCGAGCGCACCGCGTCGGCCGTGCCCCGCTGCTCCTTCTGGAGCGCGAAGCGCAGGGGCGCGGTGGGGAAATGGGCGCGGATGGAGCGCTCCACCTCCCCGGCCTGGTGGCCCACCACCGGCACCACGGGCGAGGCGCCCAGGTCCAGGGCTCGCATGAGGGGATAGGCACACAGAGGCTTGCCGAGGATGGGGTGAAGGACCTTGGCCTTCTCCGACTTCATCCGCGTGCCCTTGCCCGCGCACAACACCACCGCCGCCAGAGGAGCTGTCATGGCGGCGATTACTAGGGACGCGAGAGCGGCCCGTCAACCGCGCGCTGGAGGGCGGGTGGGGCGAGGCCCCTCGGTGCGCGCCTTGACGGACACGCACAACGTGTTGCTCTGCACGGTGATACCGAACGTCGGCTTGAGGAAGACCGTCGTCACGGTGGCATCCGGCGGGGCCGACGTCTGCTTCACTGTCATCAGGTTGGCGTTCATGTTCCCCCCGGCGGGACGTAGCGTCATGCACAGGATGCCCTGGCCTGTGCGCCGGTCAAACTCCTGGCCGGTCGTGCTGCGGTCCGCCGGACACTTCTCGACGATGAAACTGTTTGATGGCGAGTCCGGGCGGCGCTCGGGATACTCCAGAACCCCGGCTCGGGGAAGCGCGAGCGGAGGGCCCCTTCACGTGGAGACGGTAAAGATGCGGACTCACCGGAATTGGTGGGCAGTGGCACTGATGGCACTTGTAATCGCGATACCGGCATGGGCGGCGAGGCCCTACCGGGGCGGCGCGGTGGCCACGGCGCACCCGATGGCGAGCGAGGCCGCGCTGCGGATGCTGGACAAGGGTGGCAACGCGGTGGACGCGGCGGTGGCGGCGGCCTTCACCCTGGCGGTGGTGGGGCCCTACCACTCGGGGTTGGGCGGCGGTGGCTTCGCGCTGGTGCACGACGCGAAGACGGGCACCACCCAGGTGCTGGACTTCCGCGAGGTGGCGCCGAAGGGGGCCACCCGGGACATGTACGTGAAGGACGGCAAGGTGGTGCCGGGGCTGTCCACGGACGGCGCGACGAGCGTGGCGGTGCCCGGCGCGGTGGCCGGCTACCTGGAGCTGCTGGAGAAGCACGGCAAGCTGCCGCGCGCGGTGGTGCTGCAGCCGGCCATCGAGGCCGCGACCAAGGGCTTCTGGGTGTCGCCCAAGTACCAGCAGATCGCCACCCTGCGGCGCGACTGCCTGCGGCAGGACCCCGAGGCCTCGCGCATCTTCCTCGCGAAGAACGACCAGGGCGAGCCGGACGTGCCGCCCATCGGCTACCTCGTGCGCCAGCCGGAGCTGGCCCGCACGCTCCAGACGCTCGCCAAGAGCGGCCCCAAGCCCTTCTACTCGGGCCCGCTGGCCCAGGCGATGGTGGACACGGTGAAGGCCGGCGGCGGCCTGCTCACGCTCGAGGACCTCGCGGCCTTCAAGACGCGCGCCCACGAGCCGCTCGAGGGCAGCTACCGCGGCTACCGCATCCTCACCATGCCGCCGCCGAGCGCGGGCGGGCTCGCGGTGCTGCAGGTGCTCGGCGCGATGGAGCGGCTGCGCCCCAAGGGCCTGGACTACCGCAACCCCGAGGACTTGCACCTCTACGTCGAGGCCGTGCGCCGCGTGTACGTGGACCGGGTGAAGTACCTGGGCGACCCGGCCTTCGTGAAGATTCCCATGGAGAGCCTCACCTCGTCTGGCTACATCGCGGACCTGGCCGGCGGCATCGACCCGAAGAAGGCCACCCCGAGCGCCTCGCTGCTGCCCCCCATGGAGGGCGCCAACGACTCCACGCTGAAGAAGCCGGGCACCTGGTACGACAGCCCGGCGGCTCCCGGACAGACTCCCGCGCAGCCGCCCTCGCCCGAGAAGAAGAACACCACGCACATCTCCGTCATCGACAAGGACGGCGGCGCGGTGGCTCTCACCACCACGGTGAACTACGCCTTCGGCTCGTGCGTGGTGGCCAAGGGCACCGGCGTGCTCCTCAACGACCAGATGGACGACTTCGCCGCGCGCCCCGGCGTGCCCAACGCCTACGGGCTGGTGACGGGCGAGGCCAACTCCATCGCCCCGGGCAAGGTG
This sequence comes from Archangium sp., assembly GCF_045802675.1. Lineage (GTDB taxonomy): Bacteria > Myxococcota > Myxococcia > Myxococcales > Myxococcaceae > Archangium. The sequence continues at coordinate 16,713 of NZ_JBJMQO010000024.1, read as the reverse complement.
CCCCTGTCCTCCATGTCCCCCACGCTCGTCTTCTCCAGGGATGACCCCAAGAAGGTGATGCTCGCGGTGGGCAGCCCGGGCGGCTCCACCATTCCCACCACCGTCATCCAGGTCATCTCCAACATCGTGGACGCGGGCATGGACGTGTCGCGCGCGGTGGGCGCGGGCCGGCTGCACCACCAATACCTGCCCGATGAGCTGTGGGTGGACCGCTGGGGCCTGGAGCCCGCCACGCAGGCGGCCCTGGAGGCCAAGGGCCACAAGATTCGCAGGCAGGAGACGTGGGGCGACGCCGAGGCCGTCTACAGCGACCCCAAGACGAACCTGCGCTACCCGGCGAGCGACCCTCGCAACGAGGGCGCGGGCCTGGGCCAGAACTGACCGACAGGACACCCCATGGCCGAGCCCCTCCGCCATCTCTTCGACGCGCACCTCCACCCGGAGGCGCTCAGCGACCAGGACCTCGAGTCCATGCGCTTCTTCGGCGTGGAGCGCGCGCTGGTGGTGGCCCACCACCTGCCCGAGCCCACGCCCAAGGCCCTGCGCCTGCACTTCGATGACCTGGTGCAGCGCCAACTGCCGCGTCTGGAGAGGCTGGGCATCCGCGCCTGGGCGGCCCTCGGGGTGCACCCGCGCTGCATCCCCCGCCGCGGCCTGTCCGAGGTGCTCGCGAGCCTCCCCGACTACTTCCGCGGCGGCCGCGTGGTGGCCCTGGGCGAGACGGGCCTGCACTCGGGCGGCATCGAGGAGGAGGAGGCCTTCCTCGAGCAGCTCGCGCTCGCGCGGCAGCTGAAGCTGAAAGTGCTGGTGCACACCCCGGTGCACGACAAGGAGCGCCACACCCGGCGCATCCTCTCCCTGCTGCGCGAGTCCGGGGTGCGGCCCTCACGCGTGCTGGTGGACCACGCCAACGGGCGCACCGTGCGCAACATCCTCGGCTGTGGGCATTGGGCGGGATTGACCCTGCACCCCGAAGCACTCAAGGCCGAGCGCGCCGTCCTCCTCGTGCGCCGGCTTGGCAGTGAACGGCTGGTGCTCAATTCGGATGCCGGCGATGGCGCCGGCGACATCCTGGGGCTCGCGCGCGTGGCCCACCTGCTGGCCAAGGCGAAGCTCTCCGAGCGAGTGGTGAAGCGCGTGGCTCTTGAAAACGCCGCGCGCTTCTACCGGCCTCGCTGACTAATGCAGCGCGCTGGACTCCGACTCCGGGTGCAGCGTCAGCCGCTGCGCCTCGTCCAGCTTCGCCTGCACCGGAATGCCCCGGTGCCGGTAATGCGCCAGCGAGTCAGCCACCTCGTCCAGCAACAACTGATAGCGCTCGTCCAGCTCCACCGCGATCAACATCATCGTCTCGCCCGCGTCCTCGACGCCGGGGCGGTACATCTGGCAGCGCTGGAACCGCGCCCAGCGGCCATTCGCCATTTTCACCAGCTCGCCGTCATAAGCCATGCGCAGTTCCCCCTTTCGACAATCTCGACAGGAAGTCGGGAAGTGAATGGCCGCACAGTAAGCACAAATTTTCCGCGCGTCATCCCCCCCGCTGAAAATTCGTGAAAGGCCCCTGATATTGGTCGTTTACCCGACGCTTTCCCTCGGAGCGCCCCACCCCCCCGGCCGAGCCGCCTGGGCCGTGTAAATTTGCTGGGTTGTTAAGTTGTTGATGGTCGAGGGCCCGACAGCGTCCGGCCGCGTCATCGGCCCCGGCGTGGAGACGTGACGCATCGGGTGGCCCTCGGGTGGCCCCGGTCCCGCGGTGGTCCCCGAGCGAGCGTTGGCGGTGCACGGGCCCTTGACGAGCAGGTGGCACGAGGGCGCGTCATCCCTTAGATTCGCGAGGATGAAGTTGCCCCTCTTGTTCCGCCGCGATCGGACCGTCATCAAGCGCGCGGACGCGCAGGACCAGGCGGAGAAGATTCTCGCCGAGTCCCTGCGTCTGCTGGGCCAGGTGTGCACGAAGGTCGCGGATCTCATCGAGACCCAGCGGCTGGAGCGCGCCGGCTACTCGCAGAACGACACCTACCTGCGGCGGCTGGACACCCCCCCGGCGGGCGGCGACGAGGCGCGGAAGAAGGAGTAGGCCTCCCCTCCGCGCATGCACGCTCACGACGACGATTCCCCGGTGTGCCTCGGTGCCGCCTCCGGCTGGCTGGCGCCTGGACAGTCCGTGCTCCCCCTGCCGGCCCTGAATGACGAGGAGGGGCCGCGCCTGCCCGAGGGGCTGCCGCCCGTGGTGGATGCCCACGTGCACCTCTTCCCGGACGGCGTCTTCGAGGCGGTGTGGCGCTGGTTCGACCAGTACGGCTGGCCCATCCGCTACAAGCTGCACACCCCCCAGGTGGTGTCCTTCCTCCTGTCGCGGGGGGTGCACCGGGTGGTGGCGCTGCACTACGCCCACAAGCCGGGCATGGCGCGCTTCCTCAACAGCTACGTCGCCGAGGTGGCCCGGGCCGAGCCGCGCGTGCTCGGGCTGGCCACCGTGCTGCCGGGCGAAGAGGGCGCCGCGGAGATACTCGCCGAGGCCTTCGCCGCGGGACTCAAGGGCGTGAAGCTGCACTGCCACGTCCAGTGCTTCGCCCCCGACGCGCCCGCGCTCCACGAGGTGTACGCCGCCTGCGCCCGGGCCGGGCGGCCGCTGGTGATGCACGCCGGCCGCGAGCCCGCCAGCCCCCAGTACAAGTGCGATGTTCACGCCCTGTGCTCGGCCGAGCGCGTGGAGCGGGTGCTGAAGGACCACCCGGGCCTCGAGCTGTGCGTGCCCCACCTGGGCGCCGACGAGTTCGACGCCTACGAGCGGCTGCTGGAGCGCTACGACAACCTCTGGCTGGACACCACCATGGCGGTGGCCAACTACTTCCCCATGCCCCTCCCCGTGCGCTTGCTGCACGTGCGCCCCGAACGCATCCTCTACGGCACCGACTTCCCCAACATCCCCTACGCCTGGGACCGCGAGCTCAAACAGCTGTTGGCCCTCAAGCTCGGGGACGAGGTGGAGGCAGGCATCCTGGGCGGTAACGCCCTGGGACTTTTCGAGGGGTGTTGAAAAGCTGGCAGACCCCTTCCGGAACGGTGAGGGCATTCCCATCTTGCCCCGCATAGAATCTGCCTTCCCCACCGGAAGACGCTTCGAGGCCCCGCCATGTCCTACATCCTGGTCGTCGATGACGACGCGAGCCACCGCACGCTCATCTGCGATGCCCTAGAGGAGATGGGCTACCGCACCGAGCAGGCCGCCAACGGGCGAGAAGCCCTCGACCTGCTCGAGGGCGACATCCCCCTGGCGGTGCTGCTGGACCTGCGCATGCCGGTGATGAGCGGGTGGGGGCTGCTGGACGCACTCAAGAAGATGCCCCGGGCGCGCGGGCTCCCCATCATCATCATCTCGGGCTACGGCTTCGAGTGGGAGGCGGAGCTCGTCGGCGCCGCCGGCTACATCTCCAAGCCGGTGGACCTCGACAAGGTGAGGATGACCGTGCAGCGCATCATCGGGCCGCCGGAGGTGGCCATGGTGCACTGAGCAGCACCGGCTCCCCCGAGCCGTTCACGCGAAGACGACCGTCTTGTTCCCGTGCAGCAGGACCCGGTCCTCCAGGTGCCAGTCCACGGCGCGCGCCAGCACGGTGCGCTCCACCCGGCGCCCGATGCGGACCAGGTCCGCCACCGCATCCCTGTGCCCCACCCTGTGGACGTCCTGGTCGATGATGGGACCGGCGTCGAGCTCGGCCGTCACGTAGTGCGCCGTGGCGCCAATGAGCTTCACCCCCCGGGCATGCGCCTGGGCGTAGGGGTTGGCGCCCACGAAGGCCGGCAGGAAGCTGTGGTGGATGTTGATGATGGGCCGGGCGAAGCGCTCGATGAACCCGGGACTGAGAATCTGCATGTAGCGGGCGAGCACGATGAGGTCCACCTGGTGGGCCGTCATCAGCTCCAGCACGGAGGCCTCGGCCTGGGCCCTGGTCTCCGCGGTGACGGGGACGTGGTGCAGGGGCACGCCGAAGGGCGCCACCACCTCGCGCGCGTCCGGGTGGTTGCTCACCACCAGGGGGATGTCCGCGGCGAGCTCGCCCTTCTTCCACAGCCACAGCAGCTCCTGCAGACAGTGGTCCTGCTTGGAGACGAAGAGGGCCATGCGCTTGACGCGCGCGGCGGGGGTGAGCTGCCACTGCATCCCGAAGCGCTCGGCCACCGGACGGAAGGCCTGCTCCAGCGCGGCGAGGCGTTGCTGGAGTCCGGGAAGGTCGAACTCCAGCCGCATGAAGAAGCGTAAGTCATCGGGCTCGGTGTGTTGATCCGAGTCGACCACGTTGGCGCCCTGCTCGAAGAGGAGCTGGGACACGGCCGCCACGACACCGGGACGGTCCGCGCAGGTGATGAGCAGCCGGGCGCGCTCCACGTTCAGCTGGGCGAGGGATTCCATGGGTGAAGCCTTCGGAAGGTGGTGACGGAAGCGAGTCTACGACAGGGAGCCGCGCCCCGGAGGCCCGGGCCTCGGACAGGAGGGGGATTGCCGGAGATGGGCGGAGTCGGGTCTGATCCACCCCGCGCATGTCCCCCTCCCCCCCTGCTGACCTGGCCGTCGATGCCCACGGGCTCGTGAAGCGCTTCGGCGACTTCACCGCGCTCAATGGAATGGAGCTGTCCATCCCCCGGGGCGCCTTCTACGCGTTCCTCGGCCCCAACGGGGCGGGCAAGTCCACCACCATCGCGCTGCTCACCGGGGTGTACGCGCCGGACGCCGGACGGATTTCCCTGCTGGGCGTGGACGCGGTGGCGCGGCCCCTGGAGGTGAAACGGCACATCGGCGTGGTGCCCGAGGAGCTGAGCCTCTTCGAGCGGCTCTCCGGGAGGCAGTACCTCACCTTCTGCGGGCGCATGTACGGGCTGAGCGGGGACGAGGCGGCGGCGCGGGCCACGGAGCTGCTCGAGCTCACGGAGCTGACGTACAAGGCGGGCGCGCTGGTGGCCGAGTACTCCAAGGGCATGCGGCGAAGGCTGGCCATCGCGGCGGCGCTCATCCACGCGCCGGAGCTGGTGCTGCTGGACGAGCCCTTCGAGGGCATCGACGTGCTGGCGGCGGGCGTCATCCGCGAGCTGCTGCGCGAGCTGAGCCGGCGCGGAGTGACACTGCTGCTCACCACGCACGTGCTGGAGATCGCCGAGCGGCTGGCCACACACGCGGGCGTCATCCGCGACGGGAGGATGCTGGACCAGGGCACGGTGCGGCAGTTGATGGAGCGCTACGACGTGCCCTCGCTGGAGGCCGTCTTCGAGAAGCTCATCTCCGTGCCGGCCGCGCGCAACGCGAAGCTGTCCTTCTACGGGGAAGCGCCGTCCACCGAGGTGGAGGCTCTGCGCCGGGGGTCCGCGTGAACCGGCCGGCCGCGCCGGGCTTCTTCCGGCACCTGTGGCTGCTGTGGGGCCTGCGCCTGCACATCGGGCTCAACCAGGGGCCGGGCCGCAGCCGCCTGCTGGCGGTGGGCGCCTTCCTCCTGTCGAGCGCCCCCGCCTGGGGCCTGGGCGTCACGTTCTACGGGCTGATGCGCCTGCGCCCCGTGGCCGAGAGCGACGTCTGGCCCTTCTTCATCCTCAACCTGCTGTGCTTCGTCACCGCGGCGGGGTGGGTGGCGTGGCCGCTGATGAACGCGGGCGTGGATGACCACTCGGAGCTGGGCCGCTACGCGCCCTTCCCCATCTCGCCCTTCCGGCTGCTCATCGCCTCCACGGTGTCGAGCCTCTTCGAGCCTCGCGCGCTCGTCTTCTACGCGCCCCTGACGGGAGCGGCGCTGGGCTTCGCCTCGGTGCACCCGGTGCGCGCGAAGTGGTTCGCGGTACTGCTCTACGTGCTGTTCGCCCTGCTCAACGCGGCGTGGAGCAGGGTGGGCCTGCACCTGGTGCTCAACGTGCTGCGCGCGAAGAACAGCGCCCAGCTCATCGGCGGAGGCTTCGTCCTCTTCCTCGCGGCCGCGTCCTTCATTCCCCCCATCGACACCTCGTGGCTCACCGCCGTGGGCGAGGGCGGCGTGGACAAGCTGGACATGGCCCTCATCGTCGACGCGACGCTGGCGCTCGGACGGGTGCCTCCGGGCTTCTTCGGGGACGCGCTGCTGGAGCTCACCTATGGCTACCGGCGCAACGCCCTCATCGATGGCGTGGGCATGGTCTTCTTCATGCTGATGGGGATGGGAATCGCCTACGCGTTGCTGCTGCGCTTCCACCGCAGCGTGGGCCGCGCCGGCCCCGCGGTGAAGGAGTCCGGGGACAACAACGACCCGTTCGTCCGGACGCGCACCGTCTACTCGACGCTGCTCGTGCGCGAGGCGCTGGACTTGTGGCGCAACCCACGCGCTCGGCTGCTCGCGTCCGTGCCCTTCGTGCTGGCCATCCTGCTGAAGCTGACCTCGGGACGGGCCCTCTTCGAGTTCCTGCTCGGCGCGAGCGCGGATGCGTGGTTGATGGGCGGCCTGAGCATCTACGGCGCGGTGGTGATGGCGTCCACGTTCTCGCAGAACACGTTCGCCTATGACGGGCACGGGCTGGCCATGCTGATCGCCGCGCCCGTGGAGCTGGGAGACGTGCTGCGAGCCAAGAACCGGGTACAGGGCACGGCGGCGAGTAGCATGGCGCTGCTGGTGGGCGTGTTCTACCGGGTGTACTTCGGCAAGGGCTCGGCGCTGGACTTCCTGTGCGCCATGGCGGCCGTGGTGGCGGTGGTGCCGGTGCTGCTCGCGGCGGGCAACTTCCTGTCCCTGTACTTCCCGGTGAAGTTCCACGCGAGCCTCAAGCGCCGGGACAAGCTGCCGCTCACCGCATCCATGCTCGGCATCGTCGCGGCGAGCGTGGGCTGCGCTCCCTTCGCCTGGGCCCTGCGCTTCGCCGGGAAGGGCGGGCCCACCTGGCAGACGCTCGCGATGATCGCCCTGTGCGCCGCGGCGTACGCCATGCTGTACCGCGCGCTGCTGCCCCTGGCCCTGCGGCTGCTCGACCAGCGCCGGGAGTTCGTGCTGCGCGCGGTGACTCGCGAGTGAGGGACCGCTGAGCCTGGGATGGATGAACGCCCCAGGACAGCGCGGCCCGGGGCGATCTTCGTCCGACGCCTGGAGCGACCTCAGCCCGCGAGCAGACTCATGAGGAACTCCTCACGGGTCGCGTACTTCCCGGCGAAGTAGGCCTTGTACAGCAGGTCCAGGGACTCCCTGCGCTGCGACTCAGTCAGCGTAGAGAGGTGCTGACGAACCTCGCCCAGCGTGGGGCCCTGCTCATTGGACGGCATCGGCGTGGGCAGCGCTCCACGCCGGGCGGCTTCCGTGAGGAGCTGCTCGCACACAGGCGCGGGGACCTCCGCGACCTCCGGGAAGCGGGAGGCCATCCGGACGAAAAGGTCGATGGCCCGGGGCTCGGGATTCGAGCCGAGCAGGTCGCAATGCTGGCTCCAGACCTTGTTCACCCGCTCGTAGTGGGCAGGGGAGATGGCCTGAAGGGTGCTGTCCATACGGACCAGCATCGTGTCGTTCACCGCGCCGTTCCGAGCCGCGTGCGAGAGCCAGAATTCCAGCGGAGGCCGCGAGGGCTCCGGGGAGACGGTCGCCTTCGCTTCGGAGATGTTCCCGCGCTGAAGCATGGACTCGAGGGCCTGCTGCGTTTCGGTCGCCTGGCTCCGGCTCAAGTCGACGTAGCGCAGAGCGCCTTGATTCTGGAGCACGGCCCGTGCGAACGCCTGGGAGATCTCCTCCGGGATGTGTTGAACGGAGGCCCATCCCTCTTCCGGCAGGGGCTGATCCAACTGGACGAGCTGGAGCAATCGGCCCAATCGGGCCCCCAGCGCCTCCTTGTCGCCCTCGAAGACGGGCAGATACTGGTGGCTGCCGCCCAAGGAGGAGGTCTCCCACCAGCCGAGCAGCGGCAACTCGTCGGGAGACCACTGGCCCGTCACCCGCATGGTCTCGACGCTCCGGAGCAACTCCTCGAGGCGCCGGGCGTAGTCCTCCGTCGCCACCGGGGACTTCTCCTGAATCCGGATGACGGGAGTGCTCGTGATCTCCACGAGCTCCTCTACCTCCTGGGCATCCAGACCGAGCGCCTCGAGCGCATCCCGCTCCGTCGCGAAGCTCGAGGTGAGCTGGTCTTGCAGGAGGTTGGTCAGCTTGTCGTTGAATCCGACGATGTAACAGGTCGCCGTTCCCCCGAGCCTGGGGCCGCGCAGCCCTCGCCCGACCATCTGCTGGAAGAGGATCCGGCTCATCGTCGGGCGAGCCAGGAAGACCGTCTGGACCGCGGGGATGTCGGTTCCCTCGTTGAAGAGGGCCACGTTGATGAGGACCTGGAAACGCCGGGCCGCGAAAGCCCCCAGGACCTGGGCTCGCTGCTCCATCGGGGAGCCCCCGTGGAGGAAGCCTGCCTGGACCCCCTTCTTGCGGAGCATGCGCTCCAACTCCTCCGCATGCTCGAGATTCGCAGCGAAGAGCAGCGTCTGCCCCCACCGGTTTCGCTCCTGCACCAGGTTGCGCACGATGAGCTCGTTGCGGACCTTGCTGGAGGCGATCCGTTTCACCAGCATCTCGGGAAGATCGTCGAATTGCTCGAAGAGATGCGCCTCCTTCTCGGTGGCATCGAAGACCTGCTCCGTCTCGACGGTGATGATGTGGGGTTTGGCCAGGACTCCCTGCTTGATGAGAGGGAGCGGCTTCACCTCATGAATGAGGCCGTCGAACAAATTCCAGAACTCGGGAACCTCCCGTGCGGCGGTTCGAGTGGGAGTGGCGGAGAGCCCGAGCAGCTTGCTGTCCGGGAGCCTGCGTCGCAATTCCTTCAGCAATCGCTTCCACGTGCTGGCGACAGCATGGTGGCACTCGTCGACGATGATCAGGTCGAACGTCTCGTGGATCTCGAGCAAGTTGTCGACGTTGGGGAGCTCCCGGCTCCAGCCCAGGGTAGGTAGTGAGGCAATGACGACGTCCGCCGGTCGGCTGTGCTTCCTGCCACCCGCTTCGAAGCGCGCCACGGTGAAAGCAGTGCCGCGCCTGTGCCCCCGCGTCAGGAAGGTGGCGATGGCCTGATTGACCAACTCCTGGCGGTGAGCGAGCCAGAGCACCCGGTTGCCACCCTCGAGCGCCTGAGTCAGCACGAACTCGACCGCCGTCCGCGTCTTGCCGCCTCCCGTGGGAAGGCACAGCACGCCCCGGCTTTCTTCCGAGCTCCACCATTTCGCCAGGGCATTCAGGCTCTGCTGCTGGTGCTCGAAGAGTTGATGCTCGGAGATCGTCAATCCCTCCGGGAGGGGATGGTCCGGGCCCACGCGGTAATTCAGCATGGATTGCCACGCCGGACCCTCGCCGGAGTACTCCTCGTCCGAGTCCTCTTCCTCAGAAGAGTCCTCCTCGTCCGAGTCCTCCTCGTCCGAATCCTCTTCCTCAGAGTCCTCCTCGTCCGAATCCTCTTCCTCCTCGTCCGAGTCCTCCTCGTCGTAGGACATGGCTTCGAAGACGTCCCGACCCTTCCAGCGACGGTCCTGGCAGATCTCATCGATCTGTTCTGACCCGTTCACGGCCCCGAAGAGTTCCTCGACCAACTCCTCCAGGGCATCTCGGGTCATGCCATCAATGGTTTCCGTGAACTCGTATCTGGCCTGCTCGCCCAACCAGGGCCCCTCGCTCCTGAGGAGCGACGCCAACTCATCCCAGTCCAGCAACTCCAGCACCTGCTGTCTCGCGACATCGGACCCTTGAGGACGCCCAGTATCCTCATCGTGCCGGCGAGCAAGGGATTTACCCACCCGGGTAGCGATCTCGTTGATCGTGCCGGAGGTATCAACAACATCGAGTTCCGTTGCGATCTCGATGAGGCGCTGCTTGTTGAGCTGCTTCGTCTGGTTGAGCCGCTTCAGGATGTAGCTGGCGTTCATCTACCCCTCATCGCAGGAATCCGCGTGGACGCCCCGGATCCGACCGAGAAGAGAGTCCCATTCTCGCGGTCCAGGATCCACGGTCCACTTGCATGGCGGCGTCCCCGGCCCGAGTTTGAAAGCCTTGGACAGAGAAAGGGCATGAGCGAGACCGGATTCCTCACCCGCACAGCGATCGTGCAAGAGGCTACTTACCGCTACCAGGTCCATGTCCCGCCCGGGTTCTCCTCGGACCGCCCCTGGCCCGTCATCCTCTTCCTGCATGGGGTCGGCGAAGGCGGAAGCGATGGGCTCCAACAAACCCGGGTGGGACTTGGGCCGGCGATCCGCCGATTCCCGGAGCGGTTCCCCGCCGTGGTCGTCCTCCCGCAGGCCCAGCGTGGACACCCCTGGCGCGGCCCCATGGCCGAGCTGGCCCTGCTCTCCCTGGAGCAATCCCTACACGAATTCAACGGAGACCCCGCACGCCTCTACCTGACCGGGGTCTCCATGGGTGGTTATGGCTCCTGGCGCCTAGCACTCAAGGACCCGCACCGTTTCGCCGCGCTCGTCCCCATCTGCGGAGGTCTGGACGCTCCTGGCAGGCACTCCGTCAGCCGGAACTTGGATGCGGCCACGCCCGTCTCCGAGCCCTTCCTCGAGGCCGCTCGACTGCTGCGGCACCTTCCCATCTGGGTCTTCCACGGGGAGGAAGACCCGATCATTCCCGTCTCGGAATCGCGCATCCTGGTACGAGCGCTCCAGGAGGTCGGCGCTCCGATGCGCTACACCGAGTATCCGGAGGTCGAGCACGACTCGTGGGACCCGGCCTACGCGGAACCAGAACTCATGCCCTGGCTCCTCTCCCATTCACGTACCTCCTGACCGCGGGCCTCAGCCGCCCACCGGGCCGAGGTCCGTCTTGCGTCCGGGGCCCCACTGCACGCCCCTCTGCGCCCGGTAATCGGTGAAGAGCGAGCCCACGATGGTGCTCGCTCCCACGAGCACGTGCACCAGCGTCACCCACTTGCTGCGCTTCGCGAAGCCGAAGACGAACGGCGCCGCGATCACCCCGAGGCTCCACACGTAGTCGATCGCCTCGTGCACCTCGATGGGGATGATCTTCTTCAAGCTCAGCCGGTAGTCGGTGAGCAGCGACACGCCCAGGCCCGACAACCCCAACGCCAGGCCCGCGTTGCACGCCACCTTCGAACCGGACAGCAGCCCCGCCCCGGCCACCGTGAGCGCTCCCTGGTAGTCCATCAACGAGTGGAGATCCTGCGGAACCAGCCGGCGCAGCGGCAGCACGCCCAACAGCGGCATCGCGGGGATTCCGGCCGCGGCACTCCGGTCGAGGATTCCCCTGACGCCCTCGCGCACCGGCGTGGGCACGGGAACCGCCATGCGCGGGGTCGTCTTGTCCTGGGTGGGCGTGGTGTCCATGCAAGGCTCCTTGGAAGGAAAAGGCCTTCCAACGGTAGGCACCCCCGCGCCCCGTCACCTCGCCCCACCCGCCCGCCCGGCTGGAGTGCAACCAGCCAGAGAAAGCCGCCCGGCCCCCAGTGACTAGGGTGAAGGGAGATGGCCAGACCGGGCGACATCCTCATCACCGCGGACACACGGGAGCGCAACAGCGGCGTCATCGAGCTGCTGCGGGACTTCCCCCACGTGCGCGTCGAGATCGCCCAGCTCCCCGTGGCGGACTTCCTCCTCGGCGGCGGCGTGGCCGTGGAGCGCAAGACGGCGCGAGACCTCATCTCCTCCATCATCGACCGGCGGTTGTTCGAACAGGCCGGGCACCTGCGCGAGCACTATTCGCATCCCGTGCTCATCCTCGAGGGCGACCCGCTGGCCGTCGAATGCCGGGTGCGGCCGAACGCCATCCGCGGTGCCCTCTCGCGCCTGGCGGTGATGGGACGGATGCCCGTGCTCCCCAGCGCGGACCCCGAGGGGACCGCCGCGCTGCTCGTCACCATCGCCCGCCAGGCCCAGTCCGAGGGAGGCCAGGAGCGCTCTCCCGCCAAGCGCCGCGCCCTCTCCGTCACCGAGTGGCAGGAGGCCATCGTGGCGGCCCTGCCCGGCGTGGGCCCCGTGCTGGCGCGCCGGCTCCTCGCGCACTTCGGCTCGTTCGCCGCGCTCGTCCAGGCCGACGTGAAAACCCTGCGCGAGGTGGAGGGCATTGGCCCCCGGAAGGCCGAGACCCTGGTGGGACTCTTCTCCGCGCGTTACCTGCCGCACGAGGAGGTGCACGGCATTGCCTCCCCCGCCGAGGCCTCCTAAGAAACCCCTCCATGCCCATTGCCGAGCTCAACAACCAAGGTCTCTATTTCGAGGACTCCGGTGACTCCGCTCCCGCCATCCTCCTCGTCATGAGCACCCGCGGCACCCTCGATGAGGAGGATCTCCGCGTCGGCTACCGCCAGGTGCGCGACCTGTGGGGCACTCCGGGCGCCACCGAGAACATCGTCCAGAACCTCGCGGGCGGCATCCTCGGGGACACGCGCTTCTACTCGCCCTGGCTCGAGCGCTGGCGCCAGACGCCCAAGGACCACTTCGTCGCCGCCATGAACAACCTCATCGAGCGCGATGACATCAAGAACCGGCTGAGCGACATCCGCTGCCCGGCCATCGTGTTCCACGGCACCGACGACGCCGGCATCCCCCACTCCGAGGGCGAGTACCTCCACGAGACGCTCCCCGGCAGCAGGCGCTTCGTCTCCGTCCCCGGCGCCGCCCACGCGGCCAACCTGACCCACGCCGAGGCCGTCAATCCGCCCCTCGTGGAGTTCCCGCGCGCCCTCGCGTGAAGCGCTCCCAGGCCTCGCGTGGAGCATCGTTCGTCGAGTTGCTCCTCGCCGGCGTCCTCCTCTTCCTCCTGCTCGGCACCACGCTGCTCCTGCGACGCTTCGTGGCGCCCGAGTACCGGCCGCTCGTGCGGGTCGCGGGGCTGCTGATGGCGGGCGTCTGGCTCTGGGCCGTCATCGCCCAGCTCCGGCATGAGGGCCGGATGGCCTCGCTCTGGGCCGAGGCCGGACGCAGGTCTCTCGAGTTCCGGCGGGAGTGCGCCCGCTTCGCCCTCGCACTTCCCGAGGGCATGGAGTGGAGCGCGCAACGGGGACTGCTCGACGGCGGAACGGGCCTGGCACCCGAGGCACGCGAGCACCTCGCGCTCGCAGCGGAACGTTTCAAGAAGGTCCTGCTCGACCATACGTTGGCGGGCGTCGGCCCCGCGTCCGGCGAGCTCCTCATGCGCAGGAGCGCGGACCACTGGCGGCTCCTCTGGCGCGTGGAGGGAGCGGAAGATCTGCTCCACGCCGATGGCCCGCTCCATGGCTGACAAGCCAATGGATGCCTGGGTGCTCACCAGGCGAGCAGCTGCTCCGGGGGGAGTCCACGACCTCCGACAAATTCGTAGGAAATCCACTCTGGGCCCACAAAAACGTAGGTCCGAGTCCCCTCCCCGGGGACTTGCAAACTCGAGCGGTTGTCCGCAGGAACCGGTGGAGCGCGTCCGCCGTCCCCTCCGAGCGTCCCACGTGGGTCCTACAAATTCGTCGGTTCCCGGGGAGCATCCTACAAATTCGTAGGTACCAGGGACGGCCCGGGCCAGGGCAGGCGAGCCTCTCCGGCCCTGGGTTTCCCCGAGATTTCAAGGGGATATGGCGCCCACCGGGTGCGCGCGCGTGCTGGCCCTCCGGTTGCAATGACTCCGGGGTGAGCGGGCCCGGGGGGCCCAGTGCGTACGAGGTGAGAATGCCGGGCGGAATCGTGGGAGCCGACGTGGCGTGGGTGCTGATCTCCAGCGCCCTGGTGATGCTGATGGTGCCGGGATTGGCGCTCTTCTATGGCGGCATGGTGCAGGGCAAGAACGTGCTCTCCACCCTCATGCACAGCTTCGGCGCCCTCGCGGTGGTGACGGTGGTGTGGGCGCTGTGGGGCTACTCGCTCGCCTTCGGCGAGAGCCATGGCGGCCTCATCGGTGGGGCCACGCACCTGTTCATGAAGGGCGTGGGCACCGAGGCCAAGGGCACGCTGCCGCACATCCTCTTCTTCCTCTTCCAGGGCACCTTCGCCGCCATCACCCCCGCCCTCATCAGCGGCGCGTACGCCGAGCGGCTCAAGTTCTCCGCCTTCCTCCTCTTCACCGTGCTCTGGGCCACGTTCGTCTACGCCCCCGTGGCGCACTGGGTGTGGGCTCCGGACGGTTGGCTGCTGAAGCTCGGCACGCTCGACTTCGCCGGTGGCGCCGTGGTGCACCTCACCAGCGGTGTCTCGGCGCTCGTGGTGGCGCTCGTGGTGGGCCGCCGCCGGGGCGCTCGGCAGCCTCCGCACAACCTCGCCTTCACCCTGCTCGGCGCGGGGCTCCTCTGGTTCGGCTGGTTCGGCTTCAACGCGGGCAGTGCGCTCGGCGCCAACGAGCTGGCCGCGCTCGCCGCGACCAACACCCACCTCGCGGCCGCCGCCGGGGCGGTGGCCTGGGGCCTCGTGGACCTCGTGCGGCTGAAGAAGGTCACCGCGCTGGGCGCCGCCAGCGGGCTCGTGGCGGGGCTCGTGGGCATCACCCCGGCTGCGGGCTTCGTCTCGCCCCTGGGGGCGTTGGCCATCGGGCTGCTCGCCGGTGGCGTGTGCTACGGCGGCGTCCTCCTCAAGGAGCGTTTCCACTACGACGATGCTCTGGACGTCGTCGGCGTGCATGGCCTCGGCGGCGCGCTCGGCGCCGTGCTCACCGGCGTGTTCGCCACCGTGGCCGCCAATCCGGCCGGCGCCGATGGTCTGCTCGCGGGCGGCAACTGGGCGCTCGTCGGCAAGCAGGCGCTGAGCGTGCTGGTGGTGGGGGCCTTCTCCGCGCTCCTCACCTTCATCCTGCTCAAGGTGGTGCAGGCCGTGGTGGGCCTGCGCGTGGAGGCAGAAGCCGAGTACGAGGGTCTGGATACCCACGTCCATGGCGAGCGCGCCTACCACACCGGCACCTTCGGCAGCCATGGGATGACGCCTCGGGAGGTGCCCCCCGCGAAGGCCAGCGAATCCGGCAAGGCGCCACTCGGCGCCAAGCCCGTGATGGAGAGCTGAGCTCAGTAGCTCAGGCCGTACTTCGCGGCCTTCTCCTTCACACCCTTCATCACGTTCGCGTCGAAGGAGTCCTCCTTCTCCGCCACGTTCTTCGCGCGCCAGGCGTCGCGCTCCGACGCCAGCTTCGCCGCCTTCTCCTCCAGCACCTTGCGCTCGTCGGCGAGCTGCTTCACCTTCGCCTCGCGCGCCTTCGCGTCCAGCCCCGCGAGCTCCGCGGGCAGCTCGTCGTCCTTCACGCTCGCCAGGGCCTCGGGCTGCGCCGCCAGGTCCACCGCTCCGCCCACCGCCACCGGCGCGCTGCTCACCCTCGCCGCCGCGGCCGGCGCACTCCCCGCCCCTCGCGTCGTCTTCATGTATTGGATGCGCTCGGCCGCCGCCTCCGGGGCCAGCTCCGCCATCTGATCGGCCCTCGCCCGGTTCGCCACCTGCGCCTCCTTCTTCCCCGCGTACAGCGTCTTGCGCGCCAGGTCCGCGTTCACCTTCGCCAGCTCCGCGTCGTACGGCGTCGCCACCGCCACCATCCCTCCCGACTGCTCCAGCGACTCGTACCGCCCGTCCGTCAGCTTCGCCGCCAGCTTCCACTGCGTCTGCGTCTCCGGGTCCCCTCCGCAGCGCACCGTGTTCACCACGATGTGCTTCTCCGCCGCCCGCTTCACCCACCGGTTGAAGTTCCAGTCGTCATGGCGATCCGCCGCCGGCGCGTCCCCCACCAGGAAGATGAGCTTCATCGTCTCGCGGCTGTCGTCCCAGGACAGCTTCGACACCGCCTCGCCCAACCCCTGCCCCACGTGCTCCGGCGTGTCTCCGCCTCCATCCGCCTGCAGCTGGCGCAGGTTCGTGAAGAGGCCGTCCAGGTCCTCGGTGAGCTCGAAGCGCCGCGTCACGTACGCGTCCCCCACGTCCCGGTACGCCACCAACCCCACCCTCACCCTCGGCGTGGGCTTGCCCTGGGCAATCCGCGACGCGATGGAGAAGATCTTCTGCTTCGCCCCCTCGATGAGCCCGCCCATCGAGCCCGTCGTGTCCAGGACGAAGACCACGTCGATCCTCGGCCGCTGTGACTGGGACTGCTGCTGCGACTGCGGCGTCTGCTGGGGGGCTGCCGGGGCCAGGGGCTTGTCGGGCTTGTCGAGCTGGGCGGGCACCTCGGCGAGGGCCAGGGGAGAAGCGAGCGTGAAGAGGGCGAGCGCGGCCCCGAACACGGGGCGCGAGAAGGGCTTCAGGGTCATGGCAGGGGCTCCGGGGAGAGGTAATCCGGGTCGAAATTCCAGCGCGGGCTCGGTGGTGTAACGGACGAGCCGCCCGCCGGGTCTATCGCTCCGGTTGCACCCGCTGCGGCCGGGCGCTACGCCTGGGCCTCCCGTGCGCGTCTTCCACTGCGACCAGTACGTCGTCCCGCTGCCTCCCGGGCACCGCTTCCCCATGGAGAAGTACCGGCTCCTGCGCGAGCTGCTCCTCGAGCGCGGCGTCCTTCCCCCCGCCTGGCTCCGGGCCTCCGAGCCCGTCTCCCGCGAGGACCTCGAGCGCGTCCACACCGCGCGCTACCTCGACGCACTCTGGGCGGGCACCCTCTCCGAAGCCGAGGTCCGCCGCCTGGGCTTTCCCTGGTCGCAGGAGTTGCTCCTGCGCTCGTGCGCGTCCGTGGGAGGCACCGTGGGCGCCGCCCGGGCCGCGCTCGAGGATGGCCTTGCCGGCAACCTCGCCGGAGGTACCCACCACGCCTTCCCCGACCATGGCGAGGGCTACTGCGTCTTCAACGACATCGCCGT
>NZ_JBJMQO010000023.1:0-76166 GCF_045802675.1 Archangium sp. | reverse complement strand
CCCGTCTTCGAAATCCCCTGGCACAATTGGAAGCCGCAGGAGCGGCTCGCCTTCAAGGACTACCGCTCCTTCTGCATCACCCGCCCGCGTGAGCCCTTCGAGAAGCACCACATCTTTCCGCAGCAGCCGGTCCTGGCCAGATGGTTCGACAGGAACCACATTGACATCCACGCCTACACCGTCCGTGTTCCCAAAAGCTTCCATACCTGGCTGCACAGTGGCGGCCCTGCAGGCGGGCAGTGGAATGAGGCCTGGCGACAATTCATGCGAAAGAAGGGCAGTCTCGCCACCACGGAAGACATCTGGCGGTTCGCGGGCGAGCTCATGATCCGATTTGGGGTCAACGGCCCATTCGTGTCCTACGATTGTGACTGAGCAGCGGGACTGGAAACCCATGGACTACTTCACCATCGAGGAAGACAAGACTTCGGGCTACACGGGCTACGTCGATGGCTCGTACA
The DNA here is from genome assembly GCF_045802675.1 of Archangium sp. Classification (GTDB taxonomy): domain Bacteria; phylum Myxococcota; class Myxococcia; order Myxococcales; family Myxococcaceae; genus Archangium. The sequence continues at coordinate 75,705 of NZ_JBJMQO010000023.1, read as the reverse complement.
AGTGGGGGCTTCCGGGCGTCATCTGCCCTCTCTGCAAGGCCACATGGGGAGGTGGCGGGTACATGTACCCCTCCGTGGACCTGACTCCCGTGCTCGCTCTGGCCGACTTCGAGACAGCCCGAGCCGAGCCCATCGAAGAATATGAGCGGCTCCGGGAGATGGTCCGCCCCCTGATGCCACCGGGCGCCGTGCTGGGTCCGGGAACCGAGCTGGGTCCATTCGTGGGCTGGGGTCGGGGCCGGTTCGGCTCGTTCGTGACCCCCGTGCCCTGGATGCTGATGGTGCAGCGAGAGCCCCTCGAGAAGCTCCAGGCCGAGGGCCTACGCGGCCTCAAGGGCTGCCGCCCCGTCCTGCGTTTCCGCCAGCGCAGCGCGCCCGAGCTGCTCGAGTTGGAAATCCTCCCCGCGGGCGACCTGCACCCGGACTGCCTGCCTCCCAGTCCTCCTCCCTGTGCCCGCTGCGGCCGGGATGGCGTCTCGCTGCCCGACGAGCGCTTGCTCGACACCACCACCGTGCCAGAACACCTGGACCTGTTCCGGTTGGAGAACCACCCCGGTTTTATCGTCTGCACCGGGCGCTTCGTCGACGCCTGTCAACGTCTGGGATTGGATGGCATCACCTTCCAGGCGCTCCCTACACGTGCGTCGAGGAATCCTCCGAGGCGATGAGTCAGACCAGGACAGCCAGGCTCATCACCATCTGCGTAGCGCACTCGGCAAGCGTGAACCGCATGTCCTGGAACTTGCCGGGGGCCTGCCTACGTTCGCGGGTAGCATCGGCCAGATGAGCCCCCTGCCCTTCCCGAGGAGCCTCGCCCTCCTCTGCATGCTGCTGCTGAGCGCCTGTGCCGCCACGCGGTCCGCCGGGCCCGCGGAGGAGATTGAAGCGACGGACGCCGTGTACTCGTGGGAGGAGGCCCGCGCGGATCCGAGCTGCGTGGTGCCGCTGTGTGACGCGGAGCGCTGCGCGCTCTGGCGCTGTCAGGACGTGGTGGAGGCGCACGCACGCCCGGTGCTGCTGGCGCAGGCCGTGATTCCGGAGGCGGAGACGGTGCTCCGCCTTCCCGTGGAGGACAATCCCGGCCGCTGGTGGGGAAGGCCCCTGGCCGCGCCCTCGGGAACGGAGCCCGTCTTCGAAATCCCCTGGCACAATTGGAAGCCGCAGGAGCGGCTCGCCTTCAAGGACTACCGCTCCTTCTGCATCACCCGCCCGCGTGAGCCCTTCGAGAAGCACCACATCTTTCCGCAGCAGCCGGTCCTCGCCGATTGGTTCGCCATCAAGCGCATCGACATCCATGCCTACACCGTCCGTGTTCCCCGAAGCTTCCACGTCTGGCTGCACAGCGGCGGACCCGAAGGCGGACAATGGAATGAAGCGTGGCGACAGTTCATGACCAAGAACCGCAGACTCGCCACCACGGAGGACATCTGGCGGTTCGCGGGCGAGCTCATGCTCCGATTCGGAGTAAATGGCCCGTTCGTGTCCTACGATTGTGACTGAGCAGAGGGACTGGAAACCCACGCATGGACTACTTCACCATCGAGGAAGACAAGACTTCGGGCTACACGGGCTACGTCGATGGCTCGTACAAGTGGGGGCTCCCGGGCCTCACCTGCCCCCTTTGCAAGGCTACGTGGGGTGGCGGATACATGTACCCCTCCGTGGACCTGACTCCGGTGCTCGCCCTGGCAGACTTCGAGACAGCCCGAGCCGAACCCATTGAGGAGTACGAGCGGCTCCGTGAGATGGTCCGCCCCCTGATGCCACCGGGCGCCGTGCTGGGTCCGGGAACCGAGCTGGGTCCATTCGTGGGCTGGGGTCGGGGCCGGTTCGGCTCGTTCGTGACCCCCGTGCCCTGGATGCTGATGGTGCAGCGAGAGCCCCTCGAGAAGCTCCAGGCCGAGGGCCTGCGCGGCCTCAAGGGCTGCCGCCCCGTCCTGCGTTTCCGCCAGCGCAGCGCGCCCGAGCTGCTCGAGCTGGAAATCCTCCCCGCGGGCGACCTGCACCCGGACTGCCTGCCTCCCCGTCCTCCTCCCTGTGCCCGCTGCGGCCGGGATGGCGTCTCGCTGCCCGACGAGCGCTTGCTCGACACCACCACCGTGCCAGAGCACCTGGACCTGTTCCGGCTGGAGGAGCACCCCGGTTTTATCGTCTGCACCGAGCGCTTCGTCGACGCCTGTCAGCGTCTGGGATTGGACGGCATCGCCTTCCAGGCGCTCCCTACACGTGCGTCGAGGAATCCTCGGAGGCGATGAGCCCTTCCTCCTGCGCCAGCGAGCGCAGGTGCGTTTTGATTCGCTGGAACTGCTGGCGCAACGCCGCCGCCTTGCGCTTGAGCACCGCGTCCGTCAGGTCGTCCTCGCCCTCGGACATCACCCGCGCAACCTCCTCCCACGACAGGCGCTGATCCACCCGGAGCAGCAACAACATGCGCTCCTGTGGGTCCAAGCTCTCGCGCAGCGCGCGGAAGCGCTCCTTCACCGACGTGCGCTGCCAGGGACGCGTCTCCGAGCGCGGCTTGAAGGACTCGTCCGGCAGCTTCGACATGCTCACCGGCTGCTCCCGGCCCGACGGCGCGTGCATCACCTGGTAACACGCGTTGCGCGCCAGCCGGTATGCCCACGTGCGGAAGGAGCTCTCCCAACGGAAGCCCGCCAGGCCCCGCAGGAGATTCTCGCTGAAGAGGCTGAAGGCATCCCGGCTCCGCTCATAGTCATGCAGCACCGACGCCATCAGCCGCATGATTTCCTGCCCATACCCCTCCAACGCCCGCTCCACGGCCCCCGCCATGTTGCCCTGCTTGCACAAACCCTGGATTTCCCGCTCCAGCTTCTCGCGCTCGTCCAACTGCATGGTGGCTCTCCTCGTCCCCTCTCGTTCTCGTGTGTCCCCGCCCGCTCACGGCCCGTGTGCGTGCACCCCGGGCGGCGCGGGCGCCTCCAACACCCGCAGCGCCTGCCGCTCGTACTCCCCCGCTCCCTGCTCTCGCGCGATGCGCACCGACTCGAGCAGGCTCGCGCGCGCCCCCGCCTCGTCCCCCAACGACCGCCGCGCCTCGCCCTCAATCCGGTACAGCCCCGCCTCGAAGTAGTGCTCGCCCACCGACTCCACCCACTTCTTCGCCTCGACCACCGCGAGCAGCGCCTCGCGCGGCTGTCCCGACCGCAGGTGCACTTCGGCCAACAAACCGAGGTGCAGCGGCATGCCCGCGCGCAGTCCCACCATCCGCCACCGGCTCAGCCCCTCGCGCATCCGCGCCAGGCCCCGCTCGGGCGAGCCCAGCTCGGCCTGCGCCCAGCCACACAGCAGCCCGGACCACTCGACCCACAGCCGCAGCCAGTGCTCGCGCGCGAAGGCATGGCACTCCTCGGCCAGCGCGAGCGTGCCCCGCGCGTCGTGCCGCAGCTGGCAGGACAGGGCGGCGTAGAGCAGCACGTAGGCGCGCGTGTTGGGGTGGCCGATGCGGTTGGCCAGCTCCAGGGCCTCGTGGGCGTGGCGCAGCGCGAGGTCCTCCTGGCCGAGCACGGAGCGGATGACGGAGGCGTGGATGAGCGCCGTCGCCCGCGGGTGCACCCAGTGGCGCACGGCCATGGCGCGGTGCTGCTCCATGGACGCGGCGAAGTCCGAGCACGCCATGGCCCGCTCCACGTGCTCGAGCGCCTCGTGCATCCGCCCCCAGGTGAAGAAGTCGGTGGCCATCATCCGGTAGCCCAGGGCGAGCAACTCCTGGTCGTGCTGGCGCGAGCCCATGTCCACCAACTGCTCGGCCAGCTCGTGCGAGAGGAGGAACTCGGCGCGGGCGAAGTAGTAGGCGAAGGGCCCCCAGTAGGGCAGCTCCAGGCCCGCCAGCCCCTCGCCCACGGTGCGGAAGAGCTCGCGCGCCCGGGCGTACGTGCGCCTCACCTCGGGCGAGCGGTAGCCCTGCACCTGCGAGAGCGGAATGCCCAGGGCGAGCAGCAGCTGCAGCTCCTGCTGCATCCTCGGCGCGGACTCGGGCAGGGACTGCAACAGCTCGAGCCCCCGCCGCAGGTGGCTCACCGCCTCCAGGTTGGCCGAGTGCAGGCTGGCGCGCACCCCGGCCCGCATCCAGTGGCGGATGGCCGGCTCGTACGCGCCCGCCTCGGTGTAGTGGTGGGCGAGCAGCTCCGGCTGCGTCTCCACCACCTCGGGGAACTGCTCCTCCACCGCCTGGGCGATTCTCCGGTGGTGCTGGCGCCGGGTGCTGCGCAGCAGCGACTGGTAGGCCGCGTCCTGCAGCAGCGCGTGGCGGAACTGGTAGCCCGGCTTGCCCTCCTCCCCCTCGCGCTGGAGCACCCCGGTGGCCACCAGCTCCTCCAGGTCCTGATAGAGCGAGGAGGGCGTGCGCCGCGTCAGCGTGGCCAGCAGCGCATGGGAGAAGCCGCGCCCCACCACCGCGCACAGCTGGGCCAGCGCCTTGAGGCGCGCGGGCAGCGCGTCCAGGCGCGCCAGCAGCAGCTCGTGCAGGGTGACGGGGATGGAGGCCAGGGCCCCGCCCCCCACCACCATGCGCGTCATCTCCTCCACGAAGAGGGGGATGCCGTCCGTCTTCTCCACCAGCAGGCGCACCGTCTCCTCCGGCAGGCTCTGGTCCCCGGCCGCCTCCTGTACCAGCGTGGCGGTGAGCCGCGCCGGCAGCCGCTCCAACGCCACCCGGTGCAGCTGGCGCACGTCGGGCCACGCGTGCTGGAAGCTCGAGGGCCGGGCGCTCAGCAGCAGCAGCACGGGGGCGTCCTCCACCCGCGTCAGCACGTAGTCGAGCAGCTCCAGCGTGGACGGGTCCGCCCAGTGCAGGTCCTCCACCACGCCGAGCACCGGGCGCTCGTGCGCCATGCGCAGCAGCAGCGCCGTGAGGGCCTCGAGGGTGCGCTCCTTCTGCCGGTCCGAGGAGAGCTGGAGGAAGGGCAGGTTCTCCTTCACCGGCAGCGAGAGGAAGGCGGCGATGAGGGCCATGTGCTCCGGCTCCAGGCCGAACGTGCCCAGCTGCGACTCCAGCCGCGCGAGGTTGTCCCCCGGCTCGCCCTCCGGCTCCAGCCGGAAGAGGTGCTGCAGCATCTCGATGATGGGGTGGAAGGCGCTGTTGGCGAACTGGCTCCAGCACTGGCAGCGCAGGATGGTGCCGGCCGCGGGCTCCACCCGCTGGCGCACCTCCTGGACGAGGCGGGACTTGCCCAGGCCGGCCTCGGCGGAGAGCAGCACGAAGGCGCCCCGCCCCTCGCGGGCCGCCTCCCACAGCTCGAGCAACTGGCTCAACTCGTGCTCGCGGCCCACCAGCGCGGAGAGCGCGCCGGCGGCCAGCGCCCGGTCGAAGCGGATGGCGGCCTTGCGCGCGCGCGTCACGCGCCAGATGTCCACCCGCCGCGCGCCGGACAGGCCCTCGAAGGTGCGCGCGCCGAGCACCTCGGACTCGAAGGCGCGCCGCACCAGGGTGTGCGTGGAGTCGCTGAGCACCACCCGGCCGGGTTCGGCCTGCCGGGCCAGCCACGAGGCGATGCGCGGGGCCTCGCCCTGGATGCTGGGGGTGCGCCCCCGCAGCTCCGGGAGGATGTCGTCGAATACCACCAGCTCCGTGTGGAGGCCCACCTGGACCGCCAGCGAGCCCAGCGCCAGCGAGGGCAGGCGCAGGCGCAGCTCCCGCGGCAGGGCCTCGACGAGCTTCAGCCCCGCGCTGATGGCCTGCTCGGAGTCCTCCTCGTGGGCCACGGGATAGCCGAAGCAGGCCAGCACCTCGTCCCCGACACAGGTGGTGATGGAGCCACCGTGGCGCTGGAGGAGCTCCGAGCAGCTCTTCTGGAAGGCGGCCTCCAGCTCGCTGAAGTCCTCCGGGTCCAACCGCTGGGCGAGCCCCACCAGCCCCACCAGGTGGCAGGACACCAGCGTCACCGGCCGGCGCTGGGGCGCCACCGAGCGCGGCTCCTCGCGCCAGGGCCCCAGGCGCTCCTCCAGCCGGCGCAGCCGCTCGCGCAGCTCCGTGGCCGAGGGCAGGCGCTCGCGCGGCTCCTTCACCAGGGCCGAGGCCACGAGCGCCGCCAATTCCGCGGGCAGCTCCGGCCGGCGGGCGAGGACCGAGGGGGCGGGCTCGAGGGACACCACCTTGGCGCGCAGCTCCTCCAGCGTGGCGCTCGGGTAGGGCAGCTCGCCGGTGAGCATCTCGTAGAGCATGACGCCGCAGGACCAGAGGTCCGTGCGCTCGTCCTGCCTGCCGCCGCGCCACTGCTCCGGGGACATGTAGGGCGGCGTGCCGGCGGTGGGCAGGTACGGCACGGGCGAGCCGCTGGAGGACGTGAGCCACGCGAGCCCGAAGTCCAGCAGGCGCACCCCGCCTTCCTTGCTGATGAAGACATTGCTGGGCTTGAGGTCGCGGTGGACGATGTGACGGCCGTGCGCGTGCGCCAGCCCCGCGGCCACCGCGCTCATGATTTCCAACGTGCGCCGCACGCCCAGCCGCTTCTCGCGATGGAGCACCGCGCCGAGCGACTCGCCCTCCAGGCACTCCATGACGAGGAAGGGAATGCGCGGCTCCCAGGGGGCGCCCACCCACTCGGCGACGTCGAAGATGCGGACGATGTTCTCGTGGTCCAGCTGCGCGATGGCCCGCGCCTCCTGCCGCAGCAGACCAATGGGCCAGCGCTCGTCCAATCCCTCGCGAGGCAGGAGGAACTTGAGGGCCACCACGCGCTGCAGCTCCTCGTCGCGCGCGCGGAACACCCGCCCCATGGCCCCCCCGCCCAGCTCCGCGAGAATCTCGAACCGGCGGCCATCCGAGCCCCCCAGCCGCTCTCCGGTCGCCGGCTTGCGGAACGGAGCTGGACTCTGGGCCACCTCCCTCAGGAAGGAATCGCCGAAGTCCGAGTCGTCGGCACGTCTCGGCCGCGCCTCGGGCGGGCGCTCGTCGCCGCTGGTGTGACCGGTCTCGTCGTGCATTCCCTGCTCCCCGGTCGACGGGCCCTCACGCCGGAAGGCCTGGATGAATGAAGTTATGGGTCCCATGGTCACCGGGCAACGCAACGGGCCCCGGGGGCGGGAGCCATGTCCGGGGCAGGCAGCCCACCAGCCCGAGAGGACGAGCCTTCATCTGCCCAGGAAACACTGCACATGGACACCTCCGCGGGCGTGACGTTCGGACAGCGCCCCTTTGGGGAAGAGCGACGCCGCGGAGGTTGTGATGTCGGGGGGAGGAAGGCGTCTCCTTCATCGCCCACCGGGCATCCAGGCGATGGGCCGCCGTGCGGGCTACGGGTAGCGCCGCCGGTACTCCTCGAGCAGCGCGGCCAGGTAGCCCGCGGCCTCGGGCGTGCCCTCGGCGGGGGCCCACGCGGCGAAGGACTTGTCAGTGGCCGGGGCGAAGGGCCCGCTCTTCGTCTCGAAGAGGACCGTGTCCGGCGCGAGCGCGACGAGCCCGTGGAAGATGCCCGGCGCCAGGTCCACCCCGAACCGCTCGCCCCCGGCCTCCAATGACAGACAGTCCCGGATGCGCCCGTCCTCCTCGAAGGTGAAGAAGGCCAGCGCGCCGCGCAGCACCACCCAGGCCTCGGCCTTGGGCGGCTCCAGGTGCCGGTGGGGCCGCACGTAGCTGTCCGGCTGGATGACGTTGAGCATCCGGTGCAGCAGCTCGTCCTCGCGCTTGTGGAAGGGCAGGATGATGCGCCGCCGGGGACTCGTCCGGGACGCCTCGCACACGTCCTCGACGAGCGAGCGCGAGAGGACCACCAGCTCCCCGGCGGGAGCCTCCAGGGCACGACGCGAGGAAGAGCTCATGGCCCCAGCGGAGCACGGGGACGCGGGCGCGGCCAGCGCGCCGTGGCGCCCGCGTCACGGATGCGACGGCGCTTCCTCGTGCAGTCCCAGCTCCTGTGACTGCCGGCGCAGGCTGGCCTGGGCGCGCCGCTCGTAGGCGAACATCTCGTGCTCCCGGGCGTAGCGGATGGCCTCGAGCAACTCACCCCGCGCCTCCTCCTCGCGGCCGGCCTGCCGCAGCAGCTCGCCGCGCACCCGGTGCAGCTCGGGGAGGTACGAGCACTCGGTCGTCATCGGCGGCCACGTCAGGGCCTCGTCCACCGCGGCCAGCCCCTCCTGCGCCTGGCCCAGCCTCAGGTGGATGTGGGCCAGCATGCCCAGGTTGTGCGGCATGCCCGCCACCAGGCCCGAGCGCTGCCACTGCTCCATCACCTGGCGCATCTGCACCAGGCCCTCCTGCGCGCGCCCCAGCTCGGCCAGGGCCCAGGCCCGCAGCGCCGAGGGCCACAGGTACCACAAGAGGAAGCGGTGCTCGCGCGAGAGCGCGATGCACTGGTCCACCAGCCCCAGCGTCGTGCGCGCGTCCCACCGCAGCTGGGCGCCGACGGCGCAGTAGGTGAGCGCGAACGCCGTCGTGTGCGGATGGCCAATCCTCCCGGCCAGCTCCAGCGCCTCGCGGGTGAAGTGCTCGGCCCGCTCGTCCTGTCCCGTCACCGACAGCGGCAGGGTGCCGTAGGCCAGCGCGGCCGCGCGCGGATTCACCCACTGCCGCACCGCGAGCGCCCGGTGCTGCTCGAGATCGAAGTCCGAGCGCTCCAGCGCCAGCTCCACGTGCTGGAGCGCGGTGGTCATCTGTCCCCAGGTGAAGTAGTCCGTGGCCATCATCCGGTGGCCCATGGAGAGCAGCTCCGGAATCCGCTGGCGCTCGCCCAGGTCCACCAGCAGCTCGGCCACCGCCTGCGCGTCGCGCGACTTGCCGCGCGCGAAGCAGTAGGCGAAGGAGCCCCAGAAGCTCAGCTCCAGGCGGGGCAGCTCATCGCCCACCTGGCGGAAGAGCTGCTGCACGCGCGTGTACGTGGCCTCCACCTCGGGCGAGCGGTAGCCCTGCACCTGCACCAGGGGCAGACCCAGGGCGATGAGCAGTTGAAGCTCGTCCTGGGTGAGCGCCGGGGCGTCCGGGAGGCTGCGCAGCAGCTTGAGCGCCTGGGTGAGGTGGCTCACCGCCTCCTCGTTGGCCGAGCGCTGGCTGGCGAGCATGCCCGCCAGCCGCCGGTAGTGGATGGCCTGCTTGAGCTGGCCGGCCTCGGTGTAGTGGTGGGCCAGCAGCTCGGGCCGGGACGCGGCCACCCAGGGGAAGTGCTCCACCAGGGCCTGGGCGATGCGCTGGTGGTACTGCCGCCGCGCGCTGCGGGGCAGGGACTGGTAGGCCGCCTCCTGGATGAGGGCGTGGCGGAACTGGAAGCCGGGCTCGGCCTCCTCGTTGAGCGACTGGAGCAGCCCCGCGGACACCAGCCCCGCCAGGTCCCGCCGCAGCACCGTGCCGCCCAGGCCCGTGAGGATGGCGAGCAGCGCATGGGAGAAGCTGCGCCCCACCACCGCGCACAATTGCGCCAGCTGTTTCTGCCGGCGCGGCAGCGAGTCCAACCGGGCCAGCAGCAGCTCCTGGAGGGTGACGGGGATGGAGGCCGACGCCCCGCTCTCCAGCATCACCCGCGTCATCTCCTCCACGAAGAGGGGGATGCCGTCCGTGCGGGCCACCAGCTGCGTCACCACCTCCTCCGGCAGGTCCTGCCCGCGCGCCACTTCCTTCACCAGCTGCTCGGTGAAGGAGGCCGGCAACCGCTCCAGCGCGATGGACTGGCAGGTGGGCCGCTGCGTCCACGGCGGGCGGAACTCGGGGCGGGCACTGAGCACGAAGAGCAGGCTCGTGCGCTCCACGATGGTGAGCAGGTACGTCAGCATCTGCAGCGTGGAGGGGTCCGCCCAGTGCAGATCCTCCACCACCACCATCACCGGGCGCTCCGCCGAGTTGTGCACCAGCAGCGTGGCCAGCGCCGCCAGCGTCTCCTCCTTCTGCCGCTGCGGGGTGAGGCGCAGGTGCGGGGAGTCCTCGGCCACCGGCAGCGACATGAGCGAGGCCAGCAGCCGCACCTGCAGCGGCGTCAGGCCCTGCTTCTCCAGGTTGCGCTCCATCGCCTGCAGGTTCTCCTGGGGCGAGCGGTCCGGGCTCACCCACAGCCGATGCAGCATCTCGATGAGCGGGTGCAGGGCGCTGGTGCTGTACTGGTTCCAGCACTGCAGCCGGAAGACCATGGGCTTGTCTGGCTGCACGCGCTCGCCCAGCTCCTGGATGAGGCGGGACTTGCCGATGCCCGCCTCGCCGCTGAGCAGCACGTAGCAGCCCTGCCCCTCGCGGGCCCGCGCCCACGCGTCGAGCAACAGCTCCAGCTCGTGCTCGCGGCCCACCAGCGGGCTGAGCTTGCCGTGCTCGGTGAGCGTGCGCTCGAAGCGGATGACGGCCGGGCGCGAGCGCAGCACACGGTGCACCTCGAAGGAGCGCCGCCCGTCGTAGGCGCGGGTGCCGAGCGGCTCGGTGTCGAAGGCGCGCCGCACCAGGTTGTAGGTGCTGGGGCCGAGCGCCACCTCGTCGGGGCCGGCCTGCCGCGCCAGCCAGGTGGCGATGCGCGGGGCCTCGCCTTGAATGGTGGGGGTGTGCCCGCGCAGCTCCGGGAGGATGTCGTCGAGCACCACCATGTCCGTGTCGATGCCCACCCGCACCGCGAGCTCCGGCAGCGGCCCCGGCGGCAGGCGTCCCCGGAAGGCCTCGCGCACGGCCTTGGGCAAATCCAGCCCCGCGAGCACCGCGCACTCCGAGTCCCCCTCCTTCGCCACCGGGTAGCCGAAGCACGCCAGCACCTCGTCGCCCATGCACAGGGTGATGAAGCCGCCGTGGCGCTGGATGGCCTCGGAGACCGCGCGGTGGAAGGCCGCCTCCAGCTCGCCGAAGTCCTCCGGATCCAGCTCATCCGCCAGCGGGGTGAGGCCCTCCACCCGGCAGTACACCAGCGTCACCTGCCGCCGCTGCGGGGCCACCGAGCGCTGGGCACCCCGGCCGGGGCGCAGGTGCTCCTCCAGCTCGCGCAGCTCCTCGCGCAGCTCCTCGGCCGACAGCAGCCGCTGCTCCGGGTCCTTCGACAGCGCCACGGCGAGCAGCGACTCCAGCTCCCAGGGCAGCTCCGGGTGGCGCTCGCGCGGCGAGGGCACCGGCTCCGGGGAGAGCACCCGCGAGCGCAGCTCCTCCAGCAGCAGGTGGGGATAGGGCAGCTCCCCGGTGAGCAGCTCGTAGAGCATGACGCCCGCGGCCCAGACGTCGGTGCGCTCGTCCACCTTGCCCCCGCGCCACTGCTCCGGGGCCATGTACGGGGGCGTCCCGGCGGTGGGCAGGTGCGGCACGGACGCGCCGCTGGGGGGCGTCAGCCACGCCAGCCCGAAGTCCAACAGCTTCACCGTGCCCTGCCGGGTGATGAAGACGTTGTTGGGCTTGAGGTCGCGGTGGACGATGCGGTGCTCGTGCGCGTGGGCCAGCCCCGCGGCCACGTCGCGCATGATTTCCAGCGTGCGGCGCAGCGGCAGCAACGGCTCGCGCCGGAGCACGTCCGAGAGCGACTCGCCGGCCAGACATTCCATGACGAGGAAGGGGACGGTGGGCTCGCCCGGCCCGCCGCTCCATTCCGAGACGTCGAAGATGCGGACGATGTTCTCGTGGTCCAGCCGCGCGATGGCGCGGGCCTCGCGCAGGCCCATGCCGGCGAGCTCCTCGCGCGGGAAGAGGAACTTGAGGGCCACCACCCGCTGCAGCTCGTTGTCCTGGGCGCGGAAGACCTGGCCCATGGCGCCCTCGCCCAGCCCCTCGATGATTTCGAAGCGGCGCCCGTCCGTGCCGCCCAACCGCTCCCCGGGAAGCAGCCGGCGGAACGGAATGCGCACGTCCGTGCCCGCCACGTCCGCCAGGAAGGAATCGCCGAAATCGGACTCGAGCCCGAGGAGGGAGTCCTCCCCCAGCTCCGCGTCGAAACCAGGCTCGGCGTCGAAGCCGGGCTCCGCCTCGTCCGGATGGGGCTCCCCGGGCCCCTGGCCCTCATCCTCGCCGGTTCGTCCCATGGTGCAATCCCCGCCCCCCCTCAGCAAAGTTAGGAGTGCCCCAGGGGGCGGGCAACGAAACCCTCCCAAGGGGAGGGTCAGCGTCCGCTTTCCCGCGTCATTCCCGCCCGGCTGGCTGCTCACGCCCAGAGCCCCCCCGCGGACAGCAACGGAGCGAGCGGGCCCTTCCAAATGGATGTGGCCATCCGGTGCAACGCGCATCAAATCACACACATCACACCTGTGAGACGCGGACTCCACCGGTGTCGAGAGGCGGGGAACCGGAAGCCTCCTCCTGCGAGAGGCCTGGACCGCGCTCGACTTCCTCTTTGAGCGAAAGGAACAGGTCAACTCATGAGCACCATTCTTCTTGTCGATGACGAGCCCGAGCTCCTCGACCTCTACACGGAAGTGTTGGAGCTGATGGACCATCGGGTGCTGCGTGCACATGATGGAAGGGAGGCGCTGGAGATCGCCCACACGCGGCGGCCGGACCTCGTCGTGACGGACTGGCAGATGCCGCGCATGAATGGCGTGGAGCTGTGCCAGCGCCTGGAGCAGGACGAGGAGTTGCACGACGTGCCCATCATCATGCACAGCGCCGCGACGGACCCGCATGCCCCGGGCGTGAAGGCCTTTCTCTCGAAGTGCGCGGAGCTCGCCGAGTTTGAAGAGATCGTCAACCAGGCGCTCATCGATTCGGGAGTCCTCCCCCAGGGACCGCCTCGGGGCCCGTACCTGAGCGAGCTCTCGCAAGCGTCGCGGGAAGCCGCCTGGGAAGCCGACTGCGGGTGCCTCCAGGCCCCCTGAGGCCGTCCATCCGAGCGAACGAGCGGGCCGGGAGACAATCTCTCCCGGCCCGCGTGCTTTTCGGCTCCAGCCTCCTCCATCCGTGCGGGGAGGCGCCATGCCATACACCAACGCGGAAGACAGCCAGCACTTCACCGCCGTCATCGGCCCGCACGTGCCCCTGTTGACGGGGCTCGCACGCAAGTTGTGCCGCAACGGCGGCGTGGAGCCCGAGGACCTGGTGCAGGACACCCTGGAGCGCGCGCTGATGCACTTCCCGCTCTTGCGCGAGTGGAGCGAGTGCACGTGCCGCGCGTGGTTGTGTACCACGCTCCAGCGGCGCTTCCTGGACCACTGCCGCCGCCAGCGCACGGAGAACAACGAGGCCCCCCACCTGGAGCTGTTGCGCGCGCCGGTGCTGGTGCGCGAGCCGCGCGCGTGGCACGCCTGGGAGCGCATCTCCGAGGAGGACCTGTGCGAGGCCGTCTCCCGGCTGCGGCCTCCGCTGCGCGCCGCCTTCGAGCTGCACCGCGAGGGCCTTCGCTACAAGGCCATCGCCAAGCGGCTCGGCACCACACCGGGGACGGTGGGCTTCTGGCTGCACCAGGCCCGGCGCGAGCTCGAGACCTGGCTGCGTCCCCTGGCCCTCGCACGCGAGGAGGAGCTCGCGGCGTGAAGCCAGACATAAATCCAGACGAAAATGCCCCGCACAATGATTTTTCCGCGGCGCGTCATGAGAACGGCACACAGTGTCAATGAATGAACCCAAACGACAAAGACAAACGCCCATGAATCCGAGCACGCATCACCTGCCCCAGGTTACCCAGACCCCGACTCCCTCCCGCCCCGCCGGGGGCCGCCCGCTGCCGCGCGCACGCCTCGTGGACTCGCTGGCGCCGGGCAGCGCGCTGCGGACCTACTGGCTCGAGCGCCTCCCGGAGACGGCCAGCCGCTACCAGTTGCGCGGCGTGACGGGCGTCATCTTCATGCTCTTCGGTTTCATGAAGGCCCTCGCGATGCCCACGCTGGTGGGCGCGCCGGGGCTGCACGTGGCCTCGGGCGCGGAGGGCTTCGCGCGGTTGCTCTCGGGGCTCGGCGTGCCCTTCCCCCTGTTCAACGCGTGGTTCGTCATCGTGCTGGAGGTGGTGGCCGGACTGGGGCTCATCCTCGGGGCGTGGACGCCGGCGACGCGGCTCATCACCCGGCTGTGCGCGCTGCCCCTGGCGGGCGACATGATGGTGGCACTGCTGGTGGGCATCCGCCAGGTGACGGGCAACCCGGTGGTGATGGATGGCTTCCCGGTGATGAACCAGTTCTGGAGGCTGCCGCTGGAGCTGGGGCTGGGGCTGAGCATGGCCTACCTGCTGTGGAGGCCCGCGCCGCGGCGGGTGGTGACGCGCCCCGTGCCCGTGCCCGTCCCCGTGGAGGAGTGACGCCGGGCAGGCGAGCGGACGCGACCGCGCCGGGTGGCGAGTCGAAGACATCCAGGGCGAGCAGGCGTAGCTGAAGCACGCGCGAGCGCCCTGGCATGTCCGCTTCCGGGCTGCGTCTCCGTTCAACCGCGAAACTCCGGGAAGGAGCTACAGGCCCACCTTCCCTCCCACCAGGCAGGGAACCAAGGTCCTCAAGCCGATCCACGCGGCGTGCGTAGTTTCACCCCCGCCTCACACAACGCAGCAGCACAGGAGGGGTCCCATGACACCGACTCTCACCACCAGCGCCTACGTTCTGCACAACCTCGGGCTCGCCGCGGGCTTCGGCGGCTCGCTCTTCGGCCGCGTGGCCCTCAACCCGTCGGCGCGCCTCATCAATGACAAGCAGGACCGCGCGAAGATCGTCAACGCCGCCTGGAATGGCTACAACATCATCAACGCCATCGGCCTGGGCTCCACCGCCCTGACCTGGTTCTTCGGCCGCTCGAAGATCAGCGGCCGCTCCATCTCGGCGAGCGCGCGCAAGCTCGTCATCGTGAAGGACTTCCTGATGGGCGCCACGCTCGTCAGCGGGCTGGTGAACCTCATCGGCGGTGGCTTCCTGGCCAGGCGCGCGCTCGGCGAGGGCATCCCGATGGAGTCCGGTAGCAAGGCCGCGGACGAGGCTCCGGCCGACGTGAAGAGCACCACCAAGCTCGTCAACTGGCTGGGTGTCTTCAACCTCGCCTGCATGGCCGGCATCATCGGCGTGTCCACGTGGCTGGACAACGCCGCCCAGAGCAGCTCCAAGTGGAAGCTCATCTCCAACGTGCTGCCGTAAGCACCCGCGCAACACGCATCGCATCCACGGCCTCCGCGCGCCCCTGGCGAGCGGGGGCCGTTTGTTTGTTTTCGGGCGCCCTCCGCGCAACCCCGTCCCCGGAACAGGCCCGTCCGCCCGGCCGCCCTTCGGCGCACGGGGCCGTCGTCCACCCGACATGCGCCCGGCTCGCCGGTGGCCCGGAGGATGCACACCCTCGTGCGCACGGGAGGGGATGAATGGGTGGACGGGCACGAATACGGCGCTGGGTGTATGCGTGGGCAATCCTCATGGCCGGATGCGGACCCGCCGTGGCCGAGTGGGAAGACAACTTCCCGCCTCCGCCCGAGGCCCCCGCGCCCGAGCAGGTGAGCCGCGCCGAGGAGCCGCTGCCCGGCGGAGGGCTCGCGGTGGCGCCGCTCCACGAGGAGGACACGCCCCGGCCCCTGCCTCCCCTCTTCCAACCGGGCTTCCACCAGGCGCTGCGCTGGTCCTACAGCACGGGCAACGCGACGTTCCGCCTGCGCGTGCCGGTGGGCCGGGCGGGACAGCGGGTGCGGCTCGCCTTCCGCTCGGGAGATGGCTCGCTCGTGCTGCGCAAGGCCACGGTGGCCCGCGCGGGCCCGGACGCCTCGCTCGCCTCCGAGCCGGTGACGGTGACGTTCTCCGGCACGCCGGGCTTCTCCGTGGGCGCGAGGACGCGCGTGGTGTCCGATCCCGTCTCCTTCCCGGTGGGCTTCGGCGACGAGCTCGCCGTGTCCTTCGAGGTGCAGGGCGCGCTGGCGGTGAGCGCCATTGAAGCCCTGCCGGGCAGCCAGGTGCGCTCGGGCTCGTACACGGGCGTCACGGGCTCGCTCGGGGGAACGGCCTGGGCTCGCGCGGTGGGGCTGGCCACGGTGGACGTCGAGGGCCCGCCCGCCCGCGCCTTCGTCGCCCTGGGCGACAGCATCACCGAGGGCTACATCACCGACCACGACGACACGCGCGTGGCCTGGCCCTCCGTGGCGCAGGCGCAGCTGGGCGTCCCCATCGTCAACGCTGGCGTCTCGGGCCAGGGCTTCTACGATGAGCTGCTCAACCTGGACCAGGAGGTGCTCTCGCTCCACGGCGTCACCGACTGCCTCGTGCTGCTGGGCACCAATGACCTGAGCGCGCTGGATCTGAATGGATTGCAGTCGCGGATGAACGTGCTGCTCTCGAGGCTCGAGCCCCTGTGCCGCACGTGGGTGGGAACGCTGCTGCCCAAGGAGAAGACGAACCACGGCGACTACGAGGTGGTGAAGCGCGACCGGCTGGCCTTCAACGCGTGGATTCGCGCCACCTTCCCCGACGTCATCGACTTCGAGGCGGTGACGCGCCAGCCGGACAACGTGCACCTCTTCCTCGACGGGCTGGAGGTGGACGGCATCCACCCGAGCGCCGAGGGCCACCGCGTCATGGCCGCCGAGGTGGTGCGCGTGCTGCGCGAAGCGGGCGTGCAACCCGAGGACGGCGTGAAGCTGCCCGCGGGAACCCAGCCCTGACGGCTGTGAGCCGATGCCCTCTTAATCAGCCGCCCTCTTCCGGAGGGAGGAAGCATCGCCCTAGCCACAGAAGGTGGCCGGAGCGCGGTGGCCCCTCTTCGATGACCCCTCGCTGCTGCCCCCGCTCGACGTGCGCTCGCTGCTGCGCCACGCCACGCGCGCCACGCGCTACACGCCGTCGCCCTCGAAGCGCACGCCTGCGGCCTTCGCCTCGGCCACGAGCTTCTCTACCTTCTCGAGGTAGGCCTCCATGTCCGCCTTGCGCTCCAGGCCTCCCGAGGACATGTAGCGCACGGTGCCGAAGATTTCGCGCTCGCCCCAGGGCCGGTCGTGCAGGCCGAATAGCCAGCCCATATTGGCGTAGGAGTTCGCGTCGCGCCCGTCGAGGAAGTATTTGTTGTTGAGCTCGAGCGCCGTGCGGTGCGCGTGCTCGGGGGTGCTGCTCCACTCCAGTATCTTCTTTCCCCAATACATGCGCATGGCGTTGTGCATGTAGCCCGTGTAGCGCATCTCGCGCATGCAGGCGTTCCAGTACGGGTCATGCGTGCGCGCCCGCTCGAGCTGCGCCTTCGTGTACTGGTGGTGCCGCTCGTCGCTCCGGTGCTTGTCGAGCGTCTTCCGGGCCCACTCGGGCAGGCATTCGAAGGAGTCGTAGTGGGGCGAGTACTCGGCGAAGTTCTGCGCCAGCTCGCGCCGGACGATGAGCTCCTCGAGGAAGCTCTCGCGCTGGTTGTCGGCCACCTTCGCCGAACGCGCCGCGAGCGCCACCTCCACCGGGCTCACCTGTCCGAAGTGGAGGTACTTGCTCATGTGCGAGACGTGCGTCGTCTCCGGGTGGGGCCGGCTCTCCTCGTACTCGGGGAGGTGCTCGGAGAGGAATTCGCGCAGCAGCCGCTTCGCCTCGCTCGTGCCACCCTTGAAGCGGTGGCTCACCGCGGGCACCGAGCGGTCCAGGTCCAGCTTCGCCAGCACCCGGTCGATGTCTTCCAGGTCGAGCCCCTTCACGCCGAGCCCCAGCGAGTCTGTCTTCAGCGGCGTGGGCGCGAGCTCCACCAGGTACGCGCTCCAGAGGCGGTGAATCTTGGGACGGAGGGTGCGCGCGGCGTACTCGGCCTTGCCCGAGGCGGCCTCCACGGGCACCACCACGTCGCCCTCGACTTGAACCACGGGGCACGGGGCCCTGGCGGCCACGTCCTGGCGCCACTGCTTCTGGTGCCGCAGGTAGCCCCGGTCACACACCACGAGCGCCGCATGCCGCGCGAGCTTCAGGGCGACCTCGCCAGGGTTGCCGCGCTGGACCACGAGGGGAATCTTCCGGCGCGCGAGCAGGCGCTGCGTGTCCTGGAGTCCCTCGAGCATGAAGCGGTAGTGGCGGACATTGGCCTCGGGGTAGCCGTCCATGAGCCCGAAGCCCACGAGCAGCGGCAGCTTCGCCTCATTGGCGCGTTGGATGGCGTACTCGAGCGCGGGGTTGAACTCGGCGCGCTGGCTCTGCTGCATCCAGTAGAGGAGGTAGTCGCCGCCCTTGGGCTCGTGGGTGTTGAGCCGTTTGATGCGGCCCTCTTCGATGGTCCGGCTGCTCGCCATGGCTCCCCTTTTACGAGGGCGCCTGATGAACGGCCAGGAACTGGAAGCTCCACACCTACCGGCAGATGTTGAAGAAGTACGGCGGAGCGGTGCCGTATCTCCTGGAGGCCTCATGAGTGACCAGCAGTTCTTCTGTGAGTACTGCGGCTATTACTCCGACAATCAGGAGCGCTGCAGTCACTGTGGGCGAGACATCGCCGAGCTGTTCACCCAACCCGTCTGGTTCAGAGTTCCGGAACAGGGCCGACTCACCATCCGACTCTCCTCGCCAGATCATACCGAGCACATCTGGCGGGAACTGGCCGAGTTGTGGGACAGGCTGGAGCGGGAAACCAGCCTCGGGCTCTATCCGGGCCAGATGAAGAAGTTCCCCCCCACCGGGGACACGCTCGAACTCTATGGCTCCGAGCTGGAGATCCGCCCCGTGCAGGAGTTACTGAAGGGGCGCGGCACCGTCGAGTTCCAGAAACTCCCCTGCGAGCAAATTCCTCACCGGCCCAAGTACCAGCTCCCCCGCCCCCCCACCGTTCCCCGGAACAAGCGCTGATACCCACGAATCGTTTACCGGCGTAAGGATCGGGGCTCGCGCGTGTTCCGGGAGCTGGCCGCGACCGGCAGGTAGCACTTGCCCCGGTATTCGGCCTGTTTGTCGTGACAAGGCGGGCGCTTCTCGAGTGCTATCCAGCAGCCGCCGTTGATTTCCACCTCGCCCTCGTTGGGTACACAGGGCGCCTTCGCCTGGTTGGAGAACGGCTTCTGGGGCAGGGGATAGGCGATGGGTCCCGGATCCACCGCGGCCTCGTTGGCCAGCACGGACGCGGAGCTCTCGGCGGCCTCGTGCACGAGCTTTTCATTTCCCACGTCTGGAATGTCCCCCGCCCGCTCCGCCACGTGGAAGCGGAAGAACAGGTGCACGGACACCCCGCACACCACCAAGACGACGTAGCCAATCACGGCGAGGCGAAACCGTCTGTCCCTGCGTATGGCCTCCAGGAATCCCATGGGCCGACTCGTGAGGTGGGCGCGCGCCTCGTCCTCGTCCTGGTACACCAGCCCGGCGATCGCCGAGCCGAGCAGTTCGAGCATCCCGCGCAACTGGTACAGCCGGCCGGATTCCGGTGCTTGCTCCACCTCCAGCGAGAAATAGGGAGGAAAGGCCTGGGCGCGCAGCCGCACCCGCCACTCCTCCAGGGGCTCCACGGGAGCGCGCTCGCCCGGTATCACCACCAGGGCCGGGTTCTCCGTGAGGACATGGCGAGCCTCGTAGACGCGGCCCACCTCGGGGATGCCCGGCACCAGCCTCCGGTGCGTGTACCGCTTGACGAGCTTGAACGGCCCCAGCCACCCCTTGAAGAAACCCGTGTCCGCCATGAGCAGCCTCCGCGTCCACCCCTTCTACACCGGGCCGGCGGAAGCCATGGCCTCCCACATGCCTGGTCAGGGACCGGGGGCCTCGGCGCAGCGGGGGCGGGATGCACGCGGCCCACATCCCGAGCCACTGGCCGCCTGTCTCCCCTCGTGAAAGTCCCGCCACCGTCTTCGTGTTGACGTGTCCGAGTTCGCCTCCGGACTGCCGCGAGGTCCTGGGAGATCCATGCGAGTGAAGCGCGGTATTCAGGGCGGGCCGCCCTCTTCTCCCGGGAACGTCCCCCGCGTGTCTCTCCCCCGCCCCCTTTCCCTCTCCATCGCCCTCTCCGTCGTGATGCCCGCGCTGGTCACGCTGCTCCTCCGACTCCTGGCGGGCGAGGCCACGTGGGTGCACGAACCATCGCCCTCGCGGTGGCCTCGGTGATGCTCTGGCGGCACCGCTACCGCGTCCAGGGGGCGCATCTCCAATGGGTGCTCCTGGCGCTGGTATGCATGGGGATGCAGGACCTTACCCACGCGTGGATCCGCGTCAGCCCCGGCTTCTTCTGGTCCCGTGCCCTGCCCTCCCTCCTCGGGGGCCTGCTCATCGCCCTCGTCTGGCTGCCCGAGCGGTGGACCCGGGGCCGCGCCGCGCGGCACCTTCCGCTCGCCGTCGGCCTGCTCACCCTGCCCCTGTGCGTGCTCTTCGTCCTCCTGCCCTGGGCGTGGCCCCGCGCCTTCTCCGAGGACGGCGGCTATCTGCCGTGGGCCCGGCTCATCAACATGGTGGGCGGCCTGGGCTTCCTCGCCTCGGCGGCCTTCTTCCTGAGGCGCTACCGGCGGGAGGAGAGCGCCGAGGACCTCGCCTTCGCCAACCTCGGCCTCCTCTTTGGCGTCGCGGGCCTGCTCTTCGGGCTGAGCCACCTGTGGGGGTCCATCTGGTGGTTCTTCCATGTGGTCCGCCTGCTCGCCTACCTCGTCTTGCTCCGCCACGTCGTTCAGGAGTACCGCGGCTTGCAGGCGGCCGAGGAGCCGGTGCACGGCCGCTGGGACGCGCAGCGCTTGGACCAGGTACTGGTGAACCTCCTCACCAACGCGGCGAAGTACGGGGCGGGCCGTCCCGTGCACGTGCGGGTGGAGGAGACGGAAGCCTTCGCGCGGCTCACCGTGCGGGACGAGGGAATTGGCATCGCGCCCGAGGCCCTGCCACGCCTCTTCGGCCGCTTCGAGCGCGCGGTGAGCGACCGGCAGTACGGGGGCCTTGGACTGGGCCTCTACATCTCGCGCCAGTTGGTGGAGGCCATGGGCGGCCGCGTGCGCGTGGACAGCCGCCTGGGCGAGGGCGCCACCTTCACCGTCGAGCTGCCGCTGCAACCCGCCCCGGCCGAGGAGCACCTGACGCCCCTGAGCGCGGACTGAAGCACACCGTCAGAGCACCTTCACCGCCTTCACCACGCTCTCGCCGAAGCCGCCGGGCTGGACGATGTCGAAGCCCAGCTTGCGGCTCACGTGCTGCATCGCCCCGTTGCCCATGAGGATGTCCGCGACAATCCGCCGCAGCCCCCAGTCGCGCCCCACCTGCACCAGGCGTCCGAGCAGCTCCGAGCCCAGGCCCTGGCGCTGCACGGGGTCGCTGATGAGCATGGCGAACTCGGCGTCCCCGGTGCCCGGCAGCCGCGTCAGCCGGCCCACCGCGAGCAGCTCGCCGCGGTTCACGCCCTCGGCCCGCTCCACCACCAGTGCCAGCTCGCGCGCGTAGTCGTTGAAGCAGATGCGCGCCAGCCGCTCGTGCGCCACGCGCTGGTCCAGCTTCATCATCCCCGCGTAACGCAGGAACACCGTCTGCTCCGAGAGTGTCTTGTGGAACTCCACCATGCGCGGCTCGTCCTCGGGGCGGATGGGCCGGACGATGACGGCCTGCCCGTCCTTCAGCTTGCACCGCCCCACGTACTTCACCGGGTAGGGCAGGATGGCGAGCCGGGGCAGCTGCTCCTCCGTCACCTCGGGGCCGTGCAGCACCACGCGCGCATCCAGCGCCACCAGCCGCTCCGCCGAAGCCAGCAACGGGTTGATGTCCACCTCCTTGATGAAGCGCTGCTCCACCACGAGCTGGCTGAAGCGCACCAGCAGCTTCTCCAGCTCGCCCAGCGCCACCGGCTTGCGCCCGCGCACGCCCCGCAGCGCCTCGTGGATGCGCGTCTGCTCCATCATCCGCCGCGCCAGCGTGGTGTTCAGCGGCGGCAGGGCGAGCGCCCGGTCCTTGAACACCTCCACCAGCGTGCCGCCCGCGCCGAACAGCAGCACCGGCCCGAATTGCGCGTCCAGGCCGCTGCCCACGATGAGCTCGTAGCCGTCCAGCCGCACCATGGGCTGCACCGTCACCCCGTCGAACGCGTCCGCCTGGCCCCGCTCGTCCAGCTCGCGGCGGATGCCGTCGAAGGCCTCGCGCACCTCCGCCGCCGAGCCCAGGTTCAACCGCACCCCGCCCACGTCCGACTTGTGCGTGATGCGCTGCGAGTTCAGCTTGAGCACCACCGGGTAGCCCAGCGACCCGGCCTCGCGCACCGCCTCGTCCCCGGTGGCCGCGCGCCGCGTCTCCACCGTGGCAATGCCATACGCCGCGAGCAGCTTCTTGGACTCGTACTCGGAGAGCAGCAGGCGGCCCGCCGCGCGCGCCTCGCGGATGAGCGCCTCGGCCTCCTCGCGCCGCTCGGCCTCCTCCGTGAGCACCGGCGTCTCGTACAGGCCCGCCAGGTTGTAGCTGTAGCGCCACATGTAATTGAAGATGCGCGCCGCCGTGTCCGGATAGCCGAACGTCGGAATGCCCGCGTCGTTGAGGATGCGCTCACCCGCCGCCACCTCCGAGCCTCCCATCCAGCTCGCGATCACGGGCTTGCCAATCCTCGCGTAGGGCTTGAGCCGCTCCGCCGTCTGCGTGGGCTCGGTCATGTCCTGGGGTGTGAGGATGACGAGCAGGCCATCGCTGTTCTCGTCCGCGGCCGCCACGCCCAGGGCCTTGGCGTAGCGCTCGGGGTCCGCATCGCCGAGGACATCCACCGGGTTGCCGTGGCTCCACGCCGGGGGCAGGAAGGAATCGAGCTCCGCCACCGTCGAGTCCGACAGCCTGGCCAGCTCGCCGCCGCCCATGACCAGCGCGTCGGTGGCGAGCACGCCGGGGCCTCCCGCGTTGGTGACGAGGGTGAGCCGCCGGCCGTCGGGGCGCGGCTGCTTCGCGAGCACCTCGGCCATGTAGAAGAGGTCCGCGATGGAGTCCACGCGCAGCACGCCGGTGCGCCGGAAGGCGGCGCTGAGCACCTCGTCGCTGCCCGTGAGCGTGCCCGTGTGCGAGGCCGCCGCGGCCGCCGCCTGCGCCGTGCGTCCCGCCTTGATGACGATGATGGGCTTGTGCAGCGCCACCTCGCGCGCCGCCGACAGGAAGGCCCGCGCGTCCCCGATGGACTCCATGTAGAGCAGGATGCTGCGCGTGCGCGGGTCGTCCCCGAGGTAGTCGATGACGTCGCCCCACCCCACGTCCAGCATGGAGCCCATGGACACGAAGGCGCTGAAGCCCACCGCCTCGCGCAGGCTCCAGTCGAGGATGGCGGTGAGCAGCGCGCCGCTCTGGCTGACGAAGGCCACGTTGCCCGGCCGCGCCATGTCTCCGGCGAAGGTGGCGTTGAGGCCCGTGGTCGGCCTCATGACGCCCAGGCAGTTGGGGCCGATGATGCGGATGCCCGCCTCGCGCGCGATTCGAAGCACCTCCTGCTCCAGCTTCACGCCCTCGGGGCCAATCTCCTTGAAGCCCGCGGAGATGATGATGACGCCCTTCACCCCCACCTTCGCGCACTCGCGCATGACTCCCGGCACCGTGGTGGAGGGCGTCACGATGACGGCGAGGTCCACCGGCTCGGGCAGCGACTCGAGCGACGGCCAGGCGTGGATGCCGAGCACGTTCGAGCGCTTGGGATTGATGGGGTAGACGGTGCCGCCGAACGGGTTGCGGATGAGGTTCCGGAGGACGGTGCGCCCCACGCTCCCGGCCCGCTCGCTCGCGCCCACCACCGCCACGCCGCGCGGATTGAAGAGGGCATCGAGCGGATGGCGTCCCCGCTGGTGCAGCAGGTCGTACGAAGGGTCATTGGGCGGCGTACGGGTCGGCTGGGCCATGGACGCGTTTTCTCCGCCCGGCGCCACGCGTGAATCAACCGCGGCGGGGCGTTGCATGAGCGGCAATGGGGAGAAGTAGACTTCGCGCACCATGGCTCGCCGCAAACAGGCCACTGAGGCCACCGTCCGCGTCCGCAACCTGATTGCACTCGATGCCGCCAACATCATGCGGCGGCTCGAGGCGCGCCGGGGCGAGATGTTCGCCCTCTTCTCCCGGCTGCGCAGCCGCGAGCCCATGCTCAGCACCATCTCCACCCGCTACAGCACGGCCACCTTCCAGGAGCTGGTGCACCTGCCCGTGCACGAGCAGTCCGTGGTGGACCAGTTCTACGAGTGCCTGGACGCGCTGCGCTGGTACTTCACCTATACCGAGGACATGCCCAGCACCGCGCAGCAGACCTTCAACACGATGCACCGCCGGCTGGAGGAGACGCACCGCCAGCTCGTCGCCACGCTCGGGCACCCCGTGTCACCGGATGGCACCACCGTGGTGGAGGGCGAGGTGCTGCGCCGCGCGGATGCCCCGCCCGAGGCCGCGCTCGTCCCGGCCGCTTCCCCGCGCAAGCGCCAGGCACGCGACTGACCCTACCCGACGCGCCATTGCGTGGAGCCCGGCGTATGGGTCAGGCTAGGGGCCCCCCCTTTCCGAAGCAGCGCCCCTCCCCGCATGCACGTACACCATTCAAGAGGGCTCCTCGCGGGCGCCCTGCTGTGCGCCTCGGCGGCCATGGCCGAGCCCGCCGCGCCCGTGGCCCAGGGTGTCTCGGCCGGCGTCTCCAGCTTCCAGCAGCTCGGCCTGTGGCGGAACTCCGAGCCCGCCATGACGCTCGACGCCGCGTACCTGCGGGCGCTCGGCACCGAGCGCTTCCTCGGCCACCTGTTCGTCGGAGGCGGGCTGCGCTACGCCCTGCCCTCCCGCAATACGACCTTCCCGCTCGAGCTCTACGCCCGGGGCGAGCTGCGCACGCGCGTGGGCGTCTGGGAGCCCGCCGGAGGCCTGGAGCTGGGCTTCAGCCGCGTCGCGCTGCCCCGCCAGGCCGTCCGCATCCCCATGGGCGTCGAGCTGTACGAGCAGAACGACGCGCTGGTCTCCGGCCCCCTGTACTTCGCCTTCCACGCCGCGCCCCTGCGCTTCCACCTCGGCCGCTTCGTGCTCGGCGGCCCCGAGGTGCAATGGGGCCCCGTTGGCCCGCCCTTCCGCACCGCCCAGCGGTTCAACCTCGGACTGGCTCGCGTGGAGGTGCAGCTGTGAGCGCGCCCTTCCGCTCGTCCCTCTTCCTGCTCGCCGCGGGCCTCGGCCTCGGCGGCACCGCGTGCGCTCCGACCGAGCTGCTGGAAGGCGCCGACCTCCCCCGCCTCCAGGCGGTGACCGACGAGGTCCAGCCCGAGCGCGTCTGGAATGATCTGCTCACGCTCGCGCGGAAGCACGGCGCGGACCAGTCCATCGACTGCGAGCCGCTCGCGCCCGTGGAGACGCGCGAGAAGTGGCCCGAGCTGTGCCACCTCTCCAACTCGCTGTCGGGCAACTGGGTGCGCTCGCAGCTGGTGGGCGTGGACGGGCTGCGCGTCACCGATGACGTGTCGCTCGGCGAGAACGGCATGCGCACGAGCAACATCGTCGCGGAGCTGCCGGGCACCACGAAGCCCGACGAGGTCATCCTCGTGGGCGCCCACTTCGATGCCTTCTGGCAGGGCGCGGATGACAACAGCAGTGGCGTGGTGGCCCTGCTGGAGCTGGCGCGCGTGCTCTCGCGCCACCGCTTCGAGCGCACCATCCGCTTCGTCGGCTTCGACATGGAGGAGTACGGCATCTCCGGCAGCCACCGGTACGTGAAGGAGGGCAAGAGCACCCAGGTCGTCACCGCGCTCGTCTTCGACAGCATCGGCTACTACTCGGACGCCGAGGGCTCGCAGCAGTCCATGCCCGGCCTGCCCTCGCCCAGCCAGGGCGACTTCCTGGCCATCATCGGCAACGACGACTCCAGCCACGAGGCCGCGCAGGCCTACTCGCTCAGCGACTCGCTGAAGCTCATGCACACGGTGCCGCTCATCTCGCCGGCCAATGGCACCGCCACCATGGGCTTCGCCCTGACGCTCAGCGACCACCTGCCCTTCTGGTTCAACCACCAGAAGGCCGTCTTCCTCACCGACACCGCCCCGTTCCGCAACCCGAACTACCACACGGAGACCGACACGCCGGACACGTTGGATCCGGTGCGGCTGGGCCAGGCCGTCCGCGTGGCCGCCGCCGCCATCTCCTACTGGGCAGGGGGACCGACACCGTGAAGCGCTCTTCGAAGACATTCCTCGCGCTGGGACTCGGGCTCGTGGCCCTCCCCACCCTCGCCCGGGCCGAGGAGCCCGTGGCCACCGGCCACCGCTTCTCGCTCTACACCACGGCGGGCGCGCAGGCGTACCTCTCCGACACCCGGACGATCGGCGGCGTCGGCGGAGGGCTCGGCGTGCGCGACACCCTGGACGACCGCTTCATCCTCCAGGCGGACGTCAGCTTCCTGTCGCTGCTGGGGAACGCGGCCTCGGTGCGCGTGGGCGCGGGCGTGCAGCGCCGGGGCACGTGGGCCCCCGCGGCCCTGGTCACCGTGACGAGCCTGTTCGGCGAGCACCTCAGCTTCCTCACGCCCGAGCACCGCGAGCCCGTCCCCGGTCCCGCCGTGTCCCTGGGCGTCACGCTCGCGCCGGTGCGCTTCGACCTGCGAGAGGTGCAGATCTCCGTGCTCCAGCTCGGCATCGGCGCGGGGTCGGACTTCCCCGGGCTGGGCCTCCACTACTCGGTCGGCCTGCTCGAGGCCGGCGTCTCGTTCTGAGCGGGAATTCCATGTCACGCAACGCGCTGGCCGAAGCGGTCTCCTTCTACGACGGACTGCTGCGGGGCGAGGTGCTCGAGCGCACGCACGAGCAGCTCCACCGGAGCATCGAGGAGCGGACGCTCATCTACGACGGGCGCCCGCTGTACCGGGTGCTGCGTCCGCGCTTCATCACGCCGGAGCAGCACGCGGACCTCCAGCGCGCGTCGGTGGCGGTGGCCCGGGCGCTGGAGACGCTGTACCGGCGCGCCTGCGTGGACGAGCCCTTCCGCCGCGAGCTGGGCATCCAGGAGTGGGAGGAGCTGCTGATGCCGGTGGACGCGGCCATCGCGCGGCCCAACGTCATCGGACGCCTGGACGGCCTGGTCGGTCCGGACGGCGTCATCCGGTTCATCGAGTACAACGTCGACCCGGGCGGCCACGTCTACATGCACAACCTCGGCGAGGTGTTCGCCGCCACGCCCGTGCTGCAAGCCTTCGCGCGCCGCTATGAGATTTCGCTGCCGCGCACGGCGCCCTGCCTCCCCGAGACGCTCAAGGCCCAGCACGCGCGCGGGGGACGGAGCGACGTGCCGCAGCTCGCCTTCTTCGGGCCTCCCAGCGAGGACGACTCCGACGAGGAGGAGCTGCACCGGAACTTCATCCGGGACGCGGGCCTGCCCATCCGCATCGTCACCTCCGAGGACGCGTGGTCGTACCGGGACGGGCGGCTGTACGTGGAGGACTTCCGGGTGGACGTCGTCACGTTCATCTCGGCCGCCGGGTTCGCCGGCCTCATCGTGGGGTGCGATCGCGAGCACCCCGTCATGCGGGCGCTCGCCGATGGCGCGGCGCACTTCCTGAATGGGCTGTTCCGCGCCTGCTTCCTGCGCAGCAAGGTGCTCTTCGCCACGCTGAGCGAGCTGGCGCACACCGGGCAGTTCGAGCCGGACATCCGCGAGGCGCTCGTGCGCCACATCCCCTGGACGCGCGTGGTGCGCGAGGGAAAGACGGCATACGGCGGCCGGGAGGTGGACCTGGTCCCCTTCATCGCCGAGCACCGCGAGCAGCTCGTGCTCAAGCCGGCCACCGAGTTCGGCGGCACGGGCGTGACGCTGGGCTGGCAGACGGATGACGCGACGTGGAGCGCCACGTTGAAGGCGGCCCTGGAGGAGCGGTGGATCGTCCAGGAGCGCGCCCCGCTCTCGCTGGAGCGCTATCCCGTCCACGACGCGGGGCAGGTGCGCTACGAGGAGCTGTACTCGGACCTCAACCCGTTCGTGTGGAACGGGGACCGGCAGGAGGGCTTCTTCACCCGCCTCTCGCGGGGCGCCATCGTGAACGTGGCCCAGGGCGGCTGCATGACGCCGCTGGTGGTGGTGCGCCCATGAGGCTGCCCGCCGTCACGAGCCCCACCCGGGCCTTCCTGGCGACCTGGCTCGGGCTGGCGGTCACCTGGTTCGGCTCGGGGCTGACGACCTTCGCCATCGGTACGTTCATGTACCAGCGCAGCGGGTCCATCACCCAGTACTCGCTCTTCCAGTTCTTCTACTTCATGCCGATGATGCTGCTGGCCCCGGTGGCCGGCGCGCTCATCGACCGGTGGGATCGCCGCCGCGCCATGCTGTTCGCCGAGAGCGGCTCGGGCGTCGCCGCGGCCCTCATCTGGCTGCTGCTGCTCGGCAGTGACAAGGGCCTGTGGCAGCTGGAACTCTGGCACCTGTACGGACTGATTGCCCTGGGCTCGTGCTTTGGCGCGTTCCACCTGCCGGCCTGCTACGCCGCCACGTCGCTGCTCGTCCCCAAGCAGCACCTGGGCCGCGCCAACGGCATGATTGAGCTGGCCTACGGCGCCGGGCAGATCCTCGCGCCCCTGACGGCCGGACAGCTGCTGGGACGCATCGGGCTGCACGGCGTGGTGCTGATGGACGTGGCCTCCTTCGCGCTGTCCATCGCGCTGCTGCTGTTCGTGCGCTTCCCCCCGCCCCCCGCCGAGCAGCGGGCCGAGCGCAAGTCCTTGCGGCAGGACATCGCCGAGGGCTGGGGCTTCATCCGCACCCGGCCCGGGCTGTTCCAGCTCATGCTGTTCATCGGGGTGCTCAACCTGACCACGGGCCTGGTCATCGTGCTCATCACCCCGCTGGTGCTGAGCTTCTCCAACGTGGCGACGCTGGGCATGGTCATGTCCTTCGCCGGCGTGGGCGTGGTGGTGGGCGGCGTGCTGATGACGGTGTGGGGCGGACCACGGCGGCGCATCCACGGCGTGCTCGGCTTCTACCTGCTGTCGGCGTTCGCGCTGTTCGCGGCGGCGCTGCCTCCCTCGGCGGCGGTGGTGGCGGGCGGAGCGTTCGTCTACCTGATGTGCTCGCCCGTCATCCTCAGCTCGATGCAGGCCCTCTGGCAGAGCAAGGTGCCGGCCGGCCTGCAGGGGCGCGTCTTCTCCGTGCGGCGGATGCTCAGCCTGGCCGCTCCCCCACTGGCCGCGCTGCTGTCCGGGCCCCTGTCCGACTACGTCTTCGAGCCCGTCATGGCCCCCGGTGGCGCGCTGGCGGGCTCCGTCGGGCGGGTGATTGGCACCGGCCCCGGGCGAGGCCTCGCGCTGCTGCTCGTCGTGATCGGCGCCGTCATCGTGACGCACACCGTCGTGTCCTATCTCTCCCCCCGCATCCGGAACGTGGAGGACGAGCTCCCCGATGCCCTCCCCGAGCGGGACGCGGCCCCGGAATCCCTCGCCGAGGCGGGTCCGGCCGTGCCGGGTTGATTTATCCTCATCCATCGCGGGATCCTCACTTTCTCATGGTCCTCTACGACGCAAGCACTCTGGCGCAGGTGCCCTGGCCGGACACGGAGGAGGGGCGCTTCGCGCGCGCCTACCTCACGCCGCTGATGCAGCGGGGCAGCACGGCCTTCCTGTCGGACAGGACCACGCTGCGGCTCGTGGAGCTGGATGGGCACCTCATCCCGCTGGCCATCAACGACGCCGAGTACGGCAACTCGCCGATGCTCTCCAACTTCTCGCGCTACGTGACGCTGCAGGTGGCCGCCGTCGCGCGAGGCAACTGGGGCCCGGTGTATGGGCGGCTGGTGCGGGGCTTCCTGCACGGCGTGGGCGCGATGCTCAAGACGGTGCGCGTCGACAAGTGCGTGTACGTGGACCACTGGCTGGTGCTGCGCAACATGGGCCGGCTGCTCACCGAGGACCAGGCGCGGCGGCTCACCGCGTTCCTCACCGAGCGCTTCCCCGAGCACGCCATCGTCTTCTCCGCGCTGAGCCTGGCCACGCACTCGCCGCTGCTCAACACGCTGAAGGCGTGCGGCTACGAGAGCGTCTATGCCTTCCACACCCGCCTGCTGCTGCCCTACAAGGCCGAGGTGAGCCGGCAGGTGCGGGAGAACCGGCGCCGCGACGCGCGGATGCTCGAGGCCAGCGGCTACCAGCTCGTGGACGGCAAGCAGATGCCCGGCTGCGCGCCCCGGCTGACCGAGCTGTACCGGGCGCTCAACGAGGAGAAGTACTCGACGAACCAGCGGATGGAGACGGCCTTCTTCGAGACGGCCCTGCGCGACGGGACGCTGGAGTTCCGGCTCGCGGTGAAGGACGGACGCATCGACGGGTTCTTCGCCTACGCGGTGAGCCACGACGTGCTCTTCGCCCCCGTGTTCGGCTACGACGTGAACCTGCCGCAGGAGCTCGGGCTGTACCGGGGGCTGGTGCACCAGCTCATCCAGGAGGCGATGGAGCGCGGCATCGCCGTGGAGCTGGGCGGGGGCGCCGACCAGTTCAAGAGCATGCGCGGCGACAGGCCCATGCCCCGCTACAGCTCCGCCTACACGCGGCACCTGCCGGGCTGGCGCCAGTCGGGGTGGCGGATGCTGCAACGCTTCGCCAACGGCACCATGCTGTCGGCCAACAAGGGCGTGCTGAAGCAGGTCGACGGCGACAACGTGGTGGGCTTCGACGACGTGCCCGAGACCTTCGCCCCGCCCTTCCCCGGCCCGCGCGAGGCCGTGGAGCTGCTGCGCCAGGAGCTGGGCTCGCTGGAGCGGGCGCTGGAGGAGGCCTCGCGGCTGGAGGGAGAGGCCCTGGCGCACGCCCTCGCCCCGCTCGCGGAGAAGCTCCACAACTGGCAGCAACCCACCCGGCGCGTGGTGGAGCTGCGCGAGCGGCTGGAGAAGCTCGAGCAGAGCCAGCGGCGCGGGGCCAGCGCCCGGGCGCGGACGGACAAGGGCCCGCCCGCGGCCGACCTGGCCCGGCAGCTGCTCGAGGGCGCCACGAAGCTGGGCGAGGCGCTGCTCGTGGCCAGTCACCAGGGCGAGGCGTCCGCGCAGCAGCTGCGCGCCCTGGCGGACAGCCTGCGGCAGTCGGCCGGCGCCACCGCGGTGGTGCTGACGGCCACGCGCGGGGGCAAGGTGGTGCTCGTCACCGCGGCCACGCCCGCCCTGGTGCAGCGCGGCGTGGACGCCGGCCAGCTCATGGCCTCCGTCGTCCCTGCCGTCGAGGGCAAGGGCGGCGGCGCGCCGGAGATCGCCTGGGGTGGCGGCTCGCGCCCCGAGGGCATCGACGCGGCGCTCGCGGCGGCCCGCGACTTCCTCCAGGCGCGCCTCGGCGGCAACGCGTAACGGCACACCCACCCAACCCCCATGAACCTCTACGACGAGAAGACCCTCGCGGATGCCCCGTGGCCCGACACCGAGGAGGGACGCAAGGCCCGCGACTTCCTCGTGCCGCTCTTCCAGCAGGGCGCCCACGCGTTCTTCGAGGACCGCACCCGCCTGCGCCTGCTCGCGCTGGATGACCTGCTCCTCCCGCTGTCCATCAACGACGGCGAGTACGGCAACTCGTATTTCTTCTCCGTCTTCGCCCGCTACATCAGCAGCCAGCGCGCCGCCCTGAAGACGGGCAACTGGAAGCCCATGGCCCGCTTCACCATGGGCAGCGCGCTGTGGGGCCTGGGCGCGTTGCTCCAGGCCTCGCGCATCAACAAGGTCGTCCACGTCGACAACTGGCCCACGCTGCGCAACATGGGCGCCCCGCTCACGGCCGAGCAGGTACAGCGGCTCACCGCGTTCCTCACCGAGCGCTACCCCCAGCACGCCCTCGTCTTCCCGGCGCTGAGCCCGGCCACCCACTCGCCGCTGTGCAACCACCTGAAGCAGCACGGCTATGCGTTCGCCTTCATGACGCACACCCGCGTGATGCTGCCCCACGGCATCGAGCCGGGCCGCAAGGTGCGCGAGAACCGGCGCCGGGACTCGCGCCTGCTGGAGGCCAGCGGCTACCGGCTCGTGGACGCCCGGGAGATGCCGGGCTGCGCGCCCCGGCTCGCCGAGCTGTACCGGCTGCTCAACCGGGAGAAGTACTCGACCAACCCGCCCATCACCCCCGCCTTCTTCGAGACCAGCCTGCGCGGGGAGATGATTGAGTGGCGCCTGTTCGTGAAGGATGGACGCATCGACGCCTTCTACGGCTTCCACGTGAAGGGGGACGTCCTCTACTCGCCCGCCGCCGGCTACGACCTGGCCCTTCCCCAGGAGCTCGGCCTCTACCGCATGCTCAACAACCTGCTCATGCAGGAGGCGTTCGACCGGGGCATCGCCATCGAGACGGGCGGCGGCGCGGACCCCTTCAAGAGCCTGCGCGGGGACAGGCCGGTGCCCCGCTACAACGCCATCTACGACGCCCACCTGCCCTCGTACCGCCGGGCGGGGTGGCGGCTGGTGCACAAGCTGGCCAACGACAACCTGCTGCCCGTCGTCCGCTCGCGCCTGCGGCAGATCGACGGAGAGGACGTGGCGGGCTTCGACGGCATCCCCGAGCCCTTCGCCCCGCCCTTCCTCAGCCCGCGCGAGTCGGTGGCCCAGCTCGACGAAGTGCTCGCGTCGCTGCGCGCCGAGCTGGAGGCGCTCTCCCAGCTGGAGCCCAGGGAGTGGGCCTCCCGCATTCCCGAGCTCGCGAAGAAGCTGGAGGACTGGCCTTCTCCCCCGCGCCGGCTGACCGAGCTGCGGGAGCGGCTCGGGCAGATGGAGCAGCAGGTGCACGAGGAGAAGCGCAACAAGCGCGTGTCCGCCCGGGCCCAGCGGGCCCAGCAGGCCCGTCAGCTGCTCGAGGGCGCCTCGAAGCTGGGCGAGACCCTGTTGGTGGCCAGCCACCTGGGGGAGGACTCGTCGCAGAACCTGCGCACGCTCGCCGAGGGGCTGCGCAAGGCGGACGCCCGGGCCGCGGTGGTGCTCACCGCCACGCAGGGGGACTCGGTCGTCGTCGTCACCGCGGCGGCGCAGGAGGTGCTCCAGCGCGGCGTGGACGCGGGCCAGTTGCTCAAGCACGTCGCCTCGGTGGTCGCCGCGGGCAACGAGGCGGGAGGACCGGAGCTGGCCTGGGCGGAAGGCTCCCACCCCGCGGGCATCTCCGCCGTGCCCGACGCGGCGCGCAAGTTCCTCCAGGAACACCTGCGCTGAGCAGCCCGCGCGTCCTCCGGCGTCAAGCCCACACATTGCCGTCACCGGTCCGGCCGGCACGTCAGCACCACGAGGTATCGAAGACACATGGCTCCCACTGCTGAAGAGAAGCGGGCACAGCTGGCCCGGCTGCTGCGCGACAAGGCGGCCCGCAAGGCCCGGCAGGCCCCCGCGTCCTTTTCCCAGGAGCGGATGTGGTTCCTCGACCAGTGGAACCCCGACAGCCCCCTCTTCAACATGCCCGTGGCGGTGCGGCTCACCGGGGAGCTGAACCTGGAGGCGCTCGAGCGCGCCCTGCGCGAGCTGGTGAACCGGCACGAGTCGCTGCGCACCACGCTGGTGGAGCAGGAGGGCACCCCCGTACAGCTCATCGCCCCGAGCGTCGAGGTGCCCCTGTCCCTGGTGGACCTCCAGGAGCACCCCGAGGCCGAGCGCGAGGCCCGGGCCTGGGAGCACATCTCCGCCGAGGGCCGGCGGCCCTTCGAGCTGAGCCGGGGCCCGCTGGTGCGCACCGTGCTGTACCGGCTGGGCCCGGGCGAGCACCTGCTGCTGCTCAACATGCACCACGCCATCGGCGACGGCTGGTCCATGGGCGTGCTGGTGCGGGAGCTGGCCGCCCTCTACCCGGCCTTCCTCGAGGGACGGCCCTCGCCCCTGCCCCCCCTGCCCCTGCAATACGCCGAGTACGCCGGGTGGCAGCGCCAGTACCTGCGCGGCGAGGTGCTGGAGTCCCAGCTCGCCTTCTGGCGCTCGCGGCTGGACCCGAACGCCGTGCTGGAGCTGCCGGGGGACAAGCCGCGCCCGCCCGCGCTCAGCTCCCAGGGCCTGCGCCAGTCGCTGGTGCTCTCGCCGGAGCTCACCCAGGCCCTCAAGGCGCTCGCCCAGCGCGAGGGCCGCACGCTCTTCTCCGTGCTGATGGCCGCCTTCGAGGTGCTGCTCCACCGCTACACCGGACAGACGGACCTGACGGTGGGCACGCTGGTGGCCGGCCGCGAGCGCGCCGAGCTGGAGGGCCTCATCGGCCTGTTCATCAACGCGCTCGCGCTGCGCACCAGCCTGGCGGGAAATCCCACGTTCCGCGAGCTGCTCGGCCGCGTCTTCGAGACGGCACGCGAGGCCCAATCCCACCAGGACGTGCCCTTCGAGAAGCTGGTGGAAGCGCTCAAACCCGAGCGCAGCTCGCGCCACCTGCCGCTCTTCCAGGTGATGCTCAACCTGCAGAACGCGCCCCTGCCGCCGCTCGATGTGGCCGGCCTGCGCATGCAGGTGCTGCTCGTGCACAGCGGGACGACGAAGCACGACCTGACGCTGTACGTCACCGAGCTGCCCGAGGGCCTGCGGCTCAGCGCCGAGTACAGCACGGACCTCTTCGAGGCCCCGACGATGGCCCGGCTGGTGGGGCACCTGCGGACGCTGCTCACCGCCATCGTCGAGGACCCCGGCCAGCGCATCTCCGAGCTGCCCCTGCTCACGGCCCAGGAGCGCCAGCAGGTGCTGCACGCGTGGAACGGGGAGAAGGCCGACGTGCCGGCCGGCGCGTGCCTCCACTCCCTCATCGAGGCCCAGGTGGAGCGCACACCCGACGCCGTGGCGCTCGTCTTCGAGGGACAGGCGCTCACCTACCGGGAGCTGGACGCGCGCGCCAACCAGCTCGCCTGGCACCTGCGCTCGCTGGGCGTGGGCCCCGAGGTGCGCGTCGGCCTGTGCCTGGAGCGCTCGTTGGAGATGGTGGTGGCCCTGCTCGCCACGCTGAAGGCCGGCGGCGCGTACGTGCCGTTGGATCCGGACTACCCCTCGCAGCGGCTGGTGTGGATGCTCGAGGACGCGCGTCCCGCCGTGCTGCTCGTCCAGCAGCGGCTGCTCCCGCGCCTGCCTCCGCACGAGGCCCGGGTGCTGTGCCTGGACTCTGAGTGGGACGAGGTGGCCGCGCACCCGGCGCACGCGCCGCCTCCGCTCGCCTCGCCGGACGCGCTCGCCTACGTCATCTTCACCTCGGGCTCCACGGGAAGGCCCAAGGGGGCGATGAATGCCCATGCCCCCGTGTGCAACCGCCTGCTGTGGATGCAGCGCGAGTACGCGCTGGGCCCCCAGGACGTGGTGCTGCAGAAGACGCCCTTCAGCTTCGACGTGTCCGTCTGGGAGTTCTTCTGGCCGTTGATGGTGGGCGCGCGGCTGGTGGTGGCCCGGCCCGGTGGACACCAGGAGCCGGCCTACCTCGCGCGGCTCATCGCCGAGGCGCGCGTCACCACCCTGCACTTCGTGCCCTCCATGCTCCAGGTGTTCCTGGAGGAGCCGGGGCTCGAGCGCTGCGCCTCGCTGCGGCGCGTGGTGTGCAGTGGCGAGGCCCTCCCGCTGGAGCTCGCCGAGCGCTGTCTGCAACGGCTGCCCCAGGCCGGGCTGCACAACCTGTACGGCCCCACCGAGGCCGCCGTGGACGTCACGTACTACGCCTGCGTGCGCGGGGAGACGCGGCGCTCGGTGCCCATCGGCCGCGCGGTGGCCAACACGTCCATCCGGCTGCTGGACGCGACGCTGCGGCCGGTGCCCGTGGGCGTGCCCGGCGAGCTGTTCATCGGCGGCATGCAGGTGGGCCGTGGCTACCTCTCCCGCCCCGGGCTCACCGCCGAGCGCTTCATTCCGGACCCCTTCAGCGACGCGCCGGGAGCGCGCCTGTACCGCACGGGCGACGTGGCGCGCTGGCTGCCGGATGGGAACGTCGAGTACCTCGGCCGCGCCGACTTCCAGGTGAAGATTCGTGGCCTGCGCATCGAGCTGGGGGAAATCGAGTCCGCGCTGGAGCAGCACCCGGGCGTGCAGCAGGCCGTGGTGGTGGCGCGCGAGGACGTGCCCGGCGACAAGCGGCTGGTGGCCTACGTGGTGGGACGCGGCGGCGCGGCGGCGGTGGACCCGGGCGCGCTCACCCGCCGCCTGCGCGAGAAGCTGCCCGAGTACATGGTGCCCTCGGCGCTCGTGGTGCTGGAAACCCTGCCGCTCAACCCCAACGGCAAGGTGGACCGCAAGGCCCTGCCCGCGCCGAGGCTCGAGCGCCCGGACGAGGTGCCGCTCGCCCCGGGCACGCCCACCGAGGCCGAGGTCGCCGCGCTCTTCTCGGAGCTGCTGCACGTGGAGCAGGTGGGCGCGCGGGACGACCTGTTCAAGCTGGGTGGCAACTCGCTGATGGCCACGCGGATCGTCGCGCGGCTGCGCGCCCGCTTCGGCGTGGAGCTGCCCGTGCGCGAGCTCTTCCAACACTCCACCGTGCAGCAGGTGGCGCGGCGGGTGGACGAGCTGCGCTCCGGCGGCGCGAGGAAGCCGGAGCGCGCACCCGGGGCGAAGCGCCGCGAGCGACTGCCCGTCCTCCCCCTGCGCGCGGAGGACGCCACGCTCGACACCGGGGAGAGGGGTGAGCCGGAGCGGCCCCGCCTCACCGCCGCGGAGCGCCAGCGCGTGCTGGTGGAGTGGAACGCCACGGCCGCGGACTTCCAGCGCGAGGCCAGCATCCCCCACCTCATCGAGGCGCAGGCCCGCCGCACCCCCGAGGCCGTGGCGGTGAGCGCGGGCCCGGTGCGCCTCACCTACCGGGAGCTGGACGCGCGCGCCAACCGGCTCGCCCGGCACCTGCGCTCGCTGGGCGTGGGCCCCGAGGTGCGCGTCGGCCTGTGTGTCGAGCGCTCCGCCGACATGGTGGTGGGCATGCTCGCCATCCTCAAGGCCGGCGGCGCCTACGTGCCGCTCGATCCCACGTACCCGCGCGAGCGGCTCGCCTTCCTGCTCGAGGACGCCCGGGGCCCCGCGCTGCTGGCGCACTCGCACCTGCGCGAGGTGCTGCCTCCGCATGAGGCCGAGGTGGTGTGCCTGGACGCCCTGCCCGAGTCCCTGGCGCAGCTGCCCGACTCGCCTCCGCCCGGCGCGCTCCACCCGGAGAACCTCGCCTACCTCATCTACACCTCGGGCAGCACCGGACGGCCCAAGGGCGTGGCGATTACGCACCGCAGCGCGGTGGCCTTCCTCTCGTGGGCCCTGGCCACCTTCCCGCCCGAGTCGCTGCGCGGCGTGCTGGCCTGTACCTCGCTCAACTTCGACCTCTCGGTATTCGAGGTGTTCGCCCCGTTGAGCTGTGGAGGCACCGTCCTCGTCGCCCGCAACGCGCTGCACCTGGCCGAGCTGCCCCAGGCCTCGGAGGTGACGCTGGTGAACACGGTGCCCTCGGCCCTGGCGCAACTGCTGCGGCTGGGGGCCCTACCGGGCTCGGTGCGCACGGTGAACCTCGCCGGAGAGCCCCTGCCCGAGCCGCTCGCGCGCCAGGTGTACGCGGTGCCGACGGTGAAGGACCTGTACAACCTCTACGGGCCCTCGGAGGACACGACGTATTCCACGTGGGTGCGCGTGCGGCCGGCAGAGCCCATCACCATTGGCCGGCCCCTCTCCAACACCCAGGCCTACGTGCTGGACGAGCACCTGGAGCCGGTGCCGGTGGGCGTGGCCGGAGAGCTGTACCTCGCGGGGGACGGACTGGCGCGGGGCTACCTGCACCGGCCGGAGCTCACGGCCGAGCGCTTCCTGCCGTGTCCCTTCGGGGCGGAGGGGACGCGGATGTACCGGACGGGAGACCGGGTGCGCTACCGGCCAGACGGGGAGCTGGAGTACCTGGGCCGCAATGACAACCAGGTGAAGGTGCGAGGCTTTCGCATCGAGCTGGGCGAGGTGGAGAGCTGCCTGCAGCGGCACCCGGGAGTGCGCGAGGCCGTCGTCGTGGTGCGCGAGGACGTGCCCGGAGACAAGCGGCTCGTGGCCTACACGGTGCCCGGCACCCCTCGCCCTCCGGGAGAGGGACGGGGTGAGGGGAGCGCGTCCCCCGGGTTGTCCCCCGAGGCGCTGCGCGACTGGATGCGCCGCACGCTGCCCGAGTACATGGTGCCCGCGGCCTTCGTGCAACTCGAGGCCCTGCCGCGCAACGCCAACGGCAAGGTGGACCGCAAGGCCCTGCCCGCCCCCGCCGCCGGGCGCACCAGCCCGCGGCCCTACGAGGCGCCGCGCACGCCCACCGAGGAGCTTCTCGCCGGGCTGTGGCGGCAGGTGCTCGGCGTGGAGCAGGTGGGCGCGAAGGACCACTTCCTGGAGCTGGGAGGCCACTCGCTGCTGGCGACGCAGGTGGTGTCGCGGCTGCGCTCGGCGCTGAAGCTCGAGCTGCCGCTCGCCGCCTTCTTCGAGGCCCCGACCCTGGAGGCCCTCGCCCGCCGGGTGGACGAGGCGCGGGAGAGCGGCGGCGCCCTGTCCGTCATCCCGCCGCTGCTGCCCGTGCCGAGGACGGAGCGCCTGCCCCTGTCCTTCGCGCAGCAGCGGCTGTGGGTGCTCGACCGCTTCGAGCCCAACAGCACGGCGTACACCATCCTCGCGGCGCTGCGGCTGGAGGGCCGGTTGAACACGCGCGCGCTGGTGCTCGCCATGCAGGCGCTGATGCGGCGCCACGAGGGCCTGCGCACCACCTTCACCGAGGACGAGCAGGGCCCGAGGCAGACGCTCCTCTCGGATGTGGAGCCGGCGCTGGGGCGGGTGGACCTGCGCGGCCTGCCCGAGTCCGAGCGGGAGCGCGAGGCCCTCATGCTGGCGGAGGAGGAAGCCGAGCACCCCTTCGAGCTGACGCGGGCGCCGCTCCTGCGCGCGCTGCTGGTGAAGCTCGCCGAGCGCCACCACCTGCTGGTGGTGACGATGCACCACATCATCTCGGATGGCTGGTCCTCGGGCATCCTCATCCGCGAGCTGTCGGCGCTCTACGAGGCCTTCTCCACGGGCGAGCCGGCGCGCCTGGCGCCGCTGCCGGTGCAGTACGCGGACTACGCGGTGTGGCAGCGCCAGTGGATGAAGGGAGAGGTGCTGGAGTCGCAGCTGGCGTACTGGCGCGAGCAACTGGCGGGAGCGCCGGCCGCGCTGGAGCTGCCCACGGACAAGCCGCGTCCGCCAGTGCCCTCGTTCCGGGGTGGCCGCGTGCCCGTGCGGCTCGGCCGCGAGCTGTCCGGGTCCCTCCAGGCCCTGTGCCAGCGCGAGGGCGTGACGCTCTTCATGGCGCTGCTGGCGGGCTTCCAGACGCTGCTGTCGGCGAGCTCGGGGCAGTTGGACGTGTCGGTGGGCTCGCCCATCGCCGGCCGGGCGCAGCCGGAGCTGGAGGGACTGCTGGGCTGCTTCGTCAACACGCTGGTGCTGCGCACGCGGCTGCACGGGGACCCGAGCTTCCGCGAGCTGCTGGGCCGGGTGCGCGAGGTGACGCTGGGGGCGTACGCGCACCAGGACGTGCCCTTCGAGCGCGTGGTGGAGGCGGTGCTGCCCACGCGCGACGCGAGCCGCTCGCCGCTCTTCCAGGTGATGTTCGTTCTGGAGAACGCGCCCACGTCACAGCCCATGGGGCCGGGGCTGTCGATGCGCTTCGTGGACGTGGAGCGGCACTCGTCGAGGTTCGACCTGACGCTGGCGCTGTGGGAGGACGAGCAGGGCCTGGGCGGAGTGCTGGAGTACAGCGGCGACCTCTTCGAGTCCTTCACGGCGGCGCGGATGGCCGAGCACCTGCGGGCGCTGCTGACGTGGGCGGTGGGGCACCCGGAGGAGCCGATGTCGCGGCTGCGCCTGGCGCTGGCGAGCGGGGACGTGCTGGTGCCGCTGCGCGCGGGAGGCTCGCGGCGGCCCTTCTTCTGCGTGCACCCCATTGGCGGCAACGTGCTGTGCTACGCCGAGCTGGCGCGCCACCTGGACGCCGAGCAGCCCTTCTACGGCCTGCAGTCGCGCGGGCTGGAGGGAGCGCAACCGCCGCTGGAGTCGCTCGAGGAGATGGCGGCGCTCTACGTGGAGGCGCTGCGCACGGTGCAGCCCCGGGGGCCCTACCGGCTGGGAGGCTGGTCCATGGGCGCGGTGGTGGCCTTCGAGATGGCGCGCGTGCTGCGGCAGCAGGGCGAGGAGGTGGAGCAGCTCGTCTTCATCGAGCCCAGCCCCACGTCCTACGCGCAGGGCACGCGCATCGAGGACGATGCGGTGCTCGAGGCCCTCTTCACGGCGAACCTCGCGCAGACGGTGGGGCCGCCCGAGGCGCTGCCGGCGGAAGAGCTGCGGCGGCTCCAGCGCGTCTTCACCGGCAACGCGCGCGCCCTCTACCAGCACGCGCTGCGCCCGTTGCCGCTGCCCCTCACGCTGCTGCGGGGCCAGGAGGCCGAGGTGGGAGAGCCCGAGGCCCCGGACCGGGGCTGGGCGGCGCTGGTGGAGCGCGTGGACATGACGCAGGTGCCCGGAGATCACTACTCGGCGCTGCGGGCCCCGCATGTCGCGACGTTGGCCCGGACGCTGGCGCGCGTGCTGGAGTCACCGCCGCGCGGACTCGAGGCCGTGCGCGAGAAGGCCGGGTGACTCAGGCGCCGTCCGGGTCGCCGACATCGGCGCTCACCTTCCACGAGCCGTCCGGCTGCTTCTCCCAGAAGTTCATGTACGTGCCTCGGGACTCCACGACGGCGCCCGAGGCGTCCCGGCTCCGGCGCAGGTAGCGGCCGGTGGTGAAGCCGAGCCGCCCGCCAGCGGAGAGCTCGGCGCGCTGGGGCTCCCAGGTGAGGGAGAAGCCCGGGGTGGCGAACACGGGCGTCATGGTGGCGCGGATGGCCTCGGGGCCGATGATGTGGCCCGTGGCGCGCAGCATGACGCCGGTGGGGGAGAAGTAGGCGGCCCAGCCCTCGCCGCCGCGCGCCTGCGTGGCCGCGTTGAATTCCCGGTCGGTGCGCAGCAGCACTTCCTCTTCTGGCGTCATGGTCCGCTCCTGGTGCGAGGTGTCGAGGGGGCACGTGCCCACCTCCGCCCCACGCTACGTGAAGCCGCGCTCCGGGCAAGCGTCGAGCCGCCCTGCTCGCAACGCCCTCACGCGCCCGGCCCGGCGAGCTTCCGGGCGTCGATGACGTGGCCGGTGGCGGGCATGCCGGCAATGCCTTTCATGTTGAAAGCCTTCAACCGCGTTCACCAGGCTGACGGCCGCCGAGCCCTGCATCGGCTCCTGGGCGTCGCGGAGACGAGCGCGTCGAACGGGGCCACCGCCTTGAAGAGCCGCTCCAGCGACTCCTTCGAGGTGATGTCCGCCTGGTAGCTCCCGCCCTTCCGCGAGACCTCGAGGACCTCGTGCCTGCCGGACAGGGCCCGCACGACCTCGCGGCCGATGGTGCCCGTTGCGCCGATGACGACGATTCGCATGGTGCCTCCGCTGTGAGGGAACGCGACTTCTCCTTCAGTGCGCATGGAAAAAACGGACGGCACGGGCGGGCAGGCGAGCGCCGGACGGGCCCTCGGCTCCTCGGGCTGGCCGGTTCCTGTCGGGGTCCGGAGACTTCGTCTAGAGTTGCGAGCCGCATGAATCAGCCGGCCTCTCCATGTCACCGGCCCGTCGCTGCACGGGGCTGGCGGTGGGTGCTCTTCGTCCTTCCGTTGCTGCTGGGTGATGTCGCGGCGGCCCGCCCCACGCGGTCCGCGCGCTCGACGCGGAGCCGTCAGCTCCGGCTCGCCCAGGCCCCCACGGCCGCGCAGGCTCCGGCCCCCGCGCAGGCTCCGGCCCTCGCGTCCGCCCAGGCTCCGGCTGCCACGCCCCCGCTCCCCACCCCCGCGCCCGCCGTCAGCCGTGCGTTGCCCAGGCCCTCGGCCCGCGCCCAGAGGCTGTACCAGCTCGGCAAGAAGCTCGGCGCCCGTGAGCCCCGCCTGGAGAACCCCTGCGTCGCTCAGTCCGGCGCCTCCTGCTCGCGCACCGCGCTCACCCCCTTCTTCGAGTCCCTCGACGCCCTCTCCTCCGGCACGGCCTCCTCGCCCGCCGTCATCTCCGCGTTCGGCAATTCGCTGATCGCCGGAGATCGCATCGTGGACGTCGTCCGCGAGGAGCTCGGGGCCACCTTCGGGAACGGCGGGCGCGGCGTGCTCTACGTGGACCGGCTCGCGCCGTATGGGCCCCGCGTGCGCGCTGGCTTCGCGCGCGGCGGCTGGGAGGCGCGTACCCTCGGCGAGTTGAAACTGGCCGAGCTGCCCTTCGGCGTCACCGGCATCTACCACCAGACCACCGCCCCGAGGGCCAGCAGCCGCTTCACGCTCCAGGGCGAGCCGCACGGCACGCTGTGGTGGCTCGACGTGCCCCGCGCCGGCCGGTTGTCCATCCAGGTCGATGGCAAGGAACTGGCCCGCGCCGAGCCCCACGGCAGCGGCCAGGCGCAGACGCTCTCCTTCGACCTGCCCGAGGGCGCGCACACGCTGGACGTGGTGGCCGAGGGCAAGGGCGCGGTGGTGCTCGGCGTGGTGCTGCAGCACCACAAACCCGGCATCGTGCTCGACACGCTGGGCGTGCCCTCCTCGGATGCGAACCTCTTCCTGCGCGCGCGCGAGGACATCTTCCGCGCCCAGCTCGCCGAGCGCTCGCCGCGCCTGCTCCTGTTCATCCTCGGGGGCAACGAGGCCAAGCGGCTCGAGTGGGGCCGCTCGAAGCTCGCCGAGGTGGAGGAAGGCCTGCGCTCCTTCGTGCGCCGCTCGCGCGCCGCGGCACCGGGCAGCGCGTGCCTCGTGGTGGGCCCCATCGACGCGGTGCGCGGAGGCAACGGGCCGAACAAGCTCACCCAGCGCCCGTACCTCGACGAGGTGCTCGCCATCGAGCGGCAGATCGCCCTGAACGAGGGCTGCGCCTTCTTCGACATCTTCTCCGCCATGGGCGGCTCCGGCTCGCTGGCGCGCTTCGTCCAGGCGGGGCTCGTCCACGAGGACCTGGTGCACCCGCGTGGCCAGGGGCTGGATTTGCTCGGCCAGCTGCTCACCGACGCGCTGCTGCGCGCGTGGGTGGACGCCGGGGATCCGCGGCGGCAGGCCGCCCTCTCGGCGCCGCTCCAGGCCTCGGAGGACACCCGGTGAGGGCGCTCCTCGTCGCGCTCCTCGTCCTCGGAAGCAACGCGCCGGCCGCGGCCCGCCCCGCGCAGGCCCGCACGCGCGCCACCCCCGCCACCGCGGCGAAGAGCCAGGAAGCGCCCTTCCCCGCGGAGACGCAACGCGCGCTGGAGGCCCTCATGCGCGCCGAGCTTGCCAAGGGAACGCAGGCGGGGCTGTCGGTGGGCGTGGTGCACGGCGGCATGCGCTGGGTGGCCGGCTATGGGCTGAGAGACCTTGCCCACAAGTTGCCCGCCACGCCCCGGACGACGTACCGGATGGCATCCATCACCAAGTCCTTCACCGCCGTGGCCGTGCTGCAACTGGTGCGCGAGGGCAAGCTGGACCTCGACGCGGACATCCGCACGCGGGTGCCCGCCTGGCCCGAGAAACAGTGGCCCATCACCGTGCGCCAGCTGCTCGGCCACCTGGGCGGCGTGTCGCACTACGACGGCCCCGAGGCCTCGGAGAACACGCGCCACCTGGACACCGCGGGCGCGCTCGCCCTCTTCGCGGACAAGCCGCTCGTCTCCGAGCCCGGCACGAAGTTCGTCTACACCACGTGGGGCTACAACCTGCTGGGCGCCGCCGTGGAGACGGCCTCGGGCCAGAGCTACGGCGCCTACCTGAAGGAGCACGTCTTCGGCCCGGCCGGCATGCGCCACGCGGCGCTGGATGACTACCGCACCCGGGACAAGCAGCACGCGCTCGGCTACCGCATCCACAAGGGACAGCTCGTCCCCTCGCATTACCTCGACGTCTCCAGCCGCTTCGGCGGCGGAGGCACGCGCGCCTCGGTGGAGGACCTGCTCGCCTTCGGGCAGGCCATGCTCCAGCACCGGCTGGTGCCGGCGGAGACGGCGCGGATGATGGAGAGCTCGATGAGCACCCGCGAGGGCCAGCTCACCGACTACGGCATGGGCTTCGCGACGTACCCGCTGCGAGGCCACTACATGGTGGCGCACGCCGGAGGCCAGCCCGAGACGACGACGCTGCTGGTGATGCTGCCGGCGGAGGACACCGTCATCGCGCTGGCCACCAACCTGGAGGGGGACGCGAAGCGGCTGCGGCGCGTGTCCACGCGCATCCTCGAGGTGCTGCTGGAGGACGGGCAGGTACGCCGGGACACGCACGTGGTGGACCCGGTGGACGCGGTGGTGCACGAGGGCCTCGCGCGCCTCTTCACCTACGGGCTCGCGTACCACCAGTGGGCCACCCGGGGGCCGGGCGCGCTCCCCG
The DNA here is from genome assembly GCF_045802675.1 of Archangium sp. Lineage (GTDB taxonomy): Bacteria > Myxococcota > Myxococcia > Myxococcales > Myxococcaceae > Archangium. The sequence continues at coordinate 31,754 of NZ_JBJMQO010000023.1, read as the reverse complement.
AGCCGGGCGACGAGGCCGAGGCCTTCACCCAGGTGTCCGCGCTGCTCGACCGGAGCGCGATTGCACAGGACCCCAAGGCCGCGCTGGAGCGCGTGAAGGGCGCGCACCAGCCGAGCGCGGGCTCGCTCTTCATCCGCGTGGGCGCGAGCATGGCGCGGACGCTGGAGAAGACACTCGGCGCCGGGAAGCTGAGCGAGTACCCCGCGCGAGGCGCGCTCGCCTTCTTCACCGACTACCTCGCCGCGTGCGAGCAGGTGCCCTGCCCCGCCGCGCTGCGCTTCAGCCAGTCCCTGCAAGAGGACGTGAAGCACTTCGACGAGGTGTGGCGGCGCTCGGAGGTGTCCGAGCTGCGGCGCGTCCGGCTGGACGAGGTGAAGGACCCCGAGGCGCTCTGGCCGGCGCTGGAGGCGGGCACCACGAGCGCGGCGCTGCACCCGGACTACGTGGAGGAGTTGCTCCGCGTGGCGGCCCATGCCGGCAAGCGCGGCAGGCCCGAGGAGCAGCTGCGCTGGCTGGAGCGCGCCGTGGCCCTGCACCCGCGCTCGGACGAGGCCCACCAGGCGCTCGCGAAGCTGAAGGGGCCGCAGACGCAGACACAGGAGCCCGAGTCCCCCGCCGCCGCCGCGCCCCGCCGGACGACGGATGGAAGCAGCCCGGTGCCCGACGACGCCGGACTGATGCCCACGGCCCGCCCTCCCGCGCAGCGTCCCCAGGAGCGCGCCGCGGACCAGGGGGGCTGAGCCTCCCGGTCGCATTCTTCACGGACTGGTACGACCATCGGACCAGTTCGCGGGAAACCAGACCGGAGCCTCCGAGCGGACATTGCCTGTCTGTCCCATGCCCTCGGACAGACGCCCGCGCGTAAGGTGCGCCTCCGTTCCCTCTCGGAGGTTCGAACCATGTCGAAATCCTGCTGGCCCCGGGCGCTGCTGCTCGTGGGGCTCCTCGCCGCGGGCTGTGCCACGAGCGGTAAGACGTCCTCCGGCGCGGAGTCCGCATCCCAGACGGCCCGGCAGGGAATCGAGGACGAGCGCGGAGCGGCGGCCATGCACGAGCGCTTCCCCGCGTTGGAGAAGCGTCCCTCGGGGCTGGAGGTGGTGGCGCGCCTGGAGCAGACGCCGGGCAACATCGCCATCACCCCCGAGGGCCGCATCTTCCTGAGCGAGCACCCCTTCGGCGCGCCGAAGTACGCGGTGGTGGAGCTGCTGCCGGGAGGCACGACGCGCCCCTACCCCACCGAGCAATGGGCCCGAGCGCCCGGCCCGGACGGCGTGGGGCTCCAGACGGTGATTGGCATTGAGGCGGACAAGAACGGGGTGCTGTGGATTCTGGACAACGGCAAGGGCGGCGGCGAGGGCGCGCAGCTGGTGGGCTGGAACACGCGCGGCGAGCGGCTCGAGAAGACGGTTCCACTGCGGCCTCCGGTGGCGGCGTCCAACTCATTCCTGCAGGACCTGGTGGTGGATCCGGACCGGGGCGTGGCGGTGCTCGCGGACATGGGCCGGGGAGACCTGGTGGGAGAGAGCATGCCCGCGCTGGTGGTGGTGGATTTGAAGACGCTCCAGGGCCGGCGCGTGCTCGAGGGCCATCCTGTCCTCCAGCCCGAGGACGTGCCGCTGGTGGTGGAGGGCCGCCACATCACCGTGGCCGGCAAGCAGGGCAAGCAGGAGGAACCCCGGCTGGGTCTCAATCCCATCGCGCTCGACCCGAAAGGCGAGTGGCTCTACTTCGGCTCGATGAACGGGCGCACGGTGTGGCGCGTGCGGATGGAGGACGTGCTGGACCCGAAGCTGTCCACGGAGGAGCTCGGCAAACGGGTGAAGGCCTACGGACAGAAGGCGGTGAGCGATGGCATGAACATCGACTCGGCGGGCAACCTGTACATCACCGACCTGGGGGCGGGGGCCATCGGCGTGACGAGGCCGGACGACCCCTACGAAATCTACATCCAGGACGAGCTGCTGCACTGGCCGGACGGGCTGAGCTACGGGCCGGACGGGTACTTCTACGTGACGGTGAACCAACTGAACCGGCACGGGATGCTGAACCAGAACAACAGCACGGTCCAACCCCCGTTCCTCGTGGTGCGCTTCAAGCCGTTGGCCGCGAGTGCCGTGGGCCGCTAATCCCCCTCGCCCTCCGGGACCATGCTCGAGCTGCGCGCCTGCGTTGATGTCGACGACCTGGAGAAGGCCATCGCCTTCTACACTGGCGTCTTCGGGTTGAAGCTCGGGCGCCGGCAGGGCTCCGAGTGGGCCGAGTTGCTCGGGGCCTCATCGCCCATCGACCTGCTCGCCCGGCCGGCGGGGAGCCCGGCCAGCGCGGCCACGTCCGCGGTGCGCGACTACCGCCGGCACTGGACGCCGGTGCACCTGGACTTCACCGTCACCGGCCTCGACGCCGTCGTCGAGCGGGCGCGGGCCGCGGGCGCCACGCTCGACAGAGACATCCAGGAGCGCGAGTGGGGCCGCATGGCCAACATGGCCGACCCCTTCGGCCATGGCTTCTGCCTGCTCGAGTTCCGGGGCCGGGGTTACGACGAGGTCGTCGGCTCCTGAACCGAACCCGGCCGCCCGCTGTCCTCCCGGACGGACATGCCACGGGGTGACGGTGAATCCGCCGGGCCCTCGGGGCGCCACCGTGGAAGACTGCGCGGCCATGCGAGGCGTGCTTCGTTCATCGCTCATCTTCCTGATGCTCGTGCTGTGCGCCGTGGCGGGCGAGTCCTCCGCCGCGGGCAAGACTCGGGGCTTCCATGACCGCGTGCCCGACGAGGCCCGCGTGGAGCGCGTGCTCCAATCGCTGACGCTGCGCGAGAAGGTGGGGCAATTGCTGCTCGCCTATCCGCAGGTGGGCAAGGAGAACCCGGTGGAGGTGGGCGGGGTGCTGTTCGTGGGCGGGACGCTGAAGAAGCTGGATGCGGCGAAGGAGCGCATCCGCTCGTCGCGCGAGCGCGCCCGGATTCCGCCCTTCTTCGCGGTGGACATCGAGGGAGGCGGCTTCAACCGGCTGAGCCGGCACCCGGCCCTCAAGGAGCTCCCGCTGGCGAAGGACATGGCCCTGCTGGAGGACGCCGAGGTGGAGGCGTGGGGCGTGCGCGTGGGCAAGGCGATGCGCGAGGTGGGGTTGAACATGAACCTGGCGCCCGTGTTCGACGTGGCGCCCGCGGGGCACATGTCGCGCAACGGGCGCGCGTTCTCCGGAGACCCCGAGGTGGTGAAGCAGAAGGCCACGGCCTTCGCGCGCGGGCTGGCGAAGGCGGGGGTGGTCTCCATTGGCAAACACTTCCCGGGGTATGGGGACCTGGACGCGGACTCGGACCACGTGCGAGCCATCGCGGACTGGACGGTGGAGCGCGTGCGGCAGGAGGCCTCGGCGTTCCGGGCGGCGGAGCGATTCCTGGGCGGGGTGATGATGTCGAACATCGTCTACGAGAAGTTCGGCGCGGCACCCGCGATTCTGGAGCCCTCGCTGGTGGCGATGGCGCACGAGGGCGGATGGATTTCGGTGACGGACGACGTGGCCATCCGCGCGCTGGCCGAGCACCTCGGCACCGAGCGCGAGGAAGTGGTGCGCCGGGCATTCCTCGCGGGGAACGATCTCATCCTCACCACCGAGCCGCCGGACTGGTCGGGAGGGCTGGACTACTTCGGCATCCTGACGAAGCTGGCGGAGTCGGAGCCGAAGATGGCCGGGCAATTGGACGCGGCGGTGCGGCGGGTGCTGCGCATCAAGGACCGGATGGGCCTGCTGGACGGGATGTAGACGGGATGGGGGTTAGAGTGCCCCTCCCATGCCCCTGAATGCAGACAGGCTGTGCCCTTGCCGGAGCGCGTGCTGGCGCCTTGCGAGTCTCCTCCTCACCAGCCTGCTGCTCGGCGCGTGCGCCACCGGCCCCCAACGCTTCGATGCTCCGCCGCGTGGCGACTTGCGTCTCGACACGGAGTCCGTGGCTCGCGTTCGCCACGCGAGCATGCTGGGCACCACGGGGACCTCCGCGGCCCAGGTGACCCTGGCCTCCACGTTGGCCCGGATTGCTCCCGCGCTCCTCCTCGTGCTCCGCAGTGAGGACAAGGTGGATGAATTGGAGGAGCGCCTCCAGGAGTGCGCCCAGCGGGCCGAGCGTCAGGTCAACGCTCCGCTCTTCGGCGACCGCGATCCCTCCCGCCAGGAATGCGGCGAGGAACTGATCGTGGACGGCTGCAGCGAGCCCATCACCCGGGCCATGCTCCTGGGTCGGCAGAAGCACGACCTCGCCCTCGCCTGCGCTCGCGAGGTTCTCACCGAGCACTGGCCCGCGCCCTTCAGCATCGAGCAGCGCTACCGCTTCCATGAGGCCAGCGGGATCCTCGAGACCATCCCTCGAGAAAAAGAGCAGCAGCTCATCAAGGACCGTTGTACCGGGGAGCTGTGGGGCACCATCAAGCCCGACATCGTCCTCCACGCAGACTACAATCTCCTCCAGGCCGTGCTCGTTCTCGACTTCAAGTTCCCTTGCCCCCCATCCAACCCGCCAACGTGGACACAGTATGGCGCGAAGAGCGCCTTTCCCGGCAAAAACCAAGGACAGATCTACAAGAAGGCACTGGGTGGCGAGACGCTGCTACTCACGCCACAAGAGATCAAATGAGCGAGCGCCTTCCCTCCCTTCGAGTTCAGACGAAGTACGACAAGCTGGTGGCTCGTGACGGCGTCGTCATCTGCTTCTTCATGCGCCGCTCTCATGGAGCGGTGGCACATGCGGTGTGGCGAGCCCTGCAAACGTATCGCCGTGCTATTCCACCCGGGGCGCTGGGCTGGTACCCCAATCACAACGGAGACTGGCAACCTCTCGACGACAAGGGCTGGAAGCATATCCGCGAGAAGATGCTCGAACGTGACTGGCCCGTGGCTTGCGGGGTTCTCCTGGAAGAGCACTGCGACACGACGGGCGGCTACAACTTCGAATACGAAGGGCGCTGGCTCGACTCGGCGTTTCTCTACGACCGGGATGCGACCTGTGCAGTGAGCTTCACCCTTCCCACCGAGTACCTCGTGGAGCACGGCCCCGCCCGCGTGCGCGCCCTCGCCCTCGAGCTCGCGAGCGAGCTCCCCTTCAACTTCGGCTATGCCAGCTTCGCGCTCGTCGCCCCCGATGGGCAGTGGTACTCGGCTCGCAAAACAGTGCGCGAGCTGCGGGATCGCTATCCAGGCCTGGATATCTACAAACTCGCGGAGACCAGCAAGCACATTGGCACCCAGGCCCGTGGCGCCTACTGGCTCACCTTCCTGGGCTTACCGCTGCTGGGCCGGCTCGGAGGACCCGAGAACCTGCGGCGGCATCTGCCCTTTCCAGACGTGTCCTTGGAGACCTTGCCTCCACTCGAAGGGGAGCGCGTGCTCATCACCCTCGGCGAGTGGCCCGAGGCCATCGATACCCAGCAGCAGGAGCGCCCTTCTCCCCAATTGCTCGCCCTTGGCCAGCTGCTCGAGCGCTTCCTCCACGAAGAACGCTCGAACTGGTTCCTCTTCCTCAAGCAGGACCCCGAGGACATGCACCGCTGGATTCACCGCTTCTGTCCCTGAGCGAGGCGCGAAGCGGGCTCACCGCTTGCGGCGGCGCGTCTCGCGCTCGTAGCTCTTGAGCTTGCGGTAGAGCGTGGTCGCGCCAATCGCCAGTTCCTGCGCAGTGCGCGTCCGGTTCCCCCCGTTGCGCGCGAGCACCGCGAGGATGTACTCGCGCTCCAACTCCTCCAGCGTGCGCACCTCCCCCGTCAGCGCGGGCGTGGGCAGCGCGGTCCTCACGTCCTCGGGCAGGTCCTCCAATTCCACACGCGGCCCTCGCGAGAGCGCCACCGCTCGCTCCATCGCGTTGCGCAACTCGCGCACGTTGCCCGGCCAGTCGTGACGCTGCAACTGGTCCGCCGCCTCCGCCTCCAGGCCCGGTGCCGCCCGTCCCAGCTGCCTCGCCGCGTCCACCAGGAACACGCGCGCCAGGGGGAGGATGTCCTCGCGCCGCTCGCGCAGGGGCGGCACCGTCAGTTCCACCACCCGCAGCCGGTAATACAAATCCTTGCGGAAGCGCCCCGCCGCCACTTCCTCCGCGAGGGGCCGGTTCGTCGCCGCCACCACGCGCACGTCGATGGGCCGGTGCTGGTTCTCCCCCACCCGCCGCACCTCGCGCTCCTGCAGTGCCCGCAGCAGCTTCGCCTGCATGCCCAGCGGCATCTCGCCAATCTCGTCCAGGAAGAGCGTCCCGCCCGCCGCCGCCTCCAAGAGCCCCACGCGCTCGTGCGTCGCCCCCGTGAAGGCCCCGCGCGAATGGCCAAACAGCTCCGCCTCCAGCAGCGACTCCGTGAGCGCCGCGCAGCTGATGGCCACCAGTGGCCCCGCCGCCCGCGCCGACTCCTCGTGCACCAGCCTCGCCACGCGCTCCTTGCCCGTGCCGCTCTCTCCAATCACCAGCACCGTCGCCTCGCTCCTCGCCGCCCGCATCGCCAGGTCCACCACGCGCCGCATCCCCGGGCTGCGCACCACCAGCCCTCCCGGGCCCTCCGGCTCGCCCACCGCCTGCTCCAGCGCCCTCGCCCGCTCGCGCAGCTTGCGCTCCGTGCGCTTGAGCGCGCTCGCCACCTGGTGCAGCGAGGCATCCAACGCCTCGCCCTGGAAGTACGGCAGGTGCTCCTCGAGTTGGCTTCCCCACTCCTCCAGCGTCCGCCCCGCGAAGTGGCACGCGGCGTCCCCCTTCGCCACGCACCGGTCCTCCAGGATGTAGAGCGGCCGGCCCGCCGCTCGGCTCATGTAGCCACTGGCGAAGCCGCACAGCGTCCAGCACACGGGCGCCTCCGCTCGCCCCAGGTGCAGCAGGTGCTGCTCCGCCTCGTACGAGTTCTCCAGGGTGACGCCCTGGGGCGAGAGCGGATTGCTGTCCTCCAGCCGGATGTGCACCAGGCCCTGCAGGGTGTGGATGAGCGCTCCGGCCGTCTGCCACTCGGCCTCGCTCTCCCAACGGAAGCCGGTGCGCAGGGCCTCGGCCATGCGCCAGCCGTGCGCGAAGGCGAAGCGCGTGAGCACCGCCCGCGCCCCCGTCAGGCCCAGCGTCTCCACCAGCTGCTTGCGCAGCAGCCCCATCGCCACCGCGTCCAGGATGAGTGCCCGCTCGCCCGCGAAGCGGACACCCTCGCGCGCGTCCACCTCCAGCAAGTCCTCGATGCGCAGGTCCCTGGCTCGCATGGCCGACCCTTTCATTTTGAACGAAGGGTAATTCGTTTCGACCGGCCCGCCATCCTCGGCCTCTTCCAACCCCACGAGCTCAGGGGGCGCTGGAAATGGCCCGGGGATTGCTCTGTTTCGAGGAACACCCCCGGGGGCGGCCAGGTGGGACGCACGCGCCCTCGCTCTCCAGGGGACCAGGAGGAGACGCGGTGTCATTCAAACGCGAGGGGATGGAGGACGGTTCGGTCCGGCTGTCGAGCGAGCGCTGCAGCTTCATCTACCGCCGGCCCCGTCCGGGGGTGGTGTACATGCGCATCATCGGGCAGGACCGGGGCGAGTTCGGCACCGCGCCCATGGACGAACTGCGCGAGGACCTCCGCCGCTACGCGCCCGTCGAGCTGTTCGTGGAGATGGATGAGTCTTCAGGCGCCGCCGTGCCCGTGCAGGACGCCTGGACCGAGTGGTTCAGCGGCCACCGCTCGGAGCTCAAGAGCGTGAGCATCCTCACGCACAGCAAGTTCATGCACTTCACCGCCGAGGTGGTGAAGCTCTTCTCGCGCACCGGCGAGCTCATCCGCGTCTATCTCGACCCGGAGGCCTTCGACGAGGCGCTCCAGCGCGCGGCACCCGGGGCCCGGCCGGCGCGCACGCCGAAGTAGGAGCCCTCGCGCTCCGCGGGCCGGAAGGAAGGTTCCCGCCGATATGTCCCGTGCTCCCCGTTCGTTCGGGAATTCAAGGAGACAGACTCATGGCGGAGCTGGCGTCCGAGGTGCGAGTGGTGGTGGCGCGGTTGCGGAATCTGTTCATCGACATGGCGCGTCAGGGCGCCTTCGCCAACCCGCTGGACGAGATTCCCCACGACACACTCGAGCCCCGGCAGCTCCAGGCCCTCTGGTGGCTGCGCGCCGAGGGGCTGCTCACCGTCAACGCCCTCGCCACCCGCATGGGCATGGCCATGCCGCCCACGACGCGGCTGCTCGACAGGTTGGAGGAGCTGGAGCTCGTCGCGAGGCACCGCGGCACGCGCGCGGACAAGCGGCAGGTGCGGGTGCTCCTCACCGACAAGGGCCGCGAGGCGGGGGACGCGGCCGACGCGGTGGTGCAGGAGCGGCTGGCCCGTCTGCTGCTTCCCATGGAAGGCGAGGACCGGAGCGCGCTGCTCGACATGCTGGAGCGCTGGATGGAGGCGCTCGCGCGCAAGCCGGAGCCCCTCACGCTGGAGGAGCACGAGGACGAGCCGGCCGCCGCGGGAGCCGGACGGCGCACCGCGGCGTGAGGCCGGCTCAGCGCTTCTGCTCGAGCTCCTCGGGGTGGAAGACGCGCGAGGCGACGCGGTCGAGCACCTCGTCGCGCCACACGACGCTCGCCTTGGACAGCTTCTGCATGTCCTTGGAGAACGTCTTCCCGTCGGGCAGCTGCGTATACGTGCGGCTCAGGAAGAGGCCGCGGTTCTCCCGCTCGTAGTCCACGGTGCCGCCGCCGGTGTCCGTGCCCTCACGGGCCTCGGCCTCGAAGCCCTCGATGACGCCCGGCTTGGGCGGCTCCTTGAAGCGGTAGACGAGCGCGCTGCACTCCAGCGAGCCCGAGTCCTCGTGGAACTCGAAGTACAGCTGGGAGTCGCCCACGGCGACGCCGCCGAAGCCCTGGGCGTTGAGGCCCTCGCTCTGCACGGCGCCCTGGGTGCGCAGGTACCAGCGCACCAGCTCTTTCGCCGACTCGCGCGACATGGCGCTCGCCGCCGGCGGCGAGGACAGCGCGAGGCCCACCGCCGACAGCATCCACTGGAGCATGGTGCGCTTCTCCGTCACTAGAACTTGCCGGCGCGCGCCTGGTCGAAGGGCACGCGGTTCTGCAGGTACACCTCGTTCAGGCTGTGCGTGCCCGAGATGCCCGAGCCCTGCTCGAAGCGGTGGATGACGGCGCCCTTGCCGCCATTGCGCGCCCACTCGTCCGCGCCCTTGCCGTTGCCCTGGCCGAACAGCGTGGGGACGAGGTCCTTGTTGTTGACGTAGTGCACGTACTGGGGGCCGTCCGGGAAGTGCGCCGCCGCGCCGCCGAAGGTCTCCACCTGGAGCTTGCTCATGGCCTTCTCGACGTCGGCCTTGGACATGCCGTCCTCGATGCGCAGCCGGTTGGCCACGTCATTGAGGGCGCGGCTGGTGACGAGCGCGCCCTGGCTGTGGGCGAACAGGTGCACCGAGTGTCCCGCCTTCAGCTCGGCGTAGACGGTGTCCGCCATGGTGTCCACGGCGGGGTTGGTGCCCTTGTCCAGCTTGTCCTTCACGCACTGGGCGAGGTCGGCCACCATGCCCTCGGTGGCGTTGTGCACGCCGACGACCTTGGCTCCGGTCTTGTCGGCGATCGCCTGCATGCTGTTGGCCTGCTGGTCCTTCGTGTTGGAGATGCCGTTGACGTAGATGAACGTCTCGGTGGGGTTGGGGTTGTTGCGCGGGGTGACGCCCGGAATCTGGCTCAGCGGGGTGCCCGGGGGGTACGTCTGGCCGCCCGCGCCCACCAGGGCGCCGTCGAACACCTTGTCCGGCTTGGAGCCGCCGAAGATGCCGCCGAGCGACTTCGCCTTGCTGACGGCCTTGTTCTCGAAGCCGTCGACGAACTGGGCGGCCTTGTGCGCGCCGTCGGCGACGGCGTGGGTGGCGTTGCTCACGGTCTGCTGCGTCTTCTCGACGGCGTGCTGCGTGCCCGTGCGCACGGTGTTGAGGAGGTTGCGGCCGCGCTCGATGGGATTCATGGGGGGCTCCGGCGAAGGTTTCGGGAAAATCCGTTGAGGGATTATCGCGATCAGGGGGGCGGGAGTTGCGTCCCCCGGGGCCTTCATTGTCACCTTCTCCCCCCGTGGGAAACCATGCACGGGGGGTACGGCCTCTGGCGCCCCGCGTCAGGCGGCCAGGGGCGGGGGCTTCGGGTCCAGGCCGAGCTTCTGGCGCAGCTGACCCCGGGCCACGCCCAGTCCGCCCCGGGCCAGCGCGGCGAACCACGGGGAGCCGGTCGTCTGGGCAATCAACTCCCGGGTCTGGCGCTGATCCTGCACCACGGAGGTGAGCGCGGCCGGGTCGTTGAAGTTCTCGGTGAAGGCGTTGGCGAGCCGCTGCACCGCGCTCTGGTTGTCCGCCCGGCCGTCACTGCCGTACTGGGCCATCAGCAGCTCGCGCGCGGCGGGGCCGATGGGCTCGAGCAGGAGGTTGTTGAAGGTGTACGTCGGCAGGCCGTGCCGGGCGAAGAAGCGCTCGAAGGTGGCGTGCATCCACGCGGCGTCGAAGGGCCGGTCCCCGTGCCCGGCCACGCACTCGAGCAGGTTGCGCACCTGCTTGCTGCCGTTGTTGGCGCCCTGCCCGCCAATGGGGTCCAGGGACATCACCGTATCGCCCAGCGCCATCACCTCGCGCCCCGAGGGCAGCCGCCCCACGGGGTTGCGCACCGTGGGCGTCACCGCGCCCACCAGCCACCCGTTCGGGTCCGACAGCTGCGCGTCCTGGAACCAGTCCGCGTCCCAGGGGAACAGCTCGCGGAAGAGCCCCTTGGCGATCTCCACCACCTGCTCGCCGCTCGTCGCCCCGCGGAACTGGTCCAGCGGGCCACCCGGCTTCGCCTCGAAGAGGCAGTTCCAGCTGGGGCCCACGTCCTTGTGGAGGAAGGGCATGTAGAAGACCTCGCCCGCGGTGGGGAGCGCGTTGAAGCGCACCGGGACGAGCGGCAGGTTGTCATGGCGCATCTTCAGGCCCTTGATGCACATCCACGCGAGCTGGCGCTGGGGGGCGTCGTAGACACTCCGGGCCGCGTCACGCGCGAAGAGCTGGCACAGCTCCATGCGGCCCGCGGCCACCAGGGTCAGGTCGTGCGAGGCGGCGATCTGCTCCAGGCGCTCCAGCGTCACGGACTCGATTTCGACGCGCCCGCCGCGCGCCACCAGATCGTTCATCCAGCGGTGGCTCTGCAGGCGCACGTCGATGGCCTGGCCGGGGCGGCGCAGGCGTCCGGTGAGCGTGAGCAGGCGGTTGCGCGGCTCGGGGCAGACGGTGAAGTGGGCGCCCTCGCACCAGGGCACCTGGTCATCCCAGTGGTTGAGGCCGAGCTCGCGCTCGAGCTGCAGGGACAGGTCGAAGCGGGCCGCCGTGCCGGTGGGCCGGCCCTGGAGCCACTGCTCGGGCGTCTTGTCCGAGTAGAGCGTGACCTGGTGGCCCGCCTTGCGCAGGCCGTGCGCGGCCAGCAGTCCGATGATTCCCGAGCCAATGACTCCGATATTCCGCATGTTCTCCCCCCGTGAGTTTCGACGACGGGGGGAGTTCAGCAGGGAAAGATTGTGATGTCACGACGCGGCTGGCCGATCAGGACTGGGAGGTCTCGGGCATATCGCTCGCGCCGGAGCCGCGGGCTCCTCCAGGGGCCGCACCACCGTAATTTTCGATCTCAGGCTCCTCTTGCGCCAGTTCCTGCGTAGGTAGCAGGCAGCATTCCTCATTCACCGGCAACATCAAAACCTCGGCGGGAGTCCGGGTCGAATTCATCAAGGCGCAATCAAGCACTCACAAAGGTACCAACCGCCATCTCCGAGATGTTCTTCAGCGCGCCTTGATACCCAAGCTTTCCGCTGTAGCCCAGCCTTGGCCGGCGTCGGAATCAATCCAGCCATGGTATTTATCTTTGAATGCCTCCATCGCGGCGACAGCTTGACCAAGGATCAAGACCACATCGCTGTTCTGCGGGAGGTCGTCCTCATCCAGTAGATCCAGATAGGCGTGGGCAGTCTCGCCTTCAATAATATGATAGACGTCACGAAGCAGCCGATTGACAATCTCGACCTTCCTCTTGTTCAGGGCACCCTCGGGCTTCTTCTTCGCCAACTCCTGGAAATCGCGAAACATTGCACTGAGCAAAGGCATCAATTCGTCGTGCTTCACGCCCTTCTCAATGGTTGTATAGTCAGTACTTCTATCACTATCTCGTGGCATATAATATCCTATTTATTAGTCAGTTTCTTGGGAGGCGCAGTCCGCACTGACTCCTCCTCACCGTCTACTCGCCAGTACCAAACATCGAAGCTGTCATCAATGCTGTCTGCCCTGAACTTCTCCGCACATTCAATGTATTGCGACAAGATGACCGTCACATCACTGTTCGAGGGCATGTCGTCCGTCGAGAAAGCCTCGAACTCAGGGTACGGACGGTACTGGGAACCGAACAAGGCATTACACCCAACAAGCGTCGCATTCACGAGCTTAATTTTAAATTCATTCACCGCGTCGTTTGGAGACTTTCTCGCAAGCAGTGACATTTCTTGGTACAGGCCATCAAGCTGCGCCTTCAGCTTCTCGAATTTATCTACGTCGGCACGTGTCATGAATCACCCTACGATGGGCAGGCCCTTCGGAACTCAAGGTACTTTTTCTTCAACACTTCTATAGGCAACCGCTGCTTGCTGTCGAATACCTCTACCATCAACTCAAGGTCGGCATCAGTCAGGGCAATGATACAACGCCGCTGCCCCGACCAGAGTTCAATGGTGTTCTTGAACATTGCCTTCGGAATTGGATTGCGTGTCACGAGCACTCCGAAGGCACCAAATTCATTAGTCAGATAGCGATTAAGCTGGTTGATGTGATCGCGTTCGATCGCACGCACGTTCTTCAACTCCATGACAAGCTGACGACTGCGATAGTCCTCAAGAACTTCTTGCAGAAAATCGACTGAGCGGTTGTTGTAGAAGACTAGATCGCGGATTGTAGAGCCCCCTTCCGATCGGCTCTGCGTGGCGGCGAAGTCAAGGTGCGGGTAGAGCAGAGAAGCGAGAAGTTGCGCTGCGGCGTCCTCGTACTTCTTGTCCGCCATATCACCGATCCCAGTTGGAAGCGCTTTGATTTCAGCGAGCTTACGCCGGGCGGAGAGCACCGGAATCTGCTTGAACAGTGGATCGTTCTGACAATTGGCGGCAGTGCGCTCCTTCAGCTTCACATACTCCGCGACCATGCCGTAGTTATCGCGGTTGTACACGAGGACCTTGACGTGCTCATCCGAGCCCTGCTTGTTGACAACATCGTCTTTCGGGCAGGACGTCACAAAGTAGTCATCGAAATTGATCCAGGGAACGTGCCGCAACCAGCGCTTCGGCACGAGTAGAAGCGGGGCACCGTTTCCAGGATTGACAGGTAGATTCACATCGACGTCAGGAAGAAAACGCTGTTCCTTATAATCATATAGCGATTTCAATCGAACCTTCGTCAGCGGGATGCCGTTCGAATTGCACTGATCGATTGTGTAGTCGATCAAGAAGGACTTCAAAAAATTACAGGCAATATCGCTAACGCGGTCCTTCGAGATGCCCTCAACATAGAGCTGAATCTCCTCGAAGTGCGTGAAGCCGAATTGCCCGTAATCGGGAACACGACGGAACAGGTCAAGGATCTCGCGAGCCGTACCCTCGCCAATCCGCTTGCCTTTGCGGTTGGCCGACACACCGAGGCCAACCTCGTCGCACTCGGAGGCGAGGATCAAGTTATTCAGGGCCTCGTCCTCCTTACCTTTCCGCATGAGCCAGTTCTGACGATTGAACGAGTTCACCATCGCGGTGTGCAGCGATTGGTCTTGCTGCGATGGCGACCGCCAAAGGAGAAACGGGTCCACATAGAGCGGGATGTCCTCCTCTAAAAACGGGATGGCGAAGTCGAGTTCCGCCTGAGCAGCGGAAATGCCGTGGGCGTCGGTCAGGCGTGGGCGGATAAGGGCCATGGTGAGTCAACTCTAGAACAGCGAACGGCTGGGCACCGCGAACAATTTCAGTAACTTGGAGTGACGCGTTGGACCATAAGGGCAGCGAGGCAGCGCCCCATTCGAAGGTTGCTGCCGACGCCACTCAGGACTGGGAGGTCTCGGGCATATCGCTCGCGCCGGAGCCGCGGGCCGTGGGCTCCTCCAGGGGCCGGACCACGCCGAGCTGCCGCAGGTAGCCGAACGTGTCCCAGTGGCTCGAGTCCTCGATGAGCTTCCCGTCCTCGAACTGGAAGAGGGTCATTCCCTCCAGGGTGATGTGCTGGCCGTGCGGCTCCACGTCCAGCAGCCGCCGCAAGAGATTCCCCTGCAAGCGCCACCAGGCGATGGCCGTGTCCCCATCGACGTAGAGACCGAGGATTCGCGGCTCCAGGTTGGGGAAGCAGGCGCGCAGCAGCCGCACGTATGCCTTCACGCCCGCGAGGTCCGCGTCGCCCACCAGCGGATCATGGCTCACGTAGGCGGGATGGCACAGCGCATCGAGCACCTCCACCCTCCCCTGGCCGTAGACCTCCTCGATGATGAGCCGGGCTGCATGCTTGAGGTTGGCCATGGCATTCCTCCTCGGGGCCAGCCCCCTCCCGAGCCGCCCCCCATTGGCAAAGATAGGAACGAAGGCCTGGGGGCTCGCGCCAGCCCGCCGCCCCGGAACACGAGCGCGCGAGCGGCGCGGCACGGGGCCACCGCGTGAAAGGAAAAGGCCGCGCCTCCTCGGGGGAAGCGCGGCCCGTTCATCCACTTCAGGAGCTCCCGTGCGCGGAAGGGCTCAGAACGCCGAGCCGCTGGCGCGCGTGCCCGGCGACGAGCCCAGCGTCGAGACGGACGTGTGCAGCACGAAGGAGCCGGTGGCGCTCGTGTCCGGGCTGCGGTTCATGGACACGCCGTCGGTGCCGGACAGGGTGCTCGTATAGGTGTACGTGTTCACCGTGGTGCTGCCCGCGTTCTTCACGGTGACGGTGTCGCCGCTGTTGCCCAGGTTGAGCGCGCCCGTGGAGGAGCCCACCGCGTTGGTGAGCCCCGCGGGGATGCCCGCCGACGAGCCGAACACGACGATGGCCTTGCCCGCCGCCAGCGTGGTGCCCGTGGCGAACGTGTGCACCTTGGCCGCCGAGTCCCACAGGCTCCAGCCACTGAGATCCATCGAGGTGCCGCCCACGTTCACCAGCTCGACGAACTCCTTGGTGGTGTCCGAGCCGGGCTCGTTGGCGAGAATCTCGTTGATGATGACGTTGGCCGGGGTGCCGCCGGCCGACGTGGTGGCCGAGGCGGTGTTGCTGTTGGCGGACTCGTTGTTGGCCGCGTCATCGGCCGTCACGCGGTAGTAGTACGTGGTGCTCGCCGCGAGGCCCGTGTCCGAGTGGCTGGTGCCGCTGATGCTCGCCACGGCGCCGAAGGTGGCGTTGTCGGTGCTGCGGTACACGTTGTAGCTGGCCACGCCCACGTTGTCGGTGGAGGCCGTCCACGACAGGTTGATTTGACTGCTCGAGGCCGCGCTGGCGCTCAGGCTGCTCGGAGCGGTGGGGGCGGTGGTATCGGAGGTGCCGCCGCCCGCGCCCGCCAGCCACGCCACGGCGTTGAGGTGGATGAGCGCGTTGTCGTACAGCGTCTCGTTCCAGCCGTTGTAGGTGGTGTGGCCGCAGCCGTTGGTGGCGTCCTCGGCGGGCGAGGAGTCACCGATGAAGGCGATGCGCCCCGTGCCATCGGTGGAGGTGGCGAACGTCACCCGGGTGTTGGCACCCACGGTGCCGGTGGTCATCCACACGTGGCCCTTCGCGTTGGGGTTGGCCGTGGGGTTGAGCGTCAGCGACGTGGCGCCGAACAGGCCCAGGCCCTTGCCCGCCGTGGGCGTGCCATAGGGGCCCGTGTAGACGATGGGCGAGGTGGTGTCCGTGGTGAACTTCGAGTCCGGGGCGTCGTCGAACCAGTTGTCCGCCTCGGGGCTCACCTGGTAGTGGACGCCCCAGGAGACGCCCACCATCAGGTCGTTCATGATTTCGGGCGAGTCCCAGGTGTCGTTGTTGCGGTCCGAGTTCCAGTGGTCGGAGATGAGGAACAGGCCGCCGCCGCCCTTCACGAAGCCCTGGATGGCCGTGCGCTCGGCGGTGGTGAAGCGGGTGTTGGGCTCGGCGATGATGAAGACCTTGTAGTTCTTCAGGTCCTGCGCGTTGGTGGTGTCACCGTAGGTGATGCGGCTGCCGGTGGGCAGGCTCTCCACCGAGAAGCCCTTCTTCACCAGGGCCACGCCGAAGGAGGAGAAGGCGCCGCCCCAGTACGTCTCGGGGGTGGAGGCGGTGATGCCGCTCTGCGCGGGCGTGGGGAAGCGCTGCGCGGTGCCGCACGAGTCCTCGTCCAACACCCAGTCCGCGTTGCCCGCGGTCTGCGCGTGCATGGCCTCGAAGAGCACCTTCGACTGGGCATACGCCTGGACGGGCGCCATCAGCCCGAGCGCGGGCAGGGCGAACAGGAGGGAACGGAACAGGGACTTCATGGATGCCTCCTCGGCATGGGGGGGGAGCAGCCAGGGAAGCACCTACTTTCTCGGATTTCAATAAACACTCAAACAAACCGTACGGTTTCACGGAAGCGGCACGAAGGCGTGCTCGATTCGCGAGTCAGGGGGTCCGGGGGCCACTGCGCGTGCTGGGGCGTCACCGCCCGTGTGGCGTGGGAGGCGTGAGGCATTCTGTCCCCTCGCGAGGGCCGCCACCGGGCCGCCGGGAAACTTGCCCCGGGGTGCTCCGGCCGCACCATGGCGTGTCCCTCCACCGCCCAGCACGCGAGGCATCCGTGAGCACCCAACGAACCGAACGGTGGCATCAGCTTCTCTCCCCGCACCGCGTGGGAGACAAGAAGGACCGGCCGCCCCTGCCGCAGACGCGGGACGAGCGGACGGCGTACGACATCGACTACGACCGCATCGTCTTCTCGAGCGCCTTCCGCAGCCTGCACGACAAGACGCAGGTCTTCCCGCTGTCGACGAGCGACTACACGCGCACGCGGCTCACGCACAGCATCGAGGCCTCGAGCGTGGGGCGCTCGCTGGGTCAGCTCGCGGGGCGGAGCCTGAGGGCGCAGGACGTGAGGGTGGAACCGCCGCACCTGGGCACCATCGTGGCGGCGGCGTGCCTGGCGCACGACATCGGCAACCCGCCCTTCGGGCATTCGGGAGAGGCCGCCATCCAGCACTGGGTGGAGAAGCACTTCCCGGGCTTCGAGCCGGTGGAGGAGACGAGTGCGCGCCACCCGTTCGCCACGGAAGCGGAGTGGAGGGACCTGGCGGGCTTCGAGGGCAACGCCCAGGGCTTCCGCATCCTCACGCGGCTGCAGGCGCGCAACCGGGACGGCGGGTTGCGCTACACCGTGGCGACCGTGGGGGCGATGAGCAAGTACCCGTGCCCCGCGGTGCTGCCGAACCGGCGCGAGCGCAAGAAGGGAGGGCCTGTCTCGGAGAAGAAGTTCGGGTTCTTCCAGGAGGACGCCCAGCTGGCGCGCGAGGTGTTCCGCACGCTGGGGTTGAAGCAGCGCGAGCCGGACGTGTTCAGCCGTCACCCGCTGGCCTTCCTCGTCGAGGCGGCGGATGACATCTGCTACGCGCTGATCGACCTGGAGGACTCGGCGAAGCTGGGCCTCATCCCGATGGAGGAGGCCTGCACGCTGCTGGAGGACGTGGCCGCGCTGCAGCGCGGCTTCCAGCCCTTGAAGGACAAGGTGGATTGGGAGTCGCGGCTGGGGCGCGCGCGCGCGGGAGCCGTCTTCGCACTCATCCAGGAGTGCGTGGCGGCGTTCGAGGAGCACGTGGCGGACATGGAGGAGGGCCGCTTCGAGGCACCGCTGGTGTCGGTGCGGCCGGACGCGCACCGGAAGGTGAAAAACATCACCGAGCTCACGCGCAAGAAGGGCTACGAGAGCGAGCGGGTGCTGCAAATCGAGGCCGCGGGCTTCCGGACGCTGGGCGGACTGTTGGACATGTTCGCGCCGGCGGTGCTGGCGGACACACCCAACCGCGAGCAGAAGAAGCTGCGGCAGCTGCTGCCGCTGGAGTTCTTCCAGAGGCCAGGGCCCTACCTGGAGGACCGGGACGAGGCCATCCTCCGGCTGAGGCCCTACGAGCGGCTGTTGTGCGTGACGGACTACGTGTCGGGGATGACGGACGGCTTCGCGGTGGAGCTGTACCAGCGGCTCTCGGGCATCAAGCTGCCGGATTGAGAAAGCGCTCCAATCCCAGACACGAGAGGGATTCTCTCCTCCCGAGAAACTCCCCCTCTCCCCTGTAGCCCGAGAGGCAACGTTGCTCCCGAGACAACCGTCACCGGGATACACCTGTTGCCTCGGAAGCAACAATTCAGGAATTCTCCGGAACTCTTGAAGCAGACAGAAATTTGTGAGACATCATTCCTCGCGCTCGCCGGACGCGGCCACCCGCGGTCCGTGACTCTTCCGTCCAGGGGGACGGGGGCGCCTGTCTGTTCCGAGGGGAGAAACCCATGATGCGACGATTCTCTGGAGCCACGGCCGCGAGCCGTGGATGGAAGACTTTTGCCCGGTGTCTGGTGGGCCTGACGCTCCTCGCGGGAGGCAGCGCGCTCGCGCAGGACGAGGAGCCCATTCCCGAGGAGAAGGTCTACGCGGAGAAGGTGCTCGAGGAGGGCGAGGGCTGGCAGCTCAAGAACATCAGCGGCTACGCGCTGGACGACAAGGGGGATTACTACTCCCAGGACGTCTACACCCTGAAGGGCGGCAAGGACTCGGCCTACAAGCTGCCGGTGGTGCCCAGCCTCCAGGAGGAGCTGGCCGCGGACGCCGCCGCCACCGAGGGCGACTCGGTCTTCATCATCGACAGGTTCATCGCCGACGAAATCCGCATCTCCGAGGAGAAGGGCGAGCTCACCGAGGCGCTGAAGGCCATCGCCGAGCCGCTCGACGAGGAGACGGGAATGCAGAAGGCGGGCCCGTTCGGCTCGTGCTCGGACCATGTCATCAGCAAGAGCAAGGGCTTCAACCTCAACGCGCCCATCTCGTCGTCCACCAACTTCGGCGCGGGCTTCTCGGGCTCGCTGAGCACGACGGGCAACATCACGGGCAGCGCCACCGGTGAGGTGGAGCTGCGGCTCAAGCGCCACAAGATTTTCTGGGTGTGCATTCCCTACTCGGTGAAGTTCGGCCACGCGCGCGCCTGGGGCAACGCGACGGTGGGCTACGGCGCCACGGTGAACGGCTCCGTCAGCTACGCCTTCAACTGGAGCACCCAGCTCGCCAAGCCGTACCTGGGCTCGCTGAACTTCTTCATCGGCCCCATTCCGGTGCACATCGGCTTCAACCTGCCCATCAACCTGGGCCTGGGCTTGAACGCGACCGTCACCGGCACGGTCCAGTACAATGGCACCCAGGATGCCACGGGCGCCTTCGACTACACCTGCACGCTCAGCAGTTGCAGCGGCTGGTCCAGCTACAACCTGAGCGGCTTCAACTCGCCGCAGCCGGTGACGAGCAGCATCTCGGGCCGCATCTACCCGACGGTGTGGGCGCAGGTCGCGGTGCGCGCCTACCTCTACAGCGAGTGGCTCGCCTACGCGCAGGTGGGCGTGCGGCCGTACCTGTACGGGGACCTGTGGGGCTACTACGGCAACACCTGCGGTGACGCGGACGGCAACGGCATCAACGAGACGGTGGGCGCGCTGACGTTCGACCTCGACTGGCAGCTCTTCATCACCGCGCAGGCGGCGGCCTTCGGTGGCAGCCCCACCCAGTGGAACAACCTGTGGAGCACCTCGCGCAAGCACATCAAGTTCTGGGACCTGGCCCGCTCGAGCGCCCTGAGCCCCATGCTGACGGGCCCCGGCAGCGC
This sequence comes from Archangium sp., assembly GCF_045802675.1. Taxonomy (GTDB): domain Bacteria; phylum Myxococcota; class Myxococcia; order Myxococcales; family Myxococcaceae; genus Archangium. The sequence continues at coordinate 11,935 of NZ_JBJMQO010000023.1, read as the reverse complement.
CGCGGTGAACTACCCGGCCACCTACAACTCGCGGATGCGCACCTGCTGGCCCTACGGCGACACCATGAGCTACCAGCTCGCCTGGGGTGACAGCACCTCCACCGGCTTCAGCGCCCTCCCCGCCACCCTCACGCCCAAGAGCAAGAGCTGGAGCACCACGGGCCCGAAGACGGTGTCGCTCACCGCGCTGAGCGACTCGCACGGCCGCCAGCTCAACGCCACCCAGTCGCGCACCGTCAACGTCACCGTCCCCACCTGGACGTCGTGGCTCAACCGCGACGCGCCGGGCGGCGTGGGGGACTACGAGACGCTCTCCGACTTCCTCAACGAGGGCTACCCGGTCTGCGCCAACCCCGTCGCCATCGAGTGCCAGACCACCAGCGGCGTGAGCTCCAGCAGCTCGGGCGAGGTCTACAGCTGCTCGCTCCCCACGGGCGGCGTCTGCATCAACTCGCAGCAGTCCGATGGCTCCTGCCTCGACTACCAGGTGCGCTTCCTCTGCCCGTGAGCGCTGACGCACGCTCCAAGCGGTGAAGCACTCCGCCCCCTCCTGATTCCCGGGAGGGGGCGTTTGTCTTGGGCGTCTGTCTTGGGCGTCTGTCTTTATCGGGGCCCGCTCAGCGCGCGGTGGGCGGCAGCACCTGGATTTCCGTCACCGGGTTGCCCTTGGCGTACATGTCCGCGGAGACACGCACGGACGTGCCGTCGCGCAGGCTCTGCAGCGACACCTGCTTGCCGCCATTGAGGACGCGCACGTTGGACGCCACCGGCATCGTGTTGAGGAGGCCGCTGTCCTCGAGCACCAGCCGCTGCGCGGTCACCGAGCGGATGCGGCCCGTGTAGATGACGACCGCCTCGGCATAACCCTGGTTGCTCGTGTCCGGCCGGTTGTCCGGGGCCCGGCTCGCGGTGCTGCCCGAGCTCGTGCCCCTGCCCGAACTCGTGCCCGTGCCGCCGCCACCTCCCACGCCCTCGGCCGACGTGTCCCCGATACCCCTGGCCGCTCCGGGGGGAGCCTCGGCGTTGGCGTCACCCAGGCCCGCGGAGCCGCTTCCGCCCACGCCACTGCCGCCCACGCCGGACTCCGCCGCGGAGAGCTGCGCCCGCATCTGCGCGAGTTGCTGCTCCAGCCGCGCGACCTCCGTACGCAACCGGGCCACCTGCAACCGCTGCTGGGCCCCGTCCACCGACGCCGGCTGCGAGTCCGTCTCCGTGTCCGGCCCCTGCTCCGTCTCCCCCGCCGTTTCCGGCCCGCCGGCCGCCTGCCCCGCCGTCCCCGCGCCGCCCGTGCCCGTCTCCTGCGGCGTGTCGTCGGTCACCAGCCCCGAGCTCGAGCCCATCCCATCCGACGTCCCCGTGATGCGGGAGTCCTGCGTGACGTCGCCCACCGAGGAGTCCTCCGGGGAGGGAGCTGGCGTCCCCGTGCCCCCGGAGGTGCCCCCGTACTGCGCCGTCTGCGCCATTCCTTGCGCGGCACCGCACACGAGGAACAGGCCGAGCACCGCGATTCCGAGATCCAGCCAGTTCGGCTTCCGCATTGGGCCGCGCTCCCTTCTTCCGGTACAACGTTGGGCGGCGAACGCCCACGAGCAACCGGCACGGGCGCCGGGGACGTGGGGACATACAGGGCGGCTCTCCGTCCGCTCTCCGGGCCACCAAGGAGGCTCCGGGCTCTCCGCCCTCCCGGGGGGATGCCACAGCCCCTTCTCCACAGTCCGCTGGAGCTCGTCGAGCTCGACTGAAGCTCACCGCGAGGGGCCAGGTGGCACCGGCACCGCTCCCTGTTGCCCTGGCCCCGTCCGCTCCTGGCTCGGCTGCCCCTGCCGCGGCCGCTGGGGCTGCGCGACGATGTTGAGCGCCCGCTGCTCGCCCGTGGAGGTGAACGCGAACGAGGTGCGCACCGGCATTCCCTCGGAGAGCCGCTGCACGGGGATGCGGTTGAGCCGTGGCCCCACGAAGGCCTTCGTCTGGTCATTGAGCGAGAGCCGGTAGAAGCTCCCATCCGACGTGTCCACGATGTCGATGTGCCGGCTCTTGACGTCGACCACCCGGCCGTCGAACGTGGTGATGGCCAGCGTGACGGGGCCCTGGACCTGCACATTCGACGTGCCGGTAGTGCCCGTGGTGCCCGTGTCCCCCGTCCCGGCCGTGCCGCCGCCGCCCGTTCCGCGCAGCGCCTCCAGCTCGTTCTCCAGACGGCTCACGCGCTGGCGCAGGTTGAGCACTTCGCGCCGCATCGCCTCGGGACCCTTGGGCATCGGAGCCTGTGCCGCCGTGCCCGTGCCCGCCGTTCCCGCGCGCTCATCCGGCTCGGGTCCGACCCGGGTCCCCACGTCCAACGGAGGCGTCGCCGAGGGCGGCTCCTCCTGGCTGGTTCCCTGATACGTGGGCCCCGAGCCCGCCACACCGCCGCCGCCCGTGCCGGTTCCGCTCCCGGTCAGCCCCTGCTCTCCCTGGGGCCCGGTGCGCTGCAGGGGCACGCTGTCCAGGCCCACCGGGTTGCCCGTGCTCTGGGTCGCCGTACCGCCCTGCGTCCCCGTGCCCGCGGTGCCCGAGCCGCCCGTGGCGGGCTCGCCCGTGGCCGTGCCGAGGCTCCCCGCCGATTGCTGGCCCGGGGCCCCTGGCACGTCCGTCCCCGCCGTGTCCTGCCCCCGCTGCACGCTCGCCGTCCCCGAGGGGCTCGCCGCGGGCGGCGCGAGGCCCGTCCCGGTTTGCTGGCCCCCCGCGTTCTGCTGCGCCAGGGCCACCAGCGGGGCAGTCCCCATGAAGGCCAGCGCCATCCAGATGGCTCTCCGCATTGCAGTCCTCCTGTCGTGCACTCCCGTGGCGCAAAGGTGGGAATTGTTCGTGAAGGGACACACCCGGCCCCGGGCGCCCCCTACCTCCTCGGCGGCCCTCCGGGCGGGCGGCCCGGATTTGACGCGCCCTGCCAGCATGAAAGAGAACAAGCGGTGAAACTCCCGGCGGCTCCATGTCACCACGGCGCGTGGCCCACCTCTTCGCGGTCAGAATGACCCTCGTCGGCGACGCGTCCCCGGAACGGGACGCCGAGCGCCGGCTGCTGGCACGCGCCCGCAAGGGAGACCCCGCCGCCTTCCGCTCGCTCTTCGAGCAGCACTCGCCCGCCGTGTGGCGCTTCCTGCGCGACCTCTTCCGGGACGAGGCCGCCGCGGACGAGGCCACCCAGGAGACCTTCGTGCGGGCGCATGGGCGGCTCGGGGCGCTGCGCGACGAGGCGCGTCTGGCCTCGTGGCTGCTGGGGATTGCCCGCCACGTCTGGCTCGAGTCGCGCCGCACGCGTGGCACGCACCTGGACCTCGCCTCCGAGGAGAACGAGGCCCTGCTGGAGTCGGCGCTGCCCTCGCCCACGCCGGAGGACCTGTTGTTGGACCGGGAGCTGGAGGGGCTGTTGGCGGAGGCGCTCGGGGAGCTGCGCGAGGAGCGGCGGGCGGCGCTGCTGCTGCGCATCGACCATGGGCTGGCGTACGAGGACATCGCCCAGGTGATGGGCTGGTCCCTTCCCAAGGTGAAGAACGAAATCCACCGGGCGCGGCTGCAGTTGCGCGAGCGGCTCGCCGGGCACGTCGGAAACGGAGGCACTCGATGAGCACCCCCTGCCGCGAATCGGAGTTGGACGCGCTGCTGGCCGGAGAGCTCTCCGCGGAGGAGGCCGCGCGGGTGGGCGCCCATGCCGCCGCGTGTGGCACGTGCGCGAAGACGCTGGCGTGGCTGCGGCTGGAGCGCGGGTGGATGGCGCAGCGGGCCCGTCGCACGCCGTCGCGTCCGGCGCTGAGCTTCGGAGCGCTGGAGGCCCGGCTGCGTCCGGCGTCCGTGCCCCGGAGGGCCCACTGGGAGCATGCGGGGCGGATGGCCCTGGGGGCGGCGGTCGCGGTGGCCTTCGTGGTGCTGAGCCTGGTGCCGCGGGTGGGCCCCACGTCCCTCGAGTCGCTCTCCTCCGAGGATCCGTGGGCGGACGGGCTCGTGTCGGTGGCGACGGTGCCCGCGTGCATGGACCCGAGCGTCGAGGAGGTGGCGCGGGTCGAGGCGAGCTTCGGCGCGTGCCTGCTGGCGTCGCCCGCGCGGCCGCTGCGCTGAGAAATGCTTCGGGAAATCCGGAAGGCGCTCGACCCGGAGCGCTCCCGTGCGGGACGGGAGCGCTCGCGGTGGCCGGGGCCGCTTACGGCTGCGGATAGGCGGAGCTGCGCGCCTTGTCCACGGCCGCCTTGGCCTGCACCAGGCCGTGGCCGAAGACGATGTCATAGCCCGGGCCGGAGTCCGGGAAGTCGCCGTCCTGCAGGTCCATCGCGGTGGTCTCCAGAATCTCGCGCACCTGCGCGTTGGTGAGCTTGCGGTTGGCGCTCCACACCAGCGCGGCCACGGCGGAGGCGTGGGGCGTGGCCATGGAGGTGCCGGAGCTGTAGGCGTAGTCGCTGCCGTGGATGCCCACCTTCACCGGCTTGCCCAGCTGCGCCTTGATGTCCCCCACGCTGGTGGTGGGGATGGCCGTCACGGGCGGCCAGGTGGCGGCGCTGCCCAGCGTGAAGCCCAGCGCCTTGTCATCCTCGGGGTCGTTGTTGCCGATGATGACGGCGCGAGCGCCCTGGGCGCGCACGTTGCGCACCTTGTCGCCGAACTTGATGGTGCCGCGGTCCACGTACGCCACGAAGCCATCCGTGCAGCTCGAGGTCGAGCACGAGTGCATGCTGTCGCCCAGGCCGCAGTCGACGAGCTGTCCCTCGAACTCCTCGTAGGGCACGAAGTCCAGGGCGGCCGAGACGAAGAAGGAGCTACCGGCCCTCAGGTCCGCGTAGGGCGAGCGGCCCCGGGGGAAGGACGAGTACACGTTCACGCCGGGGGCCACGAGGCTCAGGTGCGGGCCGCCCTGGGAGAACTTGGGGTGCTTGTTGTCTGCGTCCGTGGCGCCCACCGCGACGACGCTCGGGTAGGCGGCCGGGTAGATTCTGGACTCGGGGGTGGCGATATCCCCGCTGTTGCCGCTGGCCGCGAAGGTGAGCATGCCCGCGTCATAGGCCGCCTGGAACGCCGCCTCCTCCGCGTCGTCGCGCGAGGGCGAGCCCAGCGAGAGCGAGGCGATGTTCGCCTTCTGCGTCACGCACCAGTTGAGCGCCGCGATGACGTCCGAGGTGCGCCCATCGCCGTTCTCGTCGAGCACGCGCGCCGCGAGCAGCTTGACGCCGGGGGCCACGCCCACCACGCCGTAGGGGCTCAGCGAGGAGTCATTGGGGTTGACCTGGCCGGCCAGGCCCAGCTGCGCCGCGATGGTGCCCGCCACGTGGGTGCCATGGCCGCCGCCCCACGCGCCCGTGGCGTCCTTGTCCTCGGGGATGTCGTCGCCGTCGACGAAGTCCTTGCCCCCGGCGTACGCCGGCTTGAGCTCGGGGTGCTGCGGGTCGATGCCGCTGTCGATGACGCACACGGTGATGCCCTCGCCCGTGGGCGCTCCGGTGTCGAGCACGCCGTCGTTGTTGGCGTCCCAGACCAGGTTGGCCTGCGTGGCGCGCACGCCCCAGGTGTACTCCGTGGTGCTGCCGGAGATGGCGGGCGCGGCGAGCAGCGCGGGCACCAGGCTCCCCGGCGTCAGGCCGAGCGCGTGCACCTTGCGGTCCTCGGAGATGGAGAGCACCTCGGGATCCTTCGCGAGGCGGGCCTTCTCCTCGGGGGTGACGGTGAGGGCCAGGGTGTCGAGCGCGGGCCAGTGGTACTTCAGCTGCGCGCCCAGCTTGCGCACCTTGTCCTCGCGCGAGCGCGACAGGGCCGCGGAGTGCACGCCGCTCTGCTTGCGGAAGCGCACCAGCACCCGCTCGCCGCCGTCGGAGGAGGCGGTGGTGGGAAGGGGGGTGCTCAGCGCCGGGGAGGCCGTGCCCAGGGCCTGGGGCGTGCGCTCACCGGTGCGGCTGAGGTCCTGGACGACGAGCTCCGGACAGGGCGGCTGCTCCTGCGGCTCGGGGTCGATCGGAACCGGGTCCATGTTGCACGCGGTCGCGCCCAGCCCCAACAGGCCCAACAGCACCAATCGCCTCATGTGAACGTCTCCTTGCACACCACAGCCGTGGGGGATGCACCGCCGGTGACGTACCGGGGGGCGGAACAGGAACCCGGGCCAACGACTGGCCGGAGGGCCCATTCCCATTGAACCACGGTAGGTCGTCCGCTTGCTCGACGGTAGGGAGGGCGAGCGTGTTCCCGCCAACCGTGTTCTCAGCGGACGTCCAGCGGACGGATGCGGGGGAAGGTCAACGCTCGGCGGGGTCGATGCCGAAGAGCCGCTCCACGTCGCGCGAGTAGTCGGCGAGCTGGCGCTCCACGGTGTCGGAATTCCAACCCAGCAAGGGGGCCATGTCGGAGGCGGCCACCCGGGCGGCGGCCCGGCCGAGGTCGCGCGTCTCGAAGGCCACCTTGAGGCGGCGCACGAGCAGGTCGGACAAGGTGAGGACGAGCTCGTGGGTGACGCCGTGGACGGCCTCGGCGCGCAGGTAGGGCAGGCCGGGGACGAGCGGCTCGGCGAGCTCGGGGCGCTCACGGGTGAGGCCCCACACCCGGCGCCAGCGCGAGCCCTGGGCGCGCACGAGGTGGACGGCGGTGTCCTCGCGGCCCACCTCGGCGCGGGCGGCGGCGAGCTCGGCGTCGAAGGAGGGAATGTCCCCGCCGGGCAGGGGCAGCGCGTCGGTGGGCGACTTGCGGTGGGGGATGCCGAGCGCCTTCTCCACGGCGTCCACGGTGTCGCGGGCCATGATGCGGAAGGTGGTGAGCTTGCCGCCGGAGATGGTGAGCACGCCGGTGGGGCTGGTGTGGATGGCGTGCTCGCGGCTGGCGCTGTTGGCATCGCCGTGGCCGTAGCCGCTGGCGACGAGGGGGCGGATGCCGGCCCAGGCGCTGACGACGTCCTCGCGGACGAGCTGGGCCTGGGGGAAGAAGGCGTTGGCGGAGGCGAGCAGGTAGTCCACGTCGGAGAGGCTGGCGCGCACCTCGGTGGGGTGGGCGTGGGTGGCCGTCTCGGTGGTGCCGATGATGGTGTGGGTGCCCGCGGGGAGGATGAACATCACCCGGCCGTCGACGGAGGACAGGAGGGTGAGGGCGGTGTCGGTGGCCAGGCGCTCGCGGGGCACGGAGAGGTGGACGCCCTTGGAGCCGCGCACGGCGGGGACGTTGCCGTTGGCGTCGAGCTTGCGGATTTCATCGCTCCAGGGCCCGGTGGCGTTGACGAGCACGCGGGCGCGCACGGTGAGCCGCTGGCCGGTGAGCGAGTCGACGACGGTGGCGCCGCGGGCCCTTCCCTCCTCGAGCACGAGGCCCCGGACGGAGGCGTGGTTGAGGACGACGGCACCGGCCTCGGAGGCGCCAATGGCGTTGGCGAGGGTGAGGCGGGCGTCGTCGGTGGCGGCGTCGTAGTAGCGGGCGCCGCCGGTGAGGCCCTCGGTGCGGATGCCAGGGACGGCCTGGGAAACGTCACGGACGTTGAGGCCGCGCGAGCTCTTCACATTCCGGAAGAGCGCGAGGGCGTCATAGAGCTTGAGGCCGGCGGCGAGCTTCCAGCGGGGGATGCGGGCGCCCTGGTAGACGGGCCAGACGAAGGAGAGGGGCCGCACGAGGTGGGGCGCGAGCCGGAGGAGACGGGCGCGCTCGATGCTGGACTCGAAGACGAGGCCGAGGTGGCCGTGCTCGAGGTAGCGCACGCCGCCGTGGATGAGGCGGGAGGAGCGGCTGGAGGTGCCGGAGGCGAAGTCCTCGCGCTCGATGAGGGCGACGCGCAGGCCGCGGAGGGCGGCATCGCGGGCGACGCCGGAGCCCGTGACGCCGCCGCCGATGACGAGGACGTCGAACTCCTGGGAGGAGAGAGCGAGCAGACGCTCGGAGCGGAGGGCGGGAGGCTGGGGAGGAGAGGGAGGCAACAGGGCGACAGCGCCGGAGCCACCGCGGCGGGCGGGAGCGGGGGCGGAAGGGGCGGCGGATTCAGGACGCACGGGGGGGAGTGTAATGGGGGGTGACGAGGACGGCAGCAGGAACCGAACGCGGCGCGTCAAGCGGGGGACGGTGGAGACCCGGGCCGTTGGAGCACACCGAACACTCGAGTCCCCACCCGAGGCCCCCACCCCTTCGAGGACCCCGGGGAACACCTCAGCTACTTCTTGGTCTGGCCGGGGGAAGAACCGGGCATGGAGCCCCCGGACGACGAGCCGGAGCCACTGTCGGCCTGGCGAGAGGGGTTGGCGCTGTTGTTGGGGTTCTTCTGATTGGAGCGGTTGTCGCGGTCCTGCTTGAAGGAGTCGTTGTTGGGGTTCTTGACGTCGGAGCGCTGGTCGTTGGGGTTGGTGGGCATGGAACTACCTCCGGAGGAGAAGCAACCGGGCGGGATGCCCGGGGAGGAGGAAGGTAGGGAGGGCCGCTTGGGGGGACAGCGAGGCCGCGGGGAGGGGGCAGTGTCGGGAAGAAGCCGGGAGTGCTGCGGGAAAGCGGGGGCATGCATACCTCCACGAGAGCCCGGACCGGGAGGTAGCGCGTGAAGACGGTGATGTACGAGCGCAGCGGGAGAACGAACACGGGGGCGCAGGCGGTGCGGGTGGAGGGGATGAGGCGCCTGCGGGTGCTGGAGCAGGGCGAGACGGTGGTGGAGCGGGAGCTGACGGAGGAGGAAATCGAGCGCCTGGGGCCGCTGGTGGAGGAAGCGGAGCGGCGGCCGGCGCCGGCGGCGTTGGAGCCGGCGGCGGGGGGCCCGAGGGGGATGGCGGTGAGCCTGGCGTTCGAGGATGAGGAGACGCCGCGGGTGCGGCTCGCGGCGCACGCGGGCCAGGCGGCCGTCGGAGACGGGACGCCGTACGACGAGCTGTTGAAGGAGCTGGACGAGCTGCTGACGGAGGAGTTGCACGAGCGGGCGCCGAGACACGCGCACGCGGTGTTGCCGCACGAGCTGCGTCAGGAGGAGTAGCCCGGGAGCCGCGCGAGCCCAAGAGCCGCGCGAGCGTCTCAGCCAACCATCTGTGCGGAGCCGGAGTCGGAGCGGCCGCTGGGAGGAGGCTCGAGGGGAAGGGCCACGGTGAAGGTGGCGCCCCGGCCGGGCAGGCTCTCGACGCGGATGTCGCCGCCGAGCGACTCGACGATCTGCCGGCAGATCCACAAGCCGAGGCCGAAGCCGCCGTAGTGGCGTTCGGAGACGGCGCGCTCGAAGCGCTGGAAGATGCGGGCCTGGTGTTCGGGGGCGATGCCGATGCCGTGGTCGCGCACGGTGAGGCGGGCGAGGTCGCCGTCCTGGGCGACGGAGAGCTCGACGGGGTGGGAGGCGCCGTACTTGATGGCGTTGGAGAGCAGGTTGGTGACGACCTGCTCGAGCCGCAGCCGATCCCACCGGCCGATGACGGGCGCTCCCGCCTCGAGGACGAGCGTGCAGCCGGCGCCGGCGGCATCGGCCTCGGCGCGGGCGACGACGTCCTGGAGGAGGGCGGCGAAGTCGACGCTCTCGTGCTCGAGGGCGAGGCGGCCGGCGCGGATGCGCGACACATCGAGCAGGTTGTTGACGAGCTGGTGGAGGCGCTCGGCGGGGCGGCGGGTGGCCTCGATGCGCTTGCGAGCCGGGTGCGGCTGGCCGTCGGCGTCGGTGGCGGGGAGCGAGCGCCAGAGAATCTGCAATTGCAGTTGCAGCGAGGTGAGGGGCGTCTTGAGCTCGTGGGAGGCGACGGAGAGGAAGTCGTCGCGGATTTGCAGGGCCTTCTGCAGATCGGCGGCGAGCGCCTCCACCTCACGGCGGGCGAGCACCTGTTCAGTCACTTCGGCGCACAGGCCCATGGTGCCGAGAATCTCGCCATCGACGCCGCGCCAGGGCTGCCAGGTGAGGTCGAAGTACTTCACCTCTTCCTGGCCGGTGCCGGAGAAGTCGGCATGCAAAGGCACCTCATGGCCGGCGATGGGGGTGCCCTTGCGGTAGACCTCGTCGAGCAGGTGCAGGAGGTTGGGGTCCAAGCCGGAGAACGTCTCCCGGACGGAGCGGCCGAGGGCGAGGCGCTCGCCGACGAGGGTATGCCCGAGCGGGTTGACGAGCTCGACGACGTGGTCGGGCCCGCGGGTGAGGCAGATGGCGACGGGGGCCTGCATGAAGAGGGTCTCGAGCCGTTCGCGCTGGGCCTCGGCCTCGAGGTGGGCGTCGTGCTCGCGGGCGAGGAGCTGGGCGCGCTCGTGGTCCTCGCGGAAGCGGGCGGAGATGTCGCGGAAGACGATGACGGAGCCGAGCCGTTGGCCGTGGGGATCGGAGAGGGGCGCGGCGGTGTGCTCGATGGGCAGCTCGGTGCCGTTCCTGGAGAGCAGGAGGGCCGGGTGGCCGAGCTGGACGGGCCGCTCGGTGTCGGGAGCGGGGACGCTGGGAGCGAGGGGCTCGCGGGTGGAGGGATCGACGAGGCGCAGGACGCGCTCGAGGGGCTGGCCGATGGCGTCGGCTTCGCGCCAGCCGGTGAAGTAGGAGGCGACGGGGTTGATGAAGCGCACGAGGCCGTGGGCGTCGGTGGTGAGGACGGCGTCGCCGATGCTGCGCAGGGTGATGGCGAGCACGTGGCCATTGGCCTGGGCGGAGGCGCGGGCGAGCTCGGCCTCGTGGAGGGTGGTGCGGACGCGGGCGGCCACGAGGATCATCAAGGCGGCGATGCCGGTGAAGAGGGCCTGGGTGACGGAGTGGTGGGCGTCGGCGGAGGCGGCGGGGAAGTCCTCGCGGAAGAAGAAGCGGGTGAGGACGAGGGAGGCGGTGATGGAGAGCGCCCCGGGGCCGTGTCCGCCCAGCCAGGCGGAGAGGATGATGGCGGCGAGGAAGAGGAAGTAGGGAGAGGGGGCGAGCCAGCGCCAGAGGAGCCACTGGAGGGAGAAGGCCAGGGCGGTGGCCAGCAGGGCGAGTCCGTAGCGGGCCCAGGGGGGCGTGCGGTACGGACCGGAGGTGCTGGGGAGGAAGGTCACGGGGGACCCTGGACCTGGAGACAGTGGGGAGAGGAGCTCCGGCCACGGATAGACGGAGGACCGCCGCGATGGAACGGGGGACGAGGAATCCCCTTCCCGTGTGAGTTCGAAACCGAGCACTCCACCCCCCTGAACCTGGACACTCTAGCCACAGGGTCGAGCGCCGAACCAGGGAGGGAGCGGCGCGAGGAGGGGGCCGGGGCCGGGTTGCGGGCCGGGAGGGGGTAGGTTTACAGAGGGAGGATGAAGCGAGTGCGGTTCTCGGTGCACCGGACGGTGGGAGAGGCGAGGCTCCAGGCGGGGCTGTTGATGGGCTCGGGGCTGTCGGTGGAGGTGAGAGGAGAGGCCCTGGCGCCGTTGAGTGGGGAGCTACCGATCACGGAGACGTGGGTGGAGCTGTGGCTGCCGGAGGAGGAGGTGGAGAGGGCGAGGGAGCTACAGGCGGAGCTGGAAGCGGACGGGGAGAAGGCGGAGAGGGCGGTGGAGTGTCCGGGGTGCCGGGAGGAGAACCCGGGGAACTTCGAGCTGTGTTGGAGCTGTGGGGAGGAGCTGCCGGAGACGCCGAGGCCGCGGCTGCGGGCGGTGTCCTGAGGGGAGCGTAAGCCCGGCTGATGGGAGAGGGGACGCGGTGTCGGGGAATGACCAGGAGGGAGGGCGGGGGGCGGTGCGGCGGGCGCGGCGAGCCTCTAGAGTCAAAGAGCCGTGCTGAACGTGCCACCCGCCGAAGAGAACCGGGGCCGCCGAGGCCCTGAAGAGCCCCCGCAGACCCTGCTGCCGCCACCGTCGCCGACACTCGTACACCGTGCGCGCGCTCAGCCCCAGGGTTGCTGCAATGCTGGCTGCACTCTGCCCCTGCGCACTCAGCAGGACGACGCTGGCCCGCAGTGCCACTCCCCCCTGGCCTCTCTGCCGCATGGCCCTCTGTAGTACCAGCCGCTGCTTGGGGGTCAGCCGGATGCTACTCTGCTCAGGGGTCATCGCCCCT
>NZ_JBJMQO010000022.1:0-231122 GCF_045802675.1 Archangium sp. | reverse complement strand
TGAAGAGCAGCCTGCGATGGAGGCTCAGCCCGAGTGGGCTACTCCTGCTGAAGAGCAGCCTGCGATGGAGGCTCAGCCCGAGTGGTCCGCGCCTGCCGAAGAGCAGCCTGCGATGGAGGCTCAACCCGAGTGGGCCACTCCTGCTGAAGAGCAGCCTGCGATGGAGGCTCAGCCCGAGTGGGCCACTCCTGCTGAAGAGCAGCCTGCGATGGAGGCTCAGCCTGAGTGGGCCACTCCTGCTGAAGAGCAGCCCGTCATGGAGGCTCAGCCTGAGTGGGCCACTCCTGCTGAAGAGCAGCCCGTCATGGAGGCTCAGCCCGAGTGGTCCGCGCCTGCCGAAGAGCAGCCTGCGATGGAGGCTCAGCCTGAGTGGGCCGCTCCCGCCGAGCAGCCCGCGATGGAGGCCCAGCCCGAGTGGGCTTCCGCCGAGTCCCAGCCCGTCCCCGAGGCGCAGACCGAGTGGGCCGCGCCCGCCGAGCAGCAGCCGTGGATGGCCGCCGCCGAGCAGCCGTCGGAGAGCATCGAGTTGCAGTCCGAGTGGGCTCCGGGTGGAGCCTCGCAGGACTGGAACGCCGAGCCCACCGCCGAGCCGCAGGCCACCTGGAGCGCGCCCGCCGAGGAAGCTCCGGCGCAGACCGATTGGAACGCGGGCTACGCCGCCGAGCAGTCGAACGGGTACGGCCAGCCGCAGGAGCAGGCGTGGAGTGCGACGGAGGAGCTCGCCGCTCCGGCCGAGCAGTACGCCAGCCCCGAGCCGGCCTACGGCTACGGCTCGACCCCGCCGTCGACCGTGACCGACATCCCCATCATGGAGGCCGAGCCCGAGCCCGAGGTGATGGAGGCCGAGCCCGAGCTGCCCATGATGGCGACCCCTCCTCCGGCTCCTCCGCCCGAGTTCGAGGAGCTGCCCGTGATGGAGGCCGAGCCCGAGATGACGGAGATCGACCTCGCGGAGGACATCGTGGAGCCACCTCCCGCGGCGGTGCCGGTCGCCGTTCCGCCTCCGGCGCCTCGCCTGGCCCCCGCCCCGGTGACCCGGAGCGCGCCTCCCCCGGCTCCCGTCGCGGCCGCGCCCAGGCCTCCCCCGGCGCCCGTGCCGGCGGCTCCGAGGGCTCTCGCGGCTCCGTCGCTCTCCGCCATGCCCTCGGCTCCCGTGATGGTGCCCGGGGCGCCGCCGCCCCGCCCGACGCTCAACTCGCTCGCGGCCGTGCCGTCGGTCAGTGCGTCCACCGCGGTCCCCATGGCCCCCGTCGATGCCTTCATCGCGGGCGAGCACCGGGTCATCATCCACACCGTGGAGGGCCAGGTGAAGCGCGGCGCCATCCGTGACGTGGACCTGCTCGACGAGGTCATCCCACTCGAGCAGCAGACGGGCTTCGCTCCCGAGCGCATCCCCACCCAGCGCGTGAAGGCCGTCTTCTTCATGCTCGCCACGGGGAGCCGTCCGCCGCAGCCCGATGGCCACAAGGTCCGCGTCACCTTCACCGATGGGCGCCAGGTGGCCGGCTTCTCCCACGACTACAAGGGAACGGGTCAGGGCTTCTTCGTCATCCCCGCGGACACGCGCACCAACACCTCGCGCATCTTCATCTACCGCGCGAGCGTGCAGGCCGTCGCCGAGGGCTGAGCCGCCCCACCGCTGGCGCGGGCTCGCGCTGGCGGTTTCCGTCCCGCCGTGTAGCCCGCAAATGAAAGAGGGGCCTCGTGTCACCGAGGCCCCTCCGGGCTCAACGCCCCGTGCTGCTCAGTGGACTACTTGGTGTCCTTGGCGGCCTTGGCCGGGGCCGGCTTGGCCGGAGCGCCCGCCGCGGGGGCCGGGGCCTGCTTCTTGTTCAGCTCGAGGTCCAGGGTGATGGCGACCTCCTCGCCCACCGCCACGCCGCCGGTCTCCAGGACCTTGTTCCAGCCCAGGCCGAAGTCCTTGCGGTTGATCTTCGTGGTGGCCACGCCGCCGCGCTTGGTGTTGCCCCAGGGATCCTTCGACTCGGTGGTGAAGCCCTCCACGTCCAGCACCACCGGCTTGGTCACGCCGTGCAGGGTGAGGTCGCCCGTCACCTTGAGGTTCTGACCGGCCTGCTCCACCTTCGTGGACTTGAAGGTCATGGTCGGGTACTTCGCCACGTCGAAGAAGTCCGGGCTGCGCAGGTGCTCGTCGCGCTTGGGCTCGTTGGTGTTGACGGTGGAGACGTCGACGGTGGCCTCCACGATCGACTTGGTGATGTCCTTCTCGTCGATGTTGGCCTTGCCGGTCACCTTCGAGAAGGCGCCGCGCACGTTGGACACCATCATGTGCTTCACGGAGAACTGCGCGCCCGAGTGGGCCGAGTCGATCTCGAACTCCGCCGCGAAGGCGAAGGAGGGGGCGGCGAGCACGAGGGCGGCGACGGCGGGCTTGAGGGACAGCTTCATGGTGTTTCTCTCCAGTGGGGGACTGCGGTTCTTCAACGAGCAGGAGACATAGCAACCCCCGCGCCAGGACACCACACTTCCTAAACCCTTGAAATGACTCGAGCCATGCACGGGGGCTCGCGCGGGGGCTCTCAAAACGATAGAGAAGCCCATCATCCTGAGAGGGAGGAGCACGTGGCGCCGAGACTGGAGCTGGACCTGAGGGAGCTGCTGACGTTCGAGCCCCGGGGAGGACTCATCCACTTCGCGGGCCAGCGGGTGCTGCTGTTCGATCCGGTGGCGTTGGGGCTGCTGCGCAAGGAGCTCCTCGGGACGGTGGGGATGACGGCGGCGCGGGGCATCTGCACGCGGCTGGGTTTCGCGCACGGGTGGCGGACGGCGGAGACGATGAAGAACGCCTTCCCGTGGGAGGACGAGGCGCAGTGGCGCCGGGCGGGAGGGCGGCTGCACACGCTACAGGGCCAGGTGGTGATGGAGCGGGTGGAGCGCGGGCCGGAGGATGGCCCGGAGCCCTTCGCCGAGGCGCTGTGGCACGACTCGTACGAGGCGGAGCAGCACCTGCTGCACCTGGGCAAGGCGGAGGAGCCGGTGTGCTGGTCGCTGACGGGCTTCGCCAGTGGCTACATGAGCTATTGCCACGGCAAGCCGGTGTACTGCATCGAGACGCGCTGCGTGGGGAAGGGAGATCCGGTGTGCCAGATCATGGGCAAGCCGGAGGAGGAGTGGAGCACCGGGTGCCGCGAGGCGCTGCGCTTCTACGAGACGCAGTGCATGGAGGGAGCGCTGGCGGAGGTGACGGAGGCGCTGAAGCAGGCGGAGAAGAAGCTGCGGGTGCGGAGGCAGACGCTGGCGCGGGTGTCGGGCGTGCCGGAGGACCCGGCGGGCATGTTGGCGCGCACCGAGGCGATGAAGCAGGTGCTGAGTCTGGCCAGGCGCGCGGCGAAGGTGGACTCCACGGTGCTGATTACGGGCGAGAGCGGCGTGGGCAAGGAGCGCATCGCCCGGCTCATCCACGAGGAGTCGGGGCGGGCGCACAAGGCCTTCGTGGCGGTGAACTGCGCGGCGGGGACGGAGAGCCTGCTGGAGAGCGAGCTGTTCGGCCACGCGAAGGGGGCCTTCACGGGAGCCACGCATGACCGGCCGGGCCTCTTCGAGGCGGCGCAGGGGGGCACGCTCTTCCTGGACGAGGTGGGCGAGGTGCCCGTGTCGATGCAGGCCAAGCTGCTGCGCGTGCTGCAGGAGAGGGAGGTGCGGCGCGTGGGGGAGAACCAGAGCCGCAAGGTGGACGTGCGGGTGGTGACGGCGACCAACCGCAACCTCGCGGCGGAAGTCATCGCCGGGCGCTTCCGGCAGGATCTCTACTACCGCCTGCGCGTCATCGAGCTGAAGGTGCCGCCCCTGCGCGAGCGGCGCGACGACATCCTCCCACTGGCGCGGATGCTCCTGGCCGAGGCGACGGAGCGGCTGGGGAGGCGGGTGATGGGGCTGTCGCCGGAGGCGGCGGACCAACTGCTGCGCTACGAGTGGCCGGGCAACGTGCGCGAATTGGGCAACGCCATCGAGCGCGCGGTGGCGCTGTGTGAGGGCACGCGGGTGGAGAAGGACGACCTGCCCGAGGAGGTGCGCGCGGCGCCGCCGAACCTGCTGCCGGGGGACTCGCCGCGGACGCTGGAGGCGATGGAGCGCGAGTACATCCTCGCGGTGCTGGCGCGCAACGGAGGCAACCGGGCGCGCACGGCGGAGCAGCTCGCCATCGGCGTGGCGACGCTCTACCGCAAGCTCAAGCAGTACGGCGAGCTCGAGCACCCCAACTGAGCGCGGCTAGTTCAGGAACCGGTCATCCGGCCGCTCGCTCGAGATGACGCGCAGGTGCTTGGAGCGCCCCCGCAGCTGCCGCTGCAGCCGCGCGTGCTGCAGGCGCAGCCAGAGCTGCCGGGGGCTGCCGCCGCGCATGTAGACGAAGGCGATGCCGAGCGCGAAGAACTCGGGCACCATGAGGATCCAATGCGACGTGAGCGCATTGATGACGACGAAGCCGGCGCCAATGAGGGCCAGGACGTTCCCGGTGACGGGAATGCCCCAGAAGTTCGCCTGGCCGCGGCCGATGTACAGGCCATAGGAGACCCAGGCGATGGTGCTCATGGCGTAGCCGCCCGAATAGGGGATCGGCAGGTTCACCACCCGGGCCACCAGCGCGGTGAGGAAGCCGGCGAGGACCGTGCCGCCCCACAGCACCCATAGCAGCCGGCGCGAGCCCCAGCTCGCCTCCAGGGGGCCCCCGATGGAGTAGATGATGATGGCCCCGAAGATGATGCCCATCGCCCCCTGCCCGATGAAGGCATAGGTGAAGGGCTGCCAGAGCTGGAACTGGTCGAAGACGTCCCGGGGGTGGAGCAGCAGATTCTGCCCCAGGCTTCCCGTCAGCAGGACCAGGAGCGAGCCCGCCACCAACCCGATCGCCAGCTTGGCCGCCATGGATTCCACGCCGGCGAACCCGAATCCTCCGCCGCCGCCAAAGCTCCGCATCGGTCGCATCAAACCGTCCTCCACTCGGGACATTCGAGAGTCGTCCAAAGGTGGGGGAACGCGGCCCGCTTCGCAACCGTTTCGTCCACTTCCGGGCGCCCCAAATAACGAAGGGCGCCTCTCCCCGTCACCAGAGAGAGCGCCCTTGGTATTCCCTCACCCGCCGAACCGTCCGGCTCAGGACTTGTGGCGGTAGAACAGGGTGATGGTCAGGCAGTGGAACTCCTTGTCGGAGGACTGCGTGACGACCTTGTCCACCACGTCGACGTTCTGGTTCTCCTTGAGCCACTTGGTGATGTTCTCCCCCATGTTCTCGCGGTCGCGCGCGAGCGTGGTCGAGAACACCTTGACTCCCGTGAAGTTGATAACGGCCATTCCGACCCTCGTGTAACCGAAGAGATTCCGCAGGTTTATCGCGAGTCTTGACGGCCATCAAGAAAAGGGCCCGAAAACCCGGCCCTTCTCCTGCTCTCCACCGGCCTCCTACCCTACCCCGGGGGGCGGGCGGACAGGCGGGGACGTCCCCCGCCCGCGGGGGGGCCTCAGCGCGAGGCCGCGGCGCGGCGCGCCTGGCAGGTGACCTCGTCCTTGCACGAGGGGCCAATCCCCTCGGGGTGGGGGCCCAGCGGCGTCTTGTCGCTCTCCTCCACCCCGCACACCACGCACTTGCGCTTGCGGTTGCGGCGCTCGGCGCGGCGCTGCTCGGCGATCGCCTTGGCCCTCTCCCGGGCCGCCTTCGCGTCCAGCTCGTTGCTCATCGTCATAGGTTCCGTTGGATTCACGAGGAAACCGAAAGGTTCAGAGCGCCTCGATCAGCAGGGCGATGCCCTGGCCGCCGCCGATGCACGCCGAGCCGATGCCGTAGCGGGCGCCCCGGCGCTTGAGCTCGTAGGCGAGCGTCATGGTGATGCGCGCCCCGGAAGCGCCCAGCGGGTGGCCCACGGCGAGGGCGCCGCCATTGACGTTCGTCTGCTCGCGCGGCAGCCCCAGCTCCTTCTCCACCGCGAGGTACTGCGGGGCGAAGGCCTCGTTCACCTCGAAGAGGTCCACGTCACCCAGCTTGCACTGGGCGCGCTCGAGCAGCCGGCGGATGGCGGGCGCCGGGCCGATGCCCATCACCTTCGGGTCGCACCCGGAGATGCCCCAGTTGACCAGGCGGGCGATGGGCTTGAGGCCGTGCTTCTCCACGAAGCTCCGGGTGGCCATCACCATGGAGCCCGCGCCGTCGCAGATGCCGCTGGCCGCGCCCGCGTGCACCACGCCGTCCTTCTTGAAGACCTTGGGCAGCTTCTTGAGCCCCTCCAGCGAGGTGTCCGGCCGGTTGTGCTCGTCCCGGGCGAACTGCGTCTCCCCCTTCTTCGTCTTGAGGGTGACGGGCGAGAGCTCCTGCTCGAAGCGCCCAGACTCCTGGGCGGCGGCGAAGCGCTTCTGGGTGAGCACGGCGTACTCGTCCACCGCGTCCTGGGAGATGGCGTAGTCCATGGCGAGCTGCTCGGCCGTCATCGCCATGGGGTTGCCGGTGTAGCTGTCAGTGAGGGCGCTCCAGAGCATGTCCTCGAGGCCGCCCTTGCCCAGCGGCAGGCCCCAGCGCGCGCCGCGGATGACATGGGGCGCCTGGCTCATGGACTCGGTGCCACCGGCGAGCACGCACTCGGCCTGCTCGGTGAGCATCATCTCCGCGGCGTTGACGAAGGCCTGGAAGCCCGAGCCGCACAGCCGGTTGATGCCCAGCGCCGGCACCGGCACCGGCACGCCCGTGCGCAGGCCCACATGCCGGGGCAGGTAGATGGCGTCCGCGCTCGTCTGCACCACGTTGCCGTAGACGACGTGCTGGATGGACTCGGGAGAAACCTTCGCCTGCGCGAGCGCGGCCCGGGCCGATTCCACGGCCAGGTCGGTGGCGCTCAGGTCCTTCAGTGCGCCTCCATACGTACCGAACGGCGTACGCCTACCGGACAGGAAGTAGATCTCTTCGCTCTTGGACACGCTCTTCATCGCGGGACGACTCCGAACAGGCGGGAAAATTTGGGTTCTTCCTACTCTTCAGGCAGGCGCGGTGCACGCCTTGGGTGCATCAGGCCGAGCGCCCCCCTCCCAGGAAGAGGCCGGCGACGATGGCAAGGGCCACGACCGTCCACAACAATCCTTGGAGATTCTGTCGTCGAATCTCCCTTTGACCGGGCCCCCGGTACCATGCCTGCCCCGCCTGTAACCGCGCGTCCCAGGTGAAGTGTTCCCCGGGCGAGAGGCCCTGGAGCCGCTCGCGGTGGGCCTGGAGCAGGCGCTCGGCGGAGGCGTCCGCGATGCCCCCCGAGCGATAACGGCCGGGAACCTCGAAAGTCGGCCGCTGGTAGCCGGCGGTGAGCACGAACCCCTCGGGGGCGAGCGGGGTGAGGAGGTAGAAGCGGGGGCCCGTCCCGGGCGAGAAATGAAGGGTGGCGAACGCGCGCTCGCCAGGGTGTGCGAAATCGTAGGAGCGGGTGCCCTGCTGGAAGCGGGGCTTCTCCAGGTGGCGGCCGAGCGGAACGAAGCCCAGGCCGCGAAGCTGGCCGGCCAGGGGGGCGAGCTCCGGGGGCAGCTCCATCGCCTCGGCGGGGGCCTCGGGCAGGAGGCGGACGCTGGTGGGGAAGAGGAAGAGGAAGGCGCGCCAGAAATTGAGAAGCAGCAATTTCACCGCCATCCCCAGCACGGCGAGCGTGAGGAGCAGCTCGGCGAGGGGACTCATGTCGGGGCTCCCATGGTCATGGGGCGCGCACCCTAACGGGAAAGTCCGTGCGCGGGGAGAGGCGCTCCTATGTACGGGGCTCGGCGGGTGAACCCCTACGCGGCCAACGCAGGACCGCTCAAGGTCCGCTGCCAGACGTAATCGTAGATTCGCTCTGCCAACACCTGGGTTTCGTCCTCGGAGAACGGCGGACGCGGCAGGCTCCGCCAGAGGTTGTCGAGGATGAACACCTTCACCTCCGCCTGCGTGCTCGTGTTCCCCGTCCAGTCGGTCATCGGCGCGAGCAACTCCCGCAGCGAGGAGAGGAGCGACTTGCTGGCCTGCTTGAGCTTCTCCGATCAACCTTGCTGATGCTGTCCTTGAAGAGCATCTGGAAGAGCGCGAACTCATCCTCGCTCAGCCCCTCTTCGGCCGCCCGCCGCTGCTCGGCGTCCAGGCTGTTCGCCAGCTCAACCAATTGGGCGAACGTCTCCTCCACCGTCACTCGATCCTTCTCCCGGTTGTAGTTCGCGACGATCTCCTGGTACTTCCTGTAGTAGTCCATCCGCATCGGATTGCGGGCGAGCATCTGCTGGAGCTTCCTCTCGACGATATCGCGAATGTCCTGCAAGGCCGCGTGCTTGCCAGCGAAAGCGTAGACGCTCGGCTCCATCAGCAGAGCCTTGAACCGGATGAAGACCTGCCGGGCCATGATCTCGAATCGCCTCCGCGCCTCGTCGGAGGTGTAGAGCGCATCTACGGCGTTCTCGTTGGCTCACGCCCGGCAGGCGAGCGGCTGAGCTCCGGGGTGGGACTGCTGCGAGTTGTAGTGGTGCTGATGCTGCTGGGAGGGTGCGCCACAGGCCGTCCGCTCGGGAGTTCGACGAGCGGTTTCGACCTCCACTCACGCTCCTCGGATGAGATGGGAAGCGCGGGCGGCTTCCCCGAGCAGACGCAGGATGCATTCCAGGTGGTGCAGGAGGCCAGTGGCCTCGGAGAAGAAGACCGGCATCCGGTGGGCGCCGCGCTCTACCTGGGGCAAGCGCGTGAGCTCCTGGGCCGAGTGGCGCGGACGCGCGTCACCACGAGGAGCTTCGCCCCGCGCCGGGTGCTCTTCTGGCTGTTGGGTGAGGTGCTCGAGGGCGGCGAGCGCGTGGAGTACGCGGAGCTGCGGCGGCGAGCCAGACGCTTCGAGTCCCTGGTGCTCGTGCGTCCCGACGGCTACCTGGTGGCAGCCCTCACCGGAGCGCCCCTGCAACGCATGGAGCCGGTGACGCTCGAGGAGGGCCAGTGGAAGGTGGGCCGCCTCGTTGTGGGTGAGCTCTACTTCTCGCGCGGTGGCGTCCTCTACCCGGTGAACGATGTCCTCCGGCGCGCCAACACCCCGCCCTGGGCCGAGCTGGGACTGGGGCGCGACTGGCTCAACGCCGCGCTGGATGGAGGCCAGGACGCGATGGGAGAGATGGCGGTGGCGCTGGCCCGGACCGTCCTCCACCCCATCCGCACCGTGGAGGACCTCGGGCAACTGCCCACCACGGTGGCGCTGCTCATCGCCTCCTCGCCCGAATACTTCGCGCGCTACGGGGCCATGTCCCACGAGGACCAGATCCGCGAAGCGGCGCGCCTGTCCACACACGTGCTCATGCTGCTCGGGGGCGCGGAGGCCACGGTGGGCCGCATGGGGGGATTGGGGGCGGAGCTGCCGGTGGTGTCGCTCACAGCCAAGGGCGAGCTCGCGCTGAGCAGGGTGGTGGTGTCTGGGGGCACGGTGACGACCACGCTTGGCGTGGAGCTGGGTGCCCTCTCCATCCTCCACATGGCGAGCAGCGGCCAGGGAAAGACTGGGGGCGGAGGAACCCAGGCGGGCAAGGCGAGCCAGACGGCCGCGCAACGGGGGCCCGGCAAGTGGATTTACAAGACGCCCACCACCGGGTCCGAGGAGGCCCTCGACTATCAGGAGCAGGTCACGGGTCAGCCCTCCTGGCGGGTGTACCTGATTGAGGACGTGGAGTTCGACAGCTTCACCGGCAGGGAGCTGCTGGAAGCCAAAGGCCCCGGCTACAAGAATTTCCTGCAAAAGGACGGAACAGCCCAGCCCTGGTTCCTGAATTCAAAGGGGTTCAAGGGACTGCGGGAACAAGCCAGGAGACAGTCCGATCTGGCCAGACTCCTGAAGCAGCCGTTGACCTGGCACGTGGCCGAGGCGGAATTCGCGGACTTTCTCCGCGCCCTCTTCAAGAAGGAAGGATGGGACAACATCGAAGTCGTCCTGACACCGCCAGCGCGATGAGGAGTACCGCCATGAGAGAGGACTACTACGTAGGAGCCTACTGGGGGCCCCGAAAGGAGACGGCGCTGAAGTGTGCCCAGCGCGCGGAGCTCTTCTTCCACATGCTGGCGCGTTGTGATCCGACGTTCACCCAGTGGTACCGGGGAGGACGCGGATTTCCTCGCGAGCTGCCAGGCCACCCAGTCCGCCCAGAGGTGCAGGAGTGGGAGCAGTTGTTCCTTCGCGGGAGGAACCGCACGGACATCGGCAAGAAGGTCATCGAACACCTGGGCTTCAGCGAGCACGTGTGGAATGCGAAGAAAGCAGCCACCTACTTCCACCTGCATTGCGGTGAGTACTCACCATGGGGCGCGGGCAATAACTGCTGGATGGACCCTCCCAAAGAGGGCCCGGTGCGGGAGCGGCTGCTTCGTGCGCCAGCGCTGACCGAAATCATCACGAGCATGGCCAAGGCGTGGGACCCCGACTTCGCCATGGCCACATCGATCGCGATGGGAGACCTCATCCAGAAGCACAAGCGGGAGGTGCGGGTGGGCTGGATGACGTATCTGTCGCGGCGGTTGGGCAAGGTGCCGCCACTGCCCGCCCCCGTGCTCATCGAGCCCGTGGGCACACTGGGCTGGCTCCTCGTCCTCTCCCCCGAGCCCATGACGGCGAGCAACCCCGAGCACGTGGCGTTCACCGCGCGCGTGCGCGAGCTGCTCGACCGCGCGGGCCTCATCGAACGCCCCGAGCCCGCGCCAACCGGCGAGTGACGCGAACAGCTGCTCGGAGAGCGCACTCCGTTCAGCTCGACTCTCGTGCTCCCTCGCCCGTGAGCGCCCGCTGCGTCTCGCGCAACACCTCCTCGTAGGAGGAGTGCCGGGGTGCGTAGCCGAGCACCCGCCGGGCCTTGTCGCCGAGGAAGCGCCCGCGGAAGCGCAGGTGCGCCGGGGCCTGGGACTCCGGCATCGAGGGCAGCGGACCGGGGTGGAAGTGCCCGGCGTAGTCGCGCCAGGTGCTCTGCCCATCCACGACGTTGAACACCTGCCCCACGGCGGCCTCCGTCTCCAGGCAGAGCAGCACCGCCTCGGCGAGGTTGCGCGGCCCCCGAGGCCGCCAGCAACACCTCGGTGCTGGTGACGTTGATGTGCCCGGCCTCGGCCAGGTCCGTGGAGCCGGTGGCCGCGCAGTGCACCACGACGTGCGTGCCCGAGGCGGCGTCCCGACGAGCGCCACCTTGCCTCGCATCTCCATGTGCCCACCTCCTTCGCATGCAACCCCCGGAGGACCCGGTCGCACGCCTGCTGAGCGGACCTGCGGGAATACCATCTGTCAGGCCATGCACATCGTCTTTCGCAGCGGGGCAGGGGAACCCGCCCCCGGGAGGTCGGTGATGCGTGCGATGAGGCTCTCGAAACTGGCTGGAATCCTGGCCCTGACGGCGCTGGCGGCCTGCGGTTCCTCGAAGAAGCAGGAGGACACCACCGCCTCGGAGGTCCGCGCCCTCCAGGAGGCCACGGTGACGCTCTTCCCCGGGCACTGCGCCGGCGTGGTCGTCGCGGATGGGCTCCATGCCCTCACCGCCGCGCACTGCATCGACGTCAGCCCCGGCGAGCGCCAGCCCGTGGTGCTGCGCGATGGGCACATGCTCAGCGGTGTGGTGAAGATTGTCGACCCCATCCGGGACCTCGCCGTCATCCGCTTCGACGAGCGCGCCCCGGTGCACCCGCTGACCGTGGCCACCGCGATGCCCGTGCCCGGAGAGGAGCTCCTCTTCGCCGGACGCAATGACCGGCCGGGCGAGCCGCAGCAGGTGGAGCTGCGCAAGCTCGGGCGCTGCCCTTCACTGCCGGGCGTGCCCCAGGCGCTCTTCACCAGCCTGCATGGGGAGAAGGGGGACTCGGGCGCGCCGGTGGTGGACCGGCACCTCCAGGTGGTGGGCCTGGTGCATGGAGGCGCGGCGTGCAGCATCGCGGCGCCCACGGCGGGCTTCGTCCCCATGCTGGACATGCTCGTCGCCGAGGCGGCCCACCCCAACGCCGAGCAGGGAGTCGGCGGCAGCGGCGGCGCCGGCCAGTAGTCCCCCCTCGCCCGGGCGGGCAGCCGGGCCCTGGCGCGCCGGAGAGGTTGTCCGGTGCGCCACCGTGCCGAAGTTGAGTCGAGCAGCACCCGCCGCACAGACGATGGAGACAGCCATGGCCGACACCCCCAAGATTCCCACCGGCAGGACGAAGGAGCCGACCGACAAGCGAGATGAGGGCGACGTCGAGATGACAAACGTCGGGGACGACCAGTACGTGCCGGACCAGCGTGGGCAGAACTTCCAGCCGCGCAACGCGGGCGCGCTGGAGGACTCCATCGACCGGGCGGCGGCGCGAGTCGCCCAGGACATCAACGCGCGCACGAGTCCCGCGGACAATCCCGGCTCGCGGCAGGACACGGACTGGGAGGCCCGGGTCGAGGCGGGCGAGGAGTTCGAGGAGCAGCGGGACAAGGACCCGGTGCGCAACCACGACATCAACGAGGACGTCTACAAGCGCGAGGCCCCCTCGAACGAGCCGCGCGAGGAGCCCTCGGGCAAGCCCGGCAGGCGCTGAGCCACCCCACCCGCGCGGCCGGCTCCCGCCCTGGAGTCAGCCGCGCGCGGACAGCGGGCCCTCGCGATCGGACCTCACCGTGAACCGGAAGAGGAGCGCCATCGCGACGAGCGCCAGCAACGTCACCGCGAACTTCACGCCCGCCTGCCACGCGGCCTCGGGCATCGGCACCCGCCGCAGCACCCCGCCCTGCGCGTCGAAGCCGTCGTAGAAGCGGTAGACGACGTTGCCGCCCCAGTGCAGGCCGATGCTCAGCCAGAGCGAGCCGGTCCTCGCCAGCGCCAGCGCGAACATCAGCCCCATCAGTCCCAGGAAGAGGCACGACTGCACATCCAGGTGCACGTACCAGACGTGGTTGACGACGTAGACCACCGTGGTGAGCACGACGAGCGCCCCGGTGGACAACGCACCCGAGAGATGGCGGAAGAGGTAGCCGCGCAGCAGCACGTCATCCGTGGCGGACGAGAGGAACATCGCCAGCGCGGCCTGCACCGCCAGCAGTGCGATGTCCCCGGCGGGACGCAAGCCCTCGACGCGGAAGGCCCCCAGGGCCCAGAGCAGCACGTACTTGAGCGCCCAGAAGAACGCGCAGAAGACGAAGCCCAGCAGCAGGTTGCGGCCCCAGCCCCGGTGAAGCGCGAGCCCCAGCTTCCCCAACCCACCCGCTCCACTCAGCCGCCCCACGACATGGGCGAGCGGGAAGAAGCCCGCGTAGAGCCCGAGCCACGCCACGGGCGAGAGCCGCACGAAGGCCGGGACGTTCAGGTACACGTCCAGCACGGCGAAGCCCACCCCGAGCAGCAGCAGGCGCATCGCGGGAACGGGAGCGGCGGAGGGGAGTGCGGCGGAGTGCGCGGGACGCATGAGGGGCGCGCACTCTAGACGAAGGCTCAGCCGGGATGCAGACCCACGCGCACCCGCGGCTTGCTGGCCCGGTACCCCGCCACCTTGCGCCGCACGTCGTCCATGTCCAGCGCGCGCGCCTGCCGCACCACGTCCTCCAGCATCGGCTCCAGCAGCGCTCCCACGTGGTTGAGCAGCAGGAAGCCATCGCGGAACACCATCAGCCCGGGCAGCGCCTGCACTCCGAGCACCTCCACCAGCTCCGGCTGCGCGTCCACGTCCACCTTCGCGAAGGTGAGGTCCGGGTGGCGCCGGGCCACCTGCTCGAAGACGGGCGCGAAGAGGCGGCTGGGCGCGCACCACTTCGCGCTCCAGTCGATGAGCAGGATGCCGGGTCTCGCCAACGCGGGGCTGAAGCTCTTGCTGTCCAGGGACACCACCGCCATGGGACTCCTCCCGAAGGACCGGTCCTCGCCGCGTCCTCGCATAAGGTTAGGAGCCAGGAGACCCCTGGGAAGATTCTCCCGGCCGCGGGAGGAAAAGGCGGACAACCCCCCTTCCTTATCCTCGTGAAGCGAGCGAAACTGAACACGTCCGCCGCGAGTGTACGGGCCGGCGGATACCCCCGGTGAAAACCGCAACCGTCCGCCCGCCCGTGGAAGTGGAGATGGCTGTGAAACCCAGAGTCCTGATCGTGGATGACTCGTGGTCCATGCGCCAGACGCTGCGGCTGCTGCTGTCTCCGGACTTCGAGTGCGCCATCGCCGAGGACGGGGCCTCCGCGCTCGATCAGGCGCGCAAGAGCCCGCCCGACATCATCGTGTCCGACGTGAGCATGGAGGGCATGGACGGGTACGAGCTGTGCCGCCTCGTGCGCGCCGAGCCCCCGCTCGAGAAGGTGCCCTTCCTCTTCATCAGCGGCCACGCCCCCCGCCCGGGCATTCCCGCGGCCGCCGACGCCTACCTCCTCAAGCCCGTGCAGCCCACCGTCCTCCTCGCGCGGCTGCAGGAGATGCTCCAGCCCCGGCCGGCGTTCGCCGCAGCCCAGGGCCAGAGCTAGCGGCTCAGTTCCACAAGAAGCTGTCCGCGCCCCGGTGCGCCACGCCCAGCTGCGACAGGTACTTGCGCTCCTCGCGCACCATGCGCCGGCAGGACTCGAGCTGCAGCGCGAACGCGAGGAATGTCACCGGCATCCAGAACGACCAGGCCGCCATCTGCAGCAGAATCCCCACGTAGATGGGATTCTCCAGGGCCCGGTACACGCCCGTCGTCTGGGGCTGCGCGGGCAGGGTGGCCGAGACCGAGAACGACTGGGCGAGCGCGAGTTGGAGCTGCGCCGCGAGCGCCGTCCCCAAGCCCACGGCCTGGGCCATCACCGTCCACCAGCCCCACACGCCGGGCAGCTCCAGCGCGAAGAAGAAGGGGATGAAGAGGAGGAGCACCGGCAGCGGCATCGCACGCGGCAGGATGATGCGCTTGCGCTCCTCCAGCGGCGTGCGCCCCAGGACGATGGCTTCATTGAGCAGGAAACAGACGAACAGCAGACGGCTGACGAACAAGGGACTCATGGTTCTCGGGGCTGTGGACGAGCATAGCGCGCTTGGCTGACGTGACGCAGGGCCCCCCTCTGGCCTCAGGGGTTCCACCACACGGCGCCCTTGCCTTCCATGGCCCGCACCGCGCGCCGGCGCACGTCCACCATCCGCGCCGTCGTCAGGGGCTGGAAGGAAGCGGCCGCCTGGAGCGCGGCGTCCTGCTCGTTGGGAAAGCTCATCCCCAGCAGCGCCACGTCCGGCCCGAGCGTGAGCGTGTAGTGCACGCACTCCTCCACCCCCAGGGACGGCAACGAGGGCGCACTCGCCTCGGCCCCGCCCGAGCTCACCTTGCCCCGCGGCCGTGACGCGAGCGGCCGCCCATACCCCTCGGTGTCCCCGAGCAGCTTGCCCGCCCCGAAGGTCTTGAAGCACACCGTGCCCACGCCCTTCGCCCTGGCCAGCGGCAAGGTCTCCTCCACGTAGCGCGGGTGGACGAAGGGGCCCACGGGGAACATCACCACGTCGCAGCGGCCGGACTCGAGCGCCGCGCGCAGCACGTCCGGGTGGTGGCTGGAGATGCCTCGGAAGCGCGCCTTGCCCTCGCGCACGCACCGCTCCAGCTCCTCCAGGCCCCCCCCCGGCGCGGCCAGCCGCTCCCACGTCTCCAGCTTCGAGAGGTTGTGGAAGACGAAAAGGTCCACCGCCTCCAGCCGCAACCGGCGCAGGCTCTCCTCCACCTGCGGGGCCACCGGCTGGTCCAGGTGGTCCACCTTGTCGATGACGAACATGCCCTCGCGCCGGCCGCGCAGCGCCTCGCCGACAATCCGCTCGCTGTAGCCGTCCTCGTAGCCGGGAGCGGTGTCGAGCACGTTGAGCCCGGCGTCCATGGCGCGGTGCAGCGTGGCCACGCACGTCTCCAGCGGCACCGAGCGGTCCGCCAGGTCGCCAATCCCCACCGCGGTGGCGGTGAAACCCGTGCGCCCGAGCGGCCGTTGAGGCTGGAAGCGGGGAAGGGAGCGCTCTGCTGCCATGTGGGACCTCCAGTCTGGGTGATGGATGTGATGTTCGCAGGAGTGGGTTTTACATACCCCAAGGATTCCACCTTCGAGGCGAGGGGCTATGCTCCGCCGCCCTTCCCGACTTCTTTCCCGAGGTTCTTCGCGTGATCAACGCCAACGTCCGCGTCCCCCCGCCGCAGAACGAGCCCATCCTCTCGCACGCCCCCGGCAGCCCCGAGCGCGCCGAGCTCCAGGCCACCCTCAAGCGCATGGCCTCCGAGCAGCTCGAGATTCCCCTCGTCATCGGCGGCAAGCGGGTGCGCTCGGGCAAGACGGACACGGTGCGCATGCCGCACAGGCACTCGCACGTGCTGGCCACGCTGCACGAGGCGGACGCCAGCCACGTGGAGCAGGCCATCCAGGCGGCCCTGTCCGTGAAGGACGAGTGGGCGCGGATGGCCTTCCATGATCGCGCCGCCATCTTCCTGCGCGCCGCGGAGCTGCTGGCCACGCGCTACCGCCCCATCCTCAACGCCTCCACCATGCTGGGCCAGTCGAAGACGGCGCACCAGGCGGAGATCGACGCGGCGTGCGAGGCGATCGACTTCCTGCGCTACAACGTCTACTTCGCGCAGCAGCTCTTGAGCGAGCAGCCGGTGAGCCCGGCGCAGACGTGGAACATGATGGACTACCGTCCGCTGGACGGCTTCGTGTTCGCGGTGGCGCCCTTCAACTTCACCTCCATCGCGATGAACCTGGCGGTGACGCCGGCGCTGATGGGCAACGTGGTGCTCTTCAAGCCCTCGAACACGGCGGCGCTCAGCAACTGGTACGTGATGGAGCTGCTGCGCGAGGCGGGCCTGCCCGACGGCGTCATCAACCTGCTGCCGGGCGACGGCCCCACGGTGGGCAACCCGGTGCTGGCCAGCCCGCACCTGGGCGGCATCCACTTCACCGGCTCCACGCCCACGTTCCAGGGCATGTGGCGCACGGTGGGCGAGAACATCTCCCGCTACAAGCAGTACCCCCGGCTGGTGGGCGAGACGGGCGGCAAGGACTTCATCTTCGCGCACCCCTCGGCGGCGGATGACCTGGAGGCGCTCGCCACGGCCATCGTCCGCGGCGGCTACGAGTACCAGGGCCAGAAGTGCTCGGCCGCCTCGCGCATCTACGTCCCCGAGTCCCTGTGGCCCAAGCTCAAGCCGCGCCTGCAGGAGATGATTTCCGAGCTGCGCATGGGCGACGTCACCGACTTCCGCAACTTCATGGGCGCCGTCATCGACGAGCGCTCCTTCAAGCGCACCAGCTCGTACCTGGAGCTGGCGAAGAACAGCGGCTCGGAGGCCACCATCCTCGCTGGCGGAGAGGCGGACCGCAGCGAGGGCTGGTTCATCAAGCCCACGCTGGTGCAGCTCACCAACCCGCGCCACCGCATCATGACGGAGGAGATTTTCGCGCCGGTGGTGGGCCTGCACGTCTACCCGGACGCGAAGTTCGAGGAGACGCTGCGCGAGTGCGACACGAGCGCCACGTACGCGCTGACGGGCGCGGTGTTCGCGAGGGATCGCAAGGCCATCAGCACGATGATGAGCTCGCTGCGGCACGCGGCGGGCAACTTCTACATCAACGACAAGCCCACGGGCGCCGTGGTGGGCCAGCAGCCCTTCGGTGGCTCACGCGCCTCGGGCACCAACGACAAGGCGGGCTCCATGCTGAACCTGGTGCGCTGGACCTCTCCGCGCACCATCAAGGAGAACTTCGCCCCGCCCACCCGCGTCCCCTACCCGTCCATGGGCCAGTAGGCCCCGGACCCGGGACGCTCCGGGGGTGAACCCAGGGCTCGGAACCGCGAGGTTCCGGGCCCTTTGTTTGTTCTGGGATGGCGGGATTTGTCAGCCTGCAATGACTTTCAAAGAAAGACGGACCCCGAATTGTCAGGTTTTGAGGACGATAACTTTACACAGGGAGTGTGGGTGTGTTTCTATCCTGTAGGGCTACAGCCGGGCTGGAGCAAACGAGCCCGGGGTAGCCGAAACACCGCGTCCGTCCCAGCCAAACGCACAAGGGGGCAGGCTCATGCACCACGCCGTTCAATCCGACAGTGAGTTGTGGGAGCAGCCGCTTCCCGAGGCGCCGCGGGAGGAGCGCTCCCGGGCGGAGGTGCTCACCCGGGACGTGGTGGGAAACGCGCGCGAGCTGTTCCCCCCGGAGCTCGTCGCCGAGGACGAGGAGAGGACGGATCCGCGGGCGGGGGTGGCGAGTCTCTTCGACCTGTCGCACGAGGAGTGGCAGCGCGTGTGCCAGGCCCCCCTGATGAGCTTCCTGTGGGTGGCCTCCGCGGATGGCCGGGTGTACCCCGGGGAGAAGCGGGCGCTGGTGCGAGCGCTCGAGCAGGGCCAGCGCGCCCGGAGCGAGGTGTTCCGCGTGGTGTGCGGCCAGTTGCTGCGCAAGCGGAGCACGCTGATGGCGGAGCTCGTCTGCGAGCCGATGCTCGAGGCCGGGCTGCTTCCCGAGGTGTACCGGCTGCTGGCGCGCAAGCTGGGACGGAAGGAGGCCGAGCGCTTCAAGTGGTGCCTCCTGGAGCTGGGCCGGCAGGTGGCGGAGGCCTCCGGAGGCCTGGGGGCGCTCTGGGGGTGGCTGCGCCGCGAGGAGCGGCACGCCCTGGCCGGGCTGGCGCTGGAGCTGGACAGCGGGCGCGCGCAGAAGGTCTGACCCTCACGGCGGGCCGGAGCGGCTATGCTCCGCGCCCATGCCTACTCCCCACATCTCCGCCGCGCCGGGAGACTTCGCCGACGTGGTGCTCATGCCCGGCGACCCGCTGCGTGCCCGCTACATCGCCCAGCGCTTCCTCCAGGACGCGCGCGAAGTGACGTCCGTGCGCAACATGTACGGCTTCACGGGTACCAGCCGCGGCCGCAAGGTGTCCGTCATGGGCCATGGAATGGGGGTTCCCTCCATCTCCATCTACGCCACCGAGCTCATCCAGCACTACGGTGCCCGCGTCCTCATCCGCGTGGGCAGCTGCGGCGCCCTGCGCCAGGAGGTGAAGCTGCGCGAGGTCATCATCGCGCTCGCCGCCGGCACCGACTCCAACGTCAACCGCATGCGCTTCAAGGGCCAGGACTTCCCCGCCGTGGCGGACTTCACCCTCGTGCGCCAGGCCGCCGAGGCCGCCGAGAAGCGCGGCAAGCCCATGCGCGTGGGCCCCGTCTTCACCTCGGACCTCTTCTACGCCCCGGCCGGCGAGACGTACGAGACGCACGAGCGCATGGGCATGCTCGCGGTGGAGATGGAGGTGGCGGGCCTCTACGGCGTGGCGGCCGAGCTCGGCGCCCGCGCGCTCGCCCTGCTCACCGTGTCGGACCACCTGCGCACCCACGAGCGGCTCAGCACCGAGGAGCGGCAGACCACCTTCGACGAGATGATCGAGGTGGCCCTGGACGTCGCCGCCGCTCAGTAGGCCCCGGTGCGCCGCAGCACGGCCGGCAGCGTCTTGAGGAGGATTTCCAGGTCCAGCCAGAGCGACCAGCGGTGGATGTACTCGCAGTCGAGCCGGACCACCTCCTCGAAGTCGGTGATGGAGCTGCGGCCACTGACCTGCCACAGGCCGGTGATGCCCGGCAGGGCGCCCAGCCGGCCGAAGTGGTGCTCGCGGTAGTTGGCCAGGTCCGACTCGAAGAAGGGCCTGGGCCCCACCAGCGACATCTCCCCGCGCAGCACGTTGAAGAGCTGGGGCAGCTCGTCCAGGCTCCACTTGCGCAGCACGGTGCCCACCCGGGTGACGCGTGGATCATTCGGAATCTTGAACAGGCGCGCATCGCCGCTGGTGTTGAGGTGGGCCAGCCTGGCCTTCTCCGCGTCGGCGCCCACCCGCATGGTGCGGAACTTCATCATGCGGAAGGTGCGGCCGCCCTGCCCCACGCGCTCCTGCGCGAAGAAGACGGGCCCGCGCGAGTCGAGCTTGATGGCGATGGCGATGAGCGTGAGCAGCGGGGAGATCGCCAGCAGCCCCAACCCCGCGCCCAGCATGTCCACCATGCGTTTGATCCACAGCTGCTGCGCGCGCAGCGAGGGCACCGTCAGCTCCATGAAGGACATGGAGCGGTAGGAGATGGGCGAGGGCCGCACCCAGCCGAGCCGGTCATAGCGCGATACGGCCAGCAGCCGGGCGCCAGCGGACACCACGGCCTCCATCAGCAGCTTCATCTGCACGTCGTCCACGAAGCCGCACAGCACCACGGTGTCCACGGCGTTGTGCTGCAGCACGTTCCACAGGTCGTCCACCGAGCCGAGCACCTCGGTGCCCGCGGCCTGCGCCGGAAGCTCGGGCACGCGAGGAGACAGCCACCCCACCACCTCCAGCAAGCCGAAGTGCGCCAGGCGCCCCTTCACCTTGTGGTTGGCCGGGTCGTCCGGGTCTCCGATGAGCAACACCCGGTCCGTGGGCGAGTGGAAGGCGGGGATGCGGATGAGCCGGGCGACGAGCCGGTCGAGCCCGTAGCGCGTCACCATGACGCAGATGCCCAGGCCCACCACCGCCGTGAAGTAGTGCACCAGCACGGGGGCGATGCCGCGCAGCCACAGATCGCGCCAGAGCACGAAGCCCACGGCGAGCAACACGCCGCTGAAGATGCGCCGCAGCGAGCGCCAGTCGTCTCCCGAGTGGTAGGCGCCCGCGATGATCAGGCCCACCACCAGGGCGCCCCCCATCTGCCAGCCACCGGCCGAGCCCAGCGGAGGCACGGCCCAGCGGGTGGCCACATCCAGCGGCTCGAACGATTGGCTGCTCTGCACGAGGTTGAGCGCCTGGCGGGCCAGGAGGAACGCCGACATGTCCGCGACGAGCAGCAACACCACGCGCGCGGCGGCCCTCAGGGCATGCATGAGCAGCGTGCGAGGGGCACGGCGCTGAAGGACGACCCGGGGAGGTACCAACCAGAGGGGCTTGTTGACCGCGAGGAAACGTCCCGACGCGGGGGTTGTCCCGGGGGGAGGGACAGGCGAGGCAGGGGGACTCACCCGGATATTCTGACATCCGGGTTCAACGCGCGTCCATTGCTGACGCGGAATAAAGACCCGACCTGCACGGTTGGAGCGCCCTCGTGCTCGCCTGGCCGCTACACGTCCGACGGCATATTCCGTCCGAGGTCATTCACGGCGCGCGGCCCTTCCCCGCTCCGCATGAAGAGAACCCATCGGGTCTTCCGTGCCCGGTTGCCCCATCAGGTTGCCCGACGCGCGCGCCGGCGCTGGAGGTGACTCGCGCGTCCGCCAGCGGCGCCGCTGCCCGGAGGGACTGAGCGGCAATGAGACGCGAAGCCGCGCCCCTCAGGACGCGACATCGAGGCGCGGGGAGAAGACGGGGGCCTCGGCCTCCATCGTATAGGCGCGGAGGTTGCGGTAGTCCTTGTACTCGGCCTGGAGGGTGAGCGCGTCACCGACCTCGATGCGCGTATTGCCGGCGGGGTGCAGCCACTCCTCGCGGCTCCCGGCCTTGCGCATGGACAGCGTGAGGCCTCCGAAACGGTCCCGCACCTCCGAGACCGTCATTCCCGGCAGCCCCTCGCGGGCCTCGAAGACGGACACCACCATGAGGTGCACGCCGATGCGGAACGAGTGGACGATGCGCGGGTCCAACGCGGCGAGCGCCATGGCGGGGGCGGCGAGCGACGAGCTGCTCAAGGCCTCGGCCTTGAAGGTGTCGCGCACCTTGGCGACGAGGTCGTCGTCGAAGAGGCGGATGACCACGCGGATGTCCGGGTTCATCTTCCGGGCATCCAGCGCGATGTTGAGGTTGGCCAGGTCATCATCGGTGGAGCAGACGATGGCGGCGGCCTTCTTCACGTTGGTGCGAGGCAGACACTGGGGGCTGCGGATGTCGTCGATGAGCAGCGGCACCTGCTCGTCGCGCAGCACCGACACGAAGGCGGCCTCCTCGCGCTTCTCCACCACCACCACGTCCTTGCCCAGCGCGCGCAGCTGCGTCACCACGCGGTAGCCCACGCGGCCCGCACCGCACACCACCACGTGGCCCTTCATCGTCTCGGCGATCACCTCGAACCACTCCTTGTCCTGCCGGTGCCTCGCGAAGAAGAGGTACGCGAAGCGCACGACGCCGTCGACGAGCACCGCGATGCCCACCGGCGGGATGACCATGTCCAGGAACATCAGAAAGCTGTCATCCACGTCGAGCGACGGCTGCCCATAGAGCAGGAAGTAGACGTGGCGCAGCGCCTTGCCCAGGCTCACCGGGTGCCCGTCCGGCATGACATGGCGCCAGTGGTAGAGCAGCGGCATGCAGCCGAAGAGCAGCACCGCCATGAGCACCGTCGTGCGGAAGCGACGCAGCAGCGCACCGAGGTAGCGCAGGTTCATCGCCAGACGGTGGCGGGGATTCTCCATCGCCTTCCTGCGTACCATGGTCAGGACACCTCGGCCACACACGGGCCGCGAGGCGCGAGGTCAGGTCCCGTGCCTCGTCAACGCCCGTGCCCGCCAGCCTGCCCGCTCCCGGCTACCGACCCTCCGGCACGTGGCCGTAGAGCTGACCCACGAAGTCCATGCCGAAGCCCCACTCCCGCCCGGAGATGGCGAACTTGAACAGATCGGTATCCACGTGCTTCCACGTGCGGCCACCGTCCTCGCTGTGGTGGTACCAGAGGTCCTTCCCATACTTGAACGGGTCGACGGAGCTGGTGACGACACGAACGGTGTCGCCCGAAACGGAGAAGGCATCCACCAGGTGGCGCCTGTGGGTGAGGAAAATCCACTCCGCTCCTGGCTCATCGCGACGAACGGCCAGGGCCTCACCTACGCGCCCGACGAGAATGCCACCACCGCCGGCCTTCAACTCGACGCCCTCCATGGACTCGTGCGTCCAGTGCTTGCCCTGCTCCGAGATGCGGAAGAGCCCAGCGGGCCCGAGCAGCCAGACTGTCCCGTCCGGGCCACGAGCAAGCTGCTCACTGATGCGATCCCGCTCTCCAGGGAGAGGGACACGTGTGAACGTCTGGCCACCATCCGTGCTGACATGGAGCTCGCTCCCGAGGCCCCAGATCTCCTGCTCCGACACCGCGAACAACTTCGACAGATCGGGGCCTACACCGCGCTCCTCCCAGGTTCGTCCTTCGTCGCGCGAGCGGACGAGCTTGGAAATCCGCGCGCCTCTCCGCTCCGGGTCTGGCTGAGACAGGATGCCGAACCACACGCTATCGGCATCCACCAGGGAATAGAGCCACCCTTTGGGGGAGGACCAGCGACGCGCCCCTGTGGAGCTGACGCGCCAGAGCGTGGTGCCATCTTCGGAGAAATGGCTCTTCGTGAAGAACGCCGAATGCTCCCCGACGAAGAGCTCACCCGGAATGCCACCGGGCTCGAGCCGCGGTCCCAGCGGTTTCCACGCGCTGTTGCCCATCCCGATGCCGAAATGATCTCTCAGGGCATTGTAGGCCCAGAGGTACGTCCCACCACCGAGGCACAGGAGACAGGGGCTGAAGAGGAGAATGAGGAGGAACTTGCGCATGGAGTTCTCCGCTATCAGTAGCCGCTCTGCAGCCAGCCCTGTGCCATGCGCGCCTTCATCTCGCGCTCGATCTGCTCGACCGTGGGCTGGACGTCGCGACGCATGACTTCCGAACCGGTGGCGGCGGCGATGGCGCCCATGTCCTTGGGACGAACCCTCGAGCCTGCTTCGAGGATCTGCTTCAGTCCCTCCGGAGTCAGGAGGTCCTGGAGATCTGGCGTGAGGAGGATGGTCTTCAGGTCCTGCACGGGAAGGGCGAGGAGGCCCGCCTCCAGGTAGGCATCGACATGCGTGCCGTAGGCGAACTCCTGGAACTCGCCCGGCTTACGCTCGAGGGTGGCCAAATCAGCACCACCCTTCTTTCCGCGCAGCGTCTCCATCGCGTCCTGCAACCCCTTGAGGGCCCGGTCGCGCCACGCGAGCCCCTCGGGAGACAGTTGCTCGGGGCCCAGCGCCTTGAAGCGTTGGATGTATTTGTCTCCGTACTGGAGGTAGTACGGCGGCGGCGGCATGCCGGGATTGCGCGCGACGAAGTCGAGGTGCCGCTTGCGGTAGTAGTCCATCGTCTCGGTGGGGAACCCGCGCGGCGCGTCGGCGCCCGGGGGAGAGGCGGGAGCCCGGGTGACGGTGTTGCTCTCCTGCGTGGTGGCCGTCCGGGTCGTCTGCGTGGCTCGGGAAGTCGGGGCAGCGCCCTGGGCACTGGCGAGCTCGTCCAGCGAAGAGGTTGCTCCACCGGCACGAGTGCCGGACACGGGGGTCGTCATACGTCAGCTCCTGGTTGGGGTTCGCCCAGCCCGGAGCAAGGCGCCTGCCAACGGCGCTCCCCTCTGTCACGCCCCTCCCTCGCCCCTCCGACGCATCCACAGCCGCGGACGGCCCCTCCACGTGGATGGACGGCGATCGCTCCCAGTGCTCTCCTCACGTTGGGAGTGCGTCCATGACCCGGTATCTCTTCCGATTCGGCTACTGCACTCCCAGCCAGTGGGCCGCGAACGACGCCCACGGATGGGAGGATGAATCCTCCTCGGCGTTGGCTGTGAAGAACGCCGGACCTACAGCCGGAAGCCGGAGAGGGCCTGGGTGAGCCGTGCTGTCGTACTGCGCAGCTGCTCGGCGGACTCGCGCATGGCGTCCACCGAGGCCACCGCCTTGTCCGTCGTGCGCGACAGCTCGTTCACCGCGGAGAAGATCTGCCCCACGCCCTGGTGCTGCTGCTTCACCGCCGAGGCGATGCTCCTCAACGTGATGCTCGACTCCTGCAGCAGCCGGGTCAGCTCCGCCAGGCGCTCGCCGCCCGTGCGCACCTGCTCGAGCTCCGACTGCATGCGGGCGCGACCCTGCGCGGTGATGCTCACCGTGTCGCGCATGGCGCCTCCGACGCTGCGCATCTGCTCGCGCACCGCGAACGTCGCCTTCACCGAGCGGTCCGCCAGCGAGCGGATCTCCAACGCCACCACCTGGAAGCCCCTCCCCTCCTCCCCCGCCCGCGCCGCCTCGATGCCCGCCGTGAGCGCGAGCACGTGACTCTGCTCGGCCAGGTCGCGCACCGTGTCCGTGATGGTCGACACCTTCACGTTGTACTCGGCCAGCGTCACCACGTGCTGGGCAATGGCATCGAACCGGCCGTGGATGTCCTGGATGCCCCGGAGGCTCTCGGCCAGCACCTCCATGCCCGAGCGCCCCACCTCGTCGGCACGCTCGGCCGCGCGCAGCACACCCGCCGCCTGCGTCGCCGCCAGCTCCGACGTCTGGCTGAGCTCCTGGGCCACCCCGTTCGTCTGCATCACCGCCGTCGCCTGCCGCTCGATGGTGCGCCCCTGCTCGTCCGCCGCCGTGGCCAGCCGCTCCACCGCCTCGGCCATCTCCTGGCCCGCCTGGCGTGCCGCCAGCATCAGCTCGCGCAGCTGCGACACCATCTGCCCCAGGATCCGTGACAGCTGGCTGATTTCGTCCTCGCCGGGAGTGGCGAGCTGGAGGGACAGGTCCCCCTGCTCCACCCGCCGGGCCGCCACCATCAAGGCCCGCAGGGGCCGGGTGATGGAGCGTCCCACCGCGACGAGCAACACGAGCAGGAAGAACCCGACCCCCACTCCCCCCGCCACCAGGCCCCACCGGGTGCGCCACAGCGTGCGCGCCACCTCGGACTCCAGCTCGCTGGAGCGCAGGCGCAGGCCGTTGGCCGCCGCTTCGAGCAGCTCGGCCAGCCGCTCATAGCGGCGCGTATGCGCGCCCTCCAGGAAGTCCGCGAGGGCCCGGGGCCGCTCGGCCGCGGGGGCCGCGAAGACGCGCTCACGCACCGCCCGGGCATAGCCACTCCAGGCCGCGCGCGCGTCCTCCACGTACAGCCGGGCGTCCGGAGCATCCGTCACCGCCAGCGCCCGAGCGAAGCGCGCGTCCACGCCCGCGGCGATCTCCTCCCAATGCGCGCGCAACTGCCGCGCCCCGTCCTCGCTGGTGGGTGCGAGCATCAGGTGCAGCACCGCGCGAGCGGCATGCAGCTCCCCCAGCAGCCCCTGGACGGTGTCATACGTCTCCGCCTGCTGCTTGAGCAGCCGGTGCACGGAGCCGCCGACCTGGAAGTGGTCCAGCGTGTACACCTGCACCGCATGGCTCGCCACGAACAGGACGAGGCTGACGGCGATGAGGAGCGAGAGCTTGTCGCGGACCCTCAGGCGGCGCAGGAAGGACATGGAACGCTCAGTGGGCCTCGCGAACGGGGATGAAGGAGCGCGCGACGAGCGCCTGGCCCTCGGGCGACATCACGTAGTCGAAGAAGTCTTTCAGCGGCCCCTCGGGCACGCCCCGGGTCGCCAGCACCAGCGGCCGGGACAGCGGGTAGTCCGCGGTGCGGACCGCCTCGGGACCGGGCGCCACGCCATCCAGCGGAACCATGCGCACGCCGTCGGCGGTGAACGCCAGCGTCGCCCACGACACCGCATTGGGATGCGAGGCCACGTAGGCCAGGCACTCGCGCGGGTGTGTGAAGGCATGCGTGGGCGCGAAGGGGGCGCCCTCCATCACCGCGTCCCGGAAGAAGTCCGTCGTGCCCGAGCTGGTGGACAGGTTCACCGTCACGGGCTCCACGGGCGCATCCGCTCCTCCCACGTCCTTCCAGTTCTTCACCTGGCCGGTGAAGAGCGCCTTGAGCTGGGCCCGGCTGAGGGCCGGGACGGGATTGTCCGGGTGGACGTACACCGCGATCGCGGCATACCCGATGATGACGTAATAGGGGTGCTGGGCCTTCTCCGCGCTCTTGAGCGAGCGCGCCAGGCCGCCCAGCTCGGCACGCCCCGCCATGAGGAGCTTGAAGCCCTCCGAAGAGCCGACGTAGTGCTTCACCTCGACGGGCGGCCCGCCTCGACGCACGAAGCCCTCGCTGAGCGGCGGCAGGACGGTGTCGCTGATGCTGCCGGAGCCCGCGTAGGCCAGGGGCGCCTCGTTGGCGGGCTTCTGGCAACCGGGCCCGACCCCGAGCAGCAGCACCATCGCGAGCACCC
This sequence comes from Archangium sp., assembly GCF_045802675.1. Classification (GTDB taxonomy): domain Bacteria; phylum Myxococcota; class Myxococcia; order Myxococcales; family Myxococcaceae; genus Archangium. The sequence continues at coordinate 204,219 of NZ_JBJMQO010000022.1, read as the reverse complement.
ACGCGCGGCCACTCACGCCACTGCGGGCCCACGGAGTCTGGGCAGAGGAGACGGACAAGACGGCGGAGGAGTGTACCGGATGCGCACCGCACCGGGTGCGCACCGGGAGTGGGGGCGGAAGGCCTCCTGCCCGAGGGGAGGAGGGTCCGCTCAGGCGCCCGTCGTCGGGGTGATGCCCGTCTGCTGGGCTTCCTGCTTCGCCCGCCGGCGCTCGATCATCCACACCGCGAGCACGCCCATCTCGTAGCAGAGCAGCATGGGGCCGGCCATGAGCGACAGGTTCACCACGTCACCCGTGGGCGTGATGACGGCCGCGAGAATCAGGCACACCACGAACGCGTGCCGCTGGTACTTCATCAGCCAGCTCGCCTTCACCACGCCGACGATGCCCAGCAGCGCCATCACCAGCGGCAGCTCGAAGATGATGCCGAACGACAGGATGAGCAGCAGCACGAGCGAGAGCTGCTCGTCCATCGTCAGCATGGGCTTCGTCCACGCATGGGCCGCGTAGCGCGCCTTGCCCAGCGCCAGCTCCTTCTGCAGCCGCCACAACCCCGCCAGCTCCTCGGCATGCGTGGGGGCCACGCCGGCCAGCAGGCTCGCCGACTCGTCCATGGCCTTGGCCGAGCCCACGAAGTCTTCCTTCGCGTACGCCTCCAGCGCCTCCAGCCGCTTCTCCAACGACTGCCGCAGCACGGTGCGCGCCGGCGTACCGAAACCCTCCCCCGCCGCGTCCACCAGGCGCCCCAGCCCAGCCAGCCGGGCCTCCAGCTCCAGGCTCTCGGACGGCGGACGCGTGGCCTCCGGCATCTGCCCCTCGCCCTCGGCCTTCAGCCCCGCGCTCGCCTCCTGCGCCAGCTTCCCCGCGCGCTCCGCCTCTCCGATGCTCAGGAAGCGCAGCGCCTCGTCGGCCCGCAGCCGCCCCACGTCCAGCCGCTGCGAGATGGCCAGGCTCTCCTCCTCGTTGAGGAGGAACTTGAACATGGAAGGCAGCACCGCGAGGTAGCAGAAGAGCGCGCCGAGGATGAACGCCAGCGAGCCCATCACCACGAAGGGCGAGGCGTAGCGGCGCTCCTCCGGGTAGAGCCCCGGCGACACGAAGCCCCAGATCTGCCAGAGGATGACGGGCGTCGTCAGGAAGATGCCGCAGTAGACGCCCACCTTCATCAGGACGTTGATCTCCTCGATGCCCGAGGTGTAGACGAGCGCGCGTCCGTCGGCGGGCAGCGCGTCCAGCACCGGCTTCATCAGGAGGCCGAAGATGGGCCGGGCGAACACCAGCGACACGGCGCCCAGCACGAACACCGCGGCCACGCACTTGATCAGGCGGGAGCGGAGCTCCGTCAGGTGCTCCGCCAGACTCATCCGGAAATCGTTTTCCACTGTGGGGAATCTCGAGGGCTAGGCGCCACTCTTGGGGGTGGGAGCGTTGCGAGCCACCGTGCCCGGAATGGGCTCCAGGCGGGGGAGCGCCTCGGCCTCCGCGGCCAGGGCTGGGGACGGCTCGGAAGCAGAAGGCGCGGCCACCTCGGCCCCCGGCACGGCGGCGGGCACGGCCTGGGCCTCGGCGGGGGCGGCCGGCGTCACGGGCGGGGCCGCGGGCACCGGGGACGGGAGCGCGGCGGGAATCGGGCCGGGCACCTTGGGACGCGGCTCGTCCAGGATGTCCTGGTCCATCTTGTAGAACTCCCGCTCCACCACCGTGCGGACCTCGTCCGTCTGCCGGCGGAAATCCCGCACGAACTTCCCGATGGTCCGCGCGAACTCGGGCAGCCGCTTGGGCCCGAGCACGAGCAGCGCCGCTATCAGGATGAAGACCAGTTCGCCTGCGCCGATGTTGAACATGAGCGGATTGCTCCAGAAGAACGCCTGGGGGTTATCGCGCCCCATGCGGCGGGGTGCAACCCGATTGGTCCGCCCCTCGTTCGCCTGCCCACCCTGGCGGGGCAAATGGCCCCACGCCCGCCCCGGTGCGCTCAGGAACGGGGCGCGCCGCCCCCGGGACTCACGGCGACGGCGGGCACCGCGGCCATGGGCACCACGAGCGCCTGGTCGCGTGCCTGGAGGCGGCGCTCGACGAGGAAGAACATCACCGGCAGTGTGAGCGAGGCCAGCACGGACACGCCCACCACGTGGGGAATGCCGCCGAGCAACCCGCCCGGCAGGCTCGTCAGCAGCGCCGAGGACAGCAGCGAGCCGGCCGAGGCCCCCAGGTGTTGCACGGCGGACTGGAAGGACTGGAAGCGCGCGCGGATGGCCGGCTCCGGCACCCGGGAGGTGAGCGTGCTGTAGGCCACGTTGCGCACGCCGTTGGACATGAAGAAGAACGCGAAGATGGCCACCAGGGGCACACCTGCCGGCAGCTGGATGAAGGTCACGTAGAGCGTGGCGATGAAGAACGCCACGCCCACCGAGCCCACCCGAAACGAGCCCAGCCGGTCCACCGCCCTGCCCGCCATGCGCAGCGTCACGAAGCTCACCACGCCGCCCACGAGGTAGATGTGGTTGAGCGTCTGGGGCGGGTAGCCGAGGTTGTGCTGCACGTAGACGGGGAGGTTCACGATGATGACGAAGCCCGCCATGTTGGTCAGGAACGTCATCGTGTAGGAGAGCAGCACGTCTCCGCGGATGAAGAGGTCCCGCGCGCTCACGACGGGGCCGCGCTGGCGCTCCAGGTGGCCGCGGATGGGGGGCAGGTAGAAGATGGCGCCGGCCACCACCAGGACGCCCAGGACGGACACGGCCAGGAACGGCATGCGCCAGTTGCCCCACTGGGCCAGCATCAGCGCCAGGGGGATGCCCAGCACCGACGCCACCGAGAAGGCGCCCATCACCGCGCCCATGGCCCGCCCGCGCCGCTCCACCGGGATGAGGTCCGCGATGATGGACATGGACAGCGAGGTGGCCGGACCGCCGAACAGGCCCGCCACCGCGCGCGCCATCAACAGCGAGGTGAGGCCCGTGGCGAACCCGCCCGCCGCGGTGCCCGCCACCAGTCCCAGCATGGCCACCGCCAGGGCCTTGCGCCGGTCGAACCGGTCCAGGAAGTAGCTGCCCGCCACCCCCGCCACGCACGCGGGCAGCGTGTACCCGGAGGCGATGACACCCATGTGACTGGGGGCGATGCCCAGGCCCGCCGCGAAGTGCGGGCCCAGCGGCGTCACCATGATGAAGTCGAGGACGTTGATGAACTGGACCGCGCCGATCAGGAAGACGACGGCGCGCTCGGATACGACACGCGGGGAGGACATGGGCGTCCCTCCACTGAGGCAACCTGCGGGCTACACCTTGAAACGCCGGATCTCGGCGCGGAGCACTTCGGACTGGCGCTGCAGGCTGTCGATGGCCTCTTCCAACGCCTTCACCGAGCGCGTCTGGTGGTCCGCCACGCCCTTGATGGCCTCCACCGCCTTGAGCACCTGCTCGCTGCCCTTGGTCTGCTCCTTCTGGGCGCGGTTGAGGTGGGTGACCATCTCGTTGATGTTCTCGATGGAGCGGGTGATCTGCTTGCTGCCGTGCGCCTGCTCCTGGCTGCTGCGCTGCACGTGCGCGGTGATGGCCTTCATCCGCTCGGCGCTGTTCATGATCTGCTCGCCGCCCTTGGCCTGCTCGTTGGAGGCCTTGGAGATCATCTGCACCGTCTCGGCGATGCGGCCGATGGCCTGAGTCACCTGCCTGCTGCTGCGCGCCTGCTCCACCGTGGCCCGGGCAATGGCCTTCACCATCTGCGTGGACTTCTGTGCGCTGTCATTGATTTTGCGCAGGGTGCCCTCGGCCTCGCGGCCCAGCTGCACGCCCTCGTCCACGTTGCGCACGCCCTGGTTCATCACCTGCACCGCGTTGCGGCTCTCCTCCTGCACGCTGCTGATGAGGTCGGCGATCTCCTTGGTGGACTTGCCGGTGCGGTCGGCCAGGTCCTTGATTTCGTCCGCCACCACCGCGAAGCCCTTGCCGTGCTCGCCCGACTGCGCGGCGATGATGGCGGCGTTGAGCGCCAGCAGGTTCGTCTGCTCGGCCACGTCGTCGATGACGTTGAGGATGTTGCCGATTTCGGAGATGCGCCGGCCCAGGCTGTCGATGACACCGGAGGCGCCGCGGGTGGACTCCTTGATGCGGTCCATGCCCTGCATCGTCTTGCGCAGGGCCTCCACGCCCGTCTTGGCGTCCTCGGACACCTGCTCGGACAGGCGCGCCGTCTCGTTGGCGTTGGCCTCCACCTGCCCGATGGAGCTGTCCATCTGGCTGATGGAGCTGCTCGTCTCCTCGGTGGAGTCGCGCAGCTCGTCGATGTTCTTGGCCACTTCCTTGATGGAGAACGTCATCTCCTCGATGGCGCTCGTCGTCTCCTCCACGCTGGCGGCCATGGCCTGGACGTTCTCGGCCACCTCGTCGTTGGTGGCGGCCATCTCCATGATGGAGGAGCTGCTCTCCTCGGCACTCTGGTAGAGCACCTCGACGTTCTCCGCGATGCCGCGCAGAGAAGCGAGCATCTGCTCCATGGAGGAGGACGTCTCCTCCACGCGCCCCTGCGTGGTGGCGGCGCCCGAGGACACCGTGGTGCCCGCGCGCGAGAGCTGCTCGATGACGCCGGACACCACCTCGGACACGCCGCGCACCTGGCCGAGCGTCTTGCGCAGCGACTGGCCGATGCCGTCGAGCGCCTCGGCCAGCTGGGACAGCTCCCCGCCGGCATCCACCGAGACGCGGCTGGTGAGGTCACCCTCGGCCATCCGGCGCGCCACCACCATCATCCGGTCCAACGGCCGGAGGATGAGCCGGTGGGTGACGACGTAGATGACGAACACCACGAGCGCCAGACCGACGACGAGCGCCGTGGCCAGCAGCAGGGTGAGCTTGCCGAGGATGTCGCGCAGCGGGGCGAAGTTCACCACCACCACCACCCGGCACCCGTCGGCGCCGCACTGCGGCCCCGGGGCCGGCTCGGACAGGAGCCGGTCTCCGTTGGGCAGCTCGAGGCTGGACGGGGCGCCCGGCCGGAAGAGCACGCCGAGCCACTCGGAGAGGCGCTCGGGCTGCTCACCGCCCTCCAGCAGCACGTTGCCCTTGTTGGCGAAGATGGCGGCGTACGTGAAGTCCTTGTCCGACTGGGACAGCCCACCGATGGCGCGCATGGCCGCGGTGTCCGCGTCCGGCCGGGTGAGGAGACTCGCGAGCTCCTGCGTCTTCGCGCGCCCATGGTCCACGAGCCGCGACTCCAGGTAGCTCGAGACCATCCAGGAGATGGAGATGTGGAGGGCCCCCAGGAGGAACGCCAGGGCCGCGGTGAACGTGAGGATCAGGGTCACCCGGAGACCGGGTTTTTTCAGGCGTCGGAGCAAAGCCGCCCGACTGTAGGAAGTTTGACCCTTGAAGGGCAAGAAACCGGCGGTCCGCCCCGGGGAGGACCGCATCAGTCCCCCGCCTGGAGAGAGAGAGGGCGGGCGTCCTGGCTCCGTTGACGCCATACTGGTTGGGTGGGAGCCCGCGCCATGACCTCGACGCTGCTGCTGACCGACCCGCTCTTCCTCCGGCACGACCCGGGTCCCGAGCACCCCGAGAGCCCGGAGCGGTTGACGCGCATCCTGAAGCTGCTGGAGCACGAGCCCATCTCGGGGACCGAGCGGCGGGCCCCCCGGCCGGCCACCGAGGAAGAGCTCGCCGCGGTGCACACGCCGCGGCTGCGCGAGTACCTGCGGGGGCTGCGCGGGCGCACCGAGGTCATCGACCCGGACACCCTCACCTCCCCGGACAGCTACGACGCGGCGGTGCTGGCGGCGGGGGCATCGGTGCAGGCGGTGGAGGAGGTGCTGGCGGGGCGGGCACGCAATGCCTTCGCGCTGGTGAGGCCGCCGGGGCACCACGCCGAGCCGGACCGGGCCATGGGCTTCTGCCTCTTCAACAACGTGGCCATCGCCGCGGAGGCCGCGCGCCGCCAGGGCGCCGAGCGGGTGCTCATTTTCGACTGGGACGTGCACCACGGCAACGGCACGCAGGCGGCCTTCTGGCAGCGGCGCGACGTGCTGTACATGTCGGTGCACCAGTATCCCTATTACCCGGACACGGGCGCGTCCTTCGAGGTGGGCGAGGGCCCGGGCGCCGGCTACACCCTCAACTGCGGCATGCCCGGGGGCGGGACGGACGCGGACTATGGGGCCTTCTTCCAGGACCTCTTCCTCCCGGTGGCCGAGGCCTACGCGCCGGACCTGGTACTGGTGTCCGCGGGCTTCGACGCGCACCGCGCGGATCCGCTCGCCGACATGGCGCTCACCGAGCGCGGCTTCGCGGCCATGAGCACGGCGCTCAAGGCCCTGGCGGAGAGCGTGTGCGGGGGACGGCTGGTGATGATGCTCGAGGGAGGCTACGCGCTGGAGGCGCTCTCCCAGTCGGTGCACGCCTGCGTGGAGGTGATGGCCGAGGACATGAAGGACAGCTTCCCGGAGGGGGTCTCACGGGAGGCGGCGGCGGCGCTCCAGCGCAGCCGCGAGGCGCTCGAGCCCTACTGGCGCGTGCTGGGCCGGTGAGGCGAAGCCGAGTAGAGAGACCCGGACGACTTTCACAGGTGGTGGGGTGAGACGTGGATTCTGAAGCCGTGGAGAAACTGAAGGGCGCGGGCCTGAAGGTGGAGCAGCCCGAGCTGCTGCGGGTGGCCATCCAGCGCGACGAGAACAAGAAGGTGGTGAACCCGCGCGACGACGTGGCGGTGATGGGCAACGAGGGGCTGGTGCTGGTGAAGCTCAAGCCCATCGCGCAGCTGTTCACGGGCTCGGCGGTGCCGCCGGACCTGTCGCGCACGCCCCCGCCGCAATACCAGCCCTTCTTCCTGCTGCTGGAGTCGACGGCGGCCAACTACTGCGCGGCCACCGGCAAGCCCGAGACGGACGACGAGCTCGAGCGGCTCTACCGCCAGCTGCGCCGCCGGCCGGATGGCGAGGACAAGCACCCGCTCTTCGCGTACCTGCGCGGCGCGGCGCGGCTGTACATGTCGCTGCGGGACGTGAGCCAGGCCGAGCTCGAGGCGGTGCTCAACCGGCTGAGCCAGTCGGCCAAGTGGCATTCCTCGCACGTGGGCAGTACCAACTACTACCGCGAGGTCCTCCAGGGGTTGTTCGGGGCCTGAGCGCGAAAGGAACCCGCCGATGATCGACCTGTACACGTGGAACACGCCCAACGGCTACAAGGTGTCCGTCACGCTGGAGGAGCTGGGGATGCCCTACACGGTGCATCCCATCGACATCAGCAAGGGCGAGCAGAAGCAGCCCGGGTTCCTGAAAATCAATCCCAACGGGCGCATCCCGGCCATCGTGGACCGCGAGGAGGGAGACTTCGCGGTGTTCGAGTCGGGCGCCATCATGCTCTACCTCGCGGAGAAGGCGGGGAAGCTGCTGCCCACGGACAGGAAGGGCCGCTCGCGGGTGACGCAGTGGCTGATGTTCCAGATGGCCGGCGTGGGCCCCATGCAGGGGCAGGCCAACGTCTTCTTCCGCTACTTCCCGGAGAAGCTCCAGCCCGCCATCGACCGCTACCAGAACGAGACGCGGCGGCTGTACACGGTGCTCGACACACGGCTGGGCGAGAGCGAGTACCTCGCGGGTGAGTACAGCATCGCGGATATCGCGAACTGGGCGTGGGTGCGCATCCACGGGTGGGCGGGCGTGTCCATCGACGGGCTGCCGAACCTGCAACGGTGGCTGGCGGCCATCGAGCAGCGGCCCGCGGCACAGAAGGGCATCACCGTGCCGCAGCCGTCGAACATCCACTCGTCCGCCGCCCAGGACCAGGCCATCAAGTCGGCGCAGACCATGCTGCAGCGGTAGGCGCCCCACGGCGGCAAGGGGCCTCCTGCCCGGCGCGTTTTCCCGCAACTGGTCCGATGGTCGTACCAGTCCGTGAAAAGTGCGGCCGGAGCGCGGCGGGCCTGGGTGCTCCCGGCGCTATTCGATCTCCCGCACGCTCAACCACTTGAAGTCGACGTCGGTGGCTCCGTCCCAGCGGAAGATGGCGATGGGACCTCCCCAGGTGATGGGCATGGCGTCCACCGAGCCTCCGCAAGAGGAGGCATCCCCGCCCCAGTCGCCGGTATCGGTCAGCTCGTAGACCCGCTCCCACGACACGCCGTCCGCCTGCGTGTCGAGCCACAGCTCCAGATGCACGGCCGTCGCGCCCTCGGGGGTGGTGACGTTGTGCATGATGGCCTTGAAGCCCACCCACCGGCCGCGCAGCGCCGACGTCGCCTGCGCATACGGCGAGCCCACGTAGCTCACGTGCCAGGACTCCTTCTGCCAGCGCACCCGGCCGTCGTAGTGGAGCGCGCCGTGGTAGGCGGTGCCCTCGCAGGGCCGCGAGTCCGTGTGCTCGCCGCCCCGGGCCTGCCACGAGAGGTTCTCGTCCCGCTTTCCTCCCGAGTTCACCCGCACGTACCCCGTCAGCTCCACGTTCCTCCAGTCGTTGGGCGCCTGCATGTAGCCACTGCTCGCGAGCGCATCCTGCGTGTAAGTGCCGATGGCCGCGGCGCTGTAGCCCGTCGACGTGTAGACCTGCATCCGCACCTGCTTCTGCCGCACCTTCCACGAGCCATCCGCGTTGCGCGTGAGCGTCGTCTGCGGCTCGAAACGTGGGTCCACCCGTGGATCCGCCGCCAGCGTCCATGTCTCGCCGCCCGCCTTCGTCGGGTAGAGCATCGTCACGCCGAACGCGTCCGTGCCCACTCCCAGCGAAGCCGATGCACGCGTGTCCACGTCCCGCGCGAACGCCGAGCCCCCCACCACCGCGAGCGCGAGCACGAGCCCCACCCGCCCCTTCCCCGGACTCCCCACCATGTCCCCCTCCCCTTCCTCCAGTCCAAGCCCCGGCGGAAAACACCCGTTCCCCGGGAACACCGCCTGGGACTCCCGGACAGGGGAACGCTCGGAACGCGTCACCCGGCCGGGACCGTAAGCTCGGTTCGCATCCGCCTCCGGACACCCTGCCCTCCAGGAGAATGGCGCTGTCCGCGGCGCGACTCCCGGGCCACTTGCCGCACCGCGTCGCTTTCCCTCCCCTCTCCGGCGCTTCCGTGGCAGGAAGGGCGCGGACACCTGGAGGACGCACACATGGCGGAGATGAGCTATCGGACGGCGCTGGTGACGGGAGCCTCGAGCGGCCTCGGACGAGGCATGGCGCTCTGGTTCGCCCGCAGGGGCGTCAAGGTGTACGCCGCGGCCCGGCGCCGGGAGAACCTGGAGGCGCTCGCCAACGAGGCCCGCGCGGCCGGTGCCCACATCGAGCCCGTGGAGCTCGACGTCGCCGACGCCGACGCCACCGTCGCCCGCATCCGCGAGCTGGATGCCGCCTGCGAGGGGTTGGATCTCGTCATCGCCAACGCCGGCTTCGGCAAGGAGTCGTCGGCCAGGCGGCTCAATTGGGAGACGGTGAAGCAGACCCTCGACGTCAACGTCACCGGGGCCGCCGCCACGCTGAGCGCGGTGCTACCGAAGATGGTGGAGCGCCAGCGCGGGCACCTGGTGGGCGTGGCGAGCCTCGCCGCCTTCCGGGGGCTGCCGCGCCAGGCGGCCTACTCCGCGTCCAAGGCCTTCCTCTCCACCTTCATGGAGAGCCTGCGCGTGGACCTGCGGGGCACGGGCGTGCACGTCACCTGCCTCTACCCCGGCTTCGTGAAGAGCGAGATGACGGCGCAGAACAAGTTCAACATGCCCTTCCTCCTGGAGACGGAGGAGGCGGTGGAGCTGATGGGCCGGGCCATCCAGCGCGGGGAAGCCCAGTACCTCTTCCCCTGGCAACTGGCGCGCGTCATGGGCCTGGTGAAGCTGCTGCCCAACGCCCTCTTCGACGCCACCGCGCGCAAGCTGCGCTGACACACGGTGGCGTCCGGGGGTGCTCCGCTACGGCGCCCCCATGAGGAACTCCTGCGCGCCCACGGAGCCCTTCTCCGGGGCCACCTCATCCGGCTGCGTGCCCTTCTTGAACCAGACGTTGACGGCGTCCTTCGTGCCCGACGAGGCGATCTTCCCCGTCTTCTTGTCCACGCGCCGCAGCACCACGTTGTCCGCCAGCCACTGGGGCGGCCAGAACTCGGACTGGGGACGCGCCGCCAGCGCCGGCTTCATGTAGTTGAGCCAGATGGGCAGCGACGCACGGCCACCCGTCTCGTAGCGGCCCAGCGGGTGCTCGTTCTTGTCGTAGCCCACCCACGTCACCGTCACCAGGTCACGGGTGAAGCCGGCGAACCACGTGTCGAACGAGTCGTTCGTGGTGCCCGTCTTGCCCGCCGCCGGCTTGCCCAGCTTCTGCGCCGGGGCGCCCGTGCCCTCCTGCACCACGCCGCGCAAGAGCGAGGTGAGGATGAAGCCCGTCTCGGGGCTCATCACCTGCTCGCCCGGCTCGAAGAGGCGCGCGTAGCCCGCGGCCACCCGGTCCTGCAGCGGCGCCCACGCGTCGTCGTACGCCGTGTGGTCCTCCAGCGTGCGGCCGAAGCGGTCTTCAATCTTGCGCACGAAGTACGTGGGCTTCTTGCGGCCCAGGCGGTTGAAGGTGGAGTACACGTTGGCCAGGTCGTACGGGTACACGCACGAGGAGCCCAGGGCCGCGGAGAAGTCCATGTTCATGGGCGTGTTGAGGCCCAGGCGCTTGGACCACTCGAACATGTTCTTCACCCCCACCGCCGCGAACGTCTTCACCGCGGGGATGTTCATCGAGTTCACCAGCGCCGTGCGCAGCAGCACGTCACCCTTGAACTCCTCGCTGTAGTTGTCCGGCTTCCAGCTCACGCCGCTCTCGGGGTCATGCTCCACGATGGGCGAGTCCACGATGATGGTGGCGCCCGTCCACCCCAGCTGCTCCAGCGCCGCCGAGTACACCAGCGGCTTGAAGGAGCTGCCCGGCTGACGGCAGGCCTGGAAGGCGCGGTTGAACTCGTTGGCGTCGAAGTCGTAACCGCCCACCATCGCCGTGAGGTACTGGCGGTGCGGATCAATGGACACCAGGGCGCTCTGGAGCTCCGGGTCCTGCTCGAGCCGGAAGAGCGGCACGTTCTCGGGAACCTCCTTGTCCATCTTCCGGTCGAACTGGACGTTGTCGTCCGTGAGGTCCTTCTTCGCCACGTGGCGCAGCACGAGCACGTCGCCCACGTTGAGCACCTTCCTGGCGGAGGTGAGCATCAGCCCCGGGTAGTAGCCCTCGGGGTTGACCTTGCGCGCCCAGCGCATGCCGAGCAGCGGCAAGAGGCCCTTGTGCGGACCCACCTGCACCTCGGCGCCCTCGGCCTCCACCTTCGTCACCAGGCCCACGTACAGCTTGCCCTCGGCGAGCTGCTCATCGCCCATGACCTTGCGGGACTTCTCCACGAAGGCCTTGCGCTCCGGCTCCGTGGCCAGCTGCAGCACCGGCCCGCGGAAGCCCTGGCGCTTGTCGATGGCCAGCAGGCCCTCGAGCACCGAGTCCTGCGCGGCGCGCTGGCGCTCGCTGTCCATGGTGGCGAAGATCTTCAGGCCGTCGTTGAGCAGCACCTTGTTGGTGTAGCGCTCCACCACGTCGCGGCGCACCTGCTCGGAGAAGAAGGGCGCGAACTCGTGGAACACGTCCTCCACCGGGTACACGTGCACTTCTTCCGCGTCGGCCTGCTTGCGCTCGGCCTCGGAAATCATGCCCTCGTCGCGCATGCGGCGCAGCACGTACGAGCGGCGCTTCTTCGCCGCGTCCGGGCGCAGGAAGGGCGAGAAGCGGCTGGGCGCCTGGGGCAGGCCGGCGATGAGCGCCATCTCCCCCAGCGTCAAATCCCTCACGTCCTTGCGGTAGTAGTTCTCCGCCGCGCTCTGCACGCCGTAGCTGTGGTGCCCGAGGAAGACGTTGTTGAGGTAGAGGTAGAGGATCTCCTCCTTCGTCAGCGCCTCCTCCAGCCGGCGGGCCAGAATCGCCTCGCGGATTTTGCGCGTGAGGTTCTTCGCGGTGGCGCTCTCGTAGCCCTCGGCGGCGATGAGCACGGCCTTCGCCGTCTGCTGCGTGAGGGTGGAGCCACCCTGCGTGCTGCCGCCCAGGCCCAGCTTCTTGCTGATGGTCTTGAAGGCCGCGCGCGCGGTGCCCAGCACGTCCACGCCGTGGTGGTCGAAGAAGCTCGAGTCCTCGCTGGCGATGAAGGCCTGGACGAGGCGCTTGGGAATCCGCTCGTAGGGCACCACCTTGCGGCGGTGGTGGTAGAACTCGCCGGCCAGCACCGCGTCGTCCGTGTACACCTCGGTGACGATGGGCGGCCAGTACTGGTCCACCTTGGGGATGTCCGGCAGCCCCTGGGAGAAGTGGTAGTAGATGCCCACGGCCACCAACGCCGCGGCGGTAGCACCCGTGAGGCTGACCCACGCGCCAAGCTTCAGCAGCAGCACCCACCAGGGGCGCTTGGGAGGGACGCCGTCGAGCACCAGCTTCGACTGGGAGCGATCGGTCTTCTCGTTGGAATTCGGACTCATGAGGGTTCCAGCGCGGCGCGCTTCAACACGTCCTTCAACTCCGGGGGCAGCTTCGCCTCTACCGCCACCGTGCCCCCGTGAGCCGGGTGGGGAAATTCAATGAACTCGGCGTGCAGGAACAGCCGCTTGAGGCCCCAGCGCGCCCGCACGTCCCGATTGAAAGCGAAGTCACCGTACTTCTTGTCTCCCGCCACCGGATGTCCGAGGGCGGCCAGATGCCTTCTTATCTGATGAGTGCGTCCGGTCTCGATGACGCAGGAGAGGAGGGCTGCCTCGCCCGACTGCTTGATGACCTTCCATCGCGTCACGGCCTCCTGCATGTTCACCCCACGGCGAGCCTTGGACTCGGCCGTCTGCTGGTGCTCGGCGAGCGGGAGGTTAATGACCCCCGAGTCCCTCGGCATCTTCCCTTTGACCAGTGTCAGATACCTCTTGCGGGGATGTCCGTTGGTGAAGAGTTCCGTGAAGTGGACCATCGTCGGCCGACGCTTGGCCACGAGGATGACGCCGCTCGTCTCCCTGTCGAGCCGGTGAGCGGGGCTGGCGGCGAAGTCGTTTCTCACCGCCTTGGGGCCCAGGTGGGCGCGGACGTAGTCCACCAGGGTGCCCCCCGTAATCCCGCTGCCGGTGTGGACGGCCATCCCACTGGGCTTGTCCACGGCCATCATCCAGTCGTCCTCCAGGAGGATGACCAGCTCGCTGGGGTCCACGGGCGGGGGGGGTGGGGGTTTACGCTCCTCGGGGGCGGGGGCGAGGAGCTGGTCCTCCGTCCCCCGGATGGAAATGGTGTCCCCGGCAGCCAGGGGCTGCTCGGGTTGGGCGCGCTTGCCGTTCACCCGCACCTTCTTCACGCGAATCATCTTGAAGAGGTGCGAGGTGGGCACGTTCGCGAGCTTCTTGCGGAGGAACTTGTCCAACCGCATGCCCGCGCTGTCTTCCTCGATTCGGAACTCGATCATTTGACTGGCGCTCGGACCTCACCACACCGATAAATTCGGATCCATGCCGAAAGCCCCCACGATTGAACAGCTCCTACAGAATGGAAGCGCCGAGTGGAACCGCCTCCGCAAGGCAGGCAAGGTCCCTACCGAGCACACGGGCGCGACGTTCTCGCAGCTCTTCTCCGCCAATGCGGACCTGTCGGGTCTGGAACTCGTCGGCAGCGAGTGGGAGCGCTGCGACCTGTCCAAGATGAACTTCCGCGACACGGACCTCTCCAACGCCTACTTCCACGGCGGCCGCCTCCAGGACTGCGACTTCCGGGGCGCCAACCTGGAGGGCGCCACCTTCGAGAAGCTCAAGCTGCTGCGCTGCGACTTCACCGGGGCCCAGGGCCTGGAGGAAGCCGACTTCGACGAGGTGGACATGGACCGCGTCACCGGCCTGGACGGCCAGGAGGCCCCGCCGCCTCCGCCGCCCCCGGTGCAGGGGATTACGGCCTTTACCCGCGAGCAGCGCGACAAGGTGATGGGCCCGGGCGCCCTCCTGCAGCCTTCCATGCCCTCCGAGCTGCAGCAGGCGGAGAACGAGCTGCCCCCCTTCAAGCCCCAGGACAACCCGGGCCAGCTCTTCTTCCGAGCCCTCAAGCACCTGGGCGCCCCGCCCCTGTGGGTGCTGGATGTGTCCGGCCTGCGCCCGCTGCTGCCCTCGCGCCTGCCCCCGGGCTCGTCCCTGGAGACGCTCTACCGCGAGGCGGTGAAGACGCGCCTGGAGAACAAGAAGCCCGCGGCGGACCCCGGGGCCGTGGAGCGCGCCCAGCGCGCGCTGCGCCTGGGAGGCAAGGACTCCAGCCTCGCCGCCATGTACCTGCGCGAGGTGGGCGTGGTGCCCTCCTTCCGCTTCTCCGCGGCCAAGGCCCTCAAGGACGCCCTGCGCGAGGAGCTCGCGGTGGATGACCTCACCGGCTCGGTGGACCCGCGCACCACCGGCGCCCTGCTCGAGCTGCGGCTGCCCCACGAGGTGGTGGAGCACACCCACGAGGTGCGCCGCCGCCTCTCCGCCACCCAGCTCTACTCCGCCCTGCTCGAGGCGGGCTTCAACCCGGAGAACAACTGGGAGGAGGCGCTCGAGTCGGCCGACGCCGCCATGGAGCTGGCGCAGCTGGCCACCGGCGAGGACCGGCAGGCCCTGCTCGAGGGCTTCCAGGTGTTCGCCGCCCTCCCCGAGGAGGCCCGCCTGCGCCGCCTGGCCTACCTCGCCGAGGCCCTGGGCCACCTGGAGCTGCTGGGCCGGCTCCCCGAGGGCATGGAGCCCGCGTGGCTCACCGGCCCCGAGACGCGCGAGTGCCACGACCGCGAGATGACGTACGTGCAGTCGCTGCGCGCCGAGGACCTCCCCAAGAAGGTGCCCGCGCTCGCCAAGGCCGAGCTGGGCGTGCCCGAGGGCGAGGTGCCCGAGGACAGCGAGGAGGACCTCTTCGTCCACCTGCGCTGCGACGTGTGCGGCAAGGAGAAGCTCATCGTCCAGTCGCCCGGCGAGGAGTGACGGGCGGCCCCTCGCGGGCGGCCCGCGCGGACGGGGGGAGTGAACGCTCCGGGACACTCCCCCTGTCCCATCCGGTACACCCGCCGGGCCCCCGGGCGGACAAGTCTTGTGATTCCAGGGGCTTAGGGCGCGGCACGCGGGGTGCTTTGGGCAGGTGGCGTGAGCCCGAGCGGCTCACCCCAAGTTTCCCCGTAACCCCGGAGCACATCCATGAAGCGCCTCCAGTTCCTCGCGATCGGCCTGTTCGCCGCCGCCCTCGGACTCGTCTCCACCACCGGCTGTGGCAACAACAGCGGCGTCACCATCAAGCTCACCGACGCCCCCGGCGACTTCAAGGCCGCCGTCGTCACCATCTCCGAGGTGTACCTCCAAGGTGAGGGCGGCCGCGTGGTGCTGAGCAGCGAGGCCAAGACCACCAACCTGGTGACGCTGGCCAACGACACCGCGGACCTCGTCAAGGACGCCGTGGTGCCCGAGGGCAAGTACAGCGAGCTGCGCTTCGTCATCTCCGGCGCCTACATCGAGGTGGAGAACGCGGACGGCACCACCTCCATCTTCGCCACCGACGCCCACTACTCGGGCCTGCCCGCGGGCGCCCAGGTCGCCGGCACCCTCCAGACGCCGAGCTTCAGCTCCTCCGGCCTGAAGGTGAAGTTCGACGGCGACGTCGAGGTCGCCGGTGAGCAGAAGGTGATTCTGGTCGACTTCGACGTGGCCCAGAGCTTCGGCAAGGAGCGCGGCCAGGGCGACAAGTGGGTGATGAAGCCCGTCGTGAAGGGCGCGGACATCACCTTCAGCGGCAGCGTGAACGTGACGCTGACCCCCGCCTCGGGCGTCACCCTGCCCGTGCTCGACGGCTCGCGGCTGACGCTGGCCAGCTTCCAGGCCACCCTCACCGCCGAGACCAGCACCGACGGCGCCGCGGACGCCGCCCCCGAGGTCATCTCCCTGACGGACGCCAACGGCGACGGCGTGTTCGAGGCGAGCTTCAAGTTCCTCGTCCCCGGCAACTACAAGATTGGCTTCACCGCCCCCGCCGGCGTGAGCTTCACCACCAACCCCGGCGTGCCCGCCGCCGTCTCCATCGGCTCCGGCACCGACCAGTCGCAGGCCTTCCTGCTGACCTCGGCCAGCGTCTCGGTGAAGTAACGGTTTCTGAGAGAAAATGAGGCCGCCGGTACGCTGCTGTTGTATACCGGGCGTCCCCAAGTAGTACCCCCCTCAGTAGTCCCGCACGGGGATACGGAACGGCACCGTATCCCCGTTCGGTTTTTTGGGGCTCACAGGAGCGCGAGCTGCTTGGGCTGACCGAGCGCCCGCGCATCCAGCCCCTCCCCGCGCAGCACCTGGGCGAGCTCCTCGGCGAAGCCGTGCAGGGTGATGACATCGCGGGCCCCCGTGGCCTTCACGTAGCGCACCAGCGACGGGCAGTCGGCATGGTCGGAGAAGGGGAAGGCCACGTCCGCGCCGTAGCGGCGGCAGGCTCCCGGCCCATCCAGCGCCCAGCCGGTGAGCACCGCGGTGGCTCGCGGCCACAAGGGCGCCAGGGCCCCCCCGCGCACCAGGTGCGGCGGGAAGAAGAGCACCTCGCCCGGCTCGACGCGGCCCTCGTAGCGGCGCAGCGGCTCGATGGGGACACCCAGTTCCCCGTAGAGCTGCGTCACCTCGTAGATGGAGGAGTGCGCCACCAGCGGGAAGCCCCGGTTGGAGAGGTGCTTCATCGCCTCCTGGCTCTTGCCCAGCGGGTAGGCCAGCAGCACCGGCACCGCGCCGCGCTCCAGGTGGCGGCGCACCCAGGCCTCCACCTGCCCCAGCACCTCCTCGCGCGGCGGGAAGACGTAGCGCGGGTGCCCGAAGGTGGACTCGATGACGAGCGTGTCGCACTCGGCCACCTGGGCGGGCTCGGCCGTGAGCGAGGGCGCGAAGTTGATGTCCCCCGTGTAGACGATGCGCTTGCCGTCGTCGCGGATGACGCGCAGCTGCGCGCTGCCGAGGATGTGGCCCGCGGGCAGCAGCTCGAGCATGAGCGGGCCCAGCTCGAAGGGGCGGCCGTAGGGCACGGGCAGCGGGGCGTTCACCTTGCCCAGCCGGTGCACCATGAAGCGCAGCGTGGCCGCGGTGGCGATGGTGCGCTCGTGCCGGGCGATGTGGTCCGAGTGCGCGTGGCTGACGAAGGACAGCGGGGACTTGCGCGTGGCGTCCAGGGACAGGGGCGTCCCGGTCAGGTGCAGTCCGTGCCTTCGTAGCTCGACGCTCATGGGAGAAGGCCGGGTATAGCGCTTCCCGGCGGGCCTGCACGCTTTCCCGCCCCACCCCATTGCCCCTCGCGGCGGCCCGGATGCAGGGCGGGCGGAGGAACGAGCGCCCCGGCTACCCCGCCCCGTCCGCAACGGTGGCCCGGCCCGCGCGCAGCCGCTCCCAGAGGAGCCCGCCGAGCTCGGCCACCAGCACACCGAGGACGATGAGGCCGCCGCCCACCCACTCGCGCACGCCGAGCGTCTCGTAGCCGAGCCCCACCGAGTACACGGCGGTGAAGACGGGCTCCATGGAGCAGATGAGCGCCACGCGCACGGCGGTGGTGCGCGCCTGCGCCCACGTCTGCACGCACAGGGCGAGCGCGCTGGCGATGAGGCCGCAGAAGGCCACCGCCCCGAGGAACGCCGGCGTCCACGCCACGTGCGGCTCGGTGAAGGGCAGGCAGAGCGCGGACAGCCCGGCCACCACCCACAGTTGCACCGCCACGAGCGGCACCACGCTCGACTTCGGCGCGTAGCGCTCGGTGAGGAGGATGTGGACGGCGTAGGACACCGCGCACCCCAGCGTCAGCCAGTCGCCCAGGGACAGGCCCCACAACAGGCCCGGAGCCGCGCCCCGACCCGAGCCCAGCTCCGCGCCGGTGAGGTAGCGCAGGCCCACCGCCGCCAGCCCCACGCCCACCCACGAGGTGAGGCGCGCCGAGCGCCGGAAGAGCACCAGCCCCAGCACCGGGACGAACACCACGTACAGCCCCGTGATGAAGGCCGAGCGCGAGGGCGTGGTGGACACCAGCCCCACCGTCTGCAGCACGAAGCCCAGGAAGAGGAAGACGCCCAGCACCGCCCCCCGGCGCAGCGTCTGGGGATCGAACATCCGCCGCCCCGCCACGGCCGAGAGCGCCAGCGCCCCCAGGGTGAAGCGCAGCGCGAGGAAGGAGTACGGGTCCCCATCCCCCAGCGCCCCCTTCACCACCACGAAGGTGGTGCCCCAGAAGGCCGTCATCAGCACCATGGCCCCGTCCGCCTTGAGGCGCGTGCGGCCCTCGGGGTGCGTGGGAGCCGCCGGGGAGGAAGAAGTGCTGCTCACGGACGGCTCACGGAATGAAGAAGAAGGCCACGCCGAGGATGGCGTAGACGCCCAGCAACATCACGCCCTCGAGCCAGTTGGACTCACCGTCCAGGCCGATGAGCGTCGCCGCGCCCACGCTGATGGCGATGCCCAGCACCTCCATGTGGCTGAACTCCAGCGTCAGGTGGTGATCCGGCCCCAGCAGGATGGAGACGAGCACCAACACCGGCGCCACGAAGAGGGCGATCTGCTTGGAGGACTCGAAGGCGATGTTGAAGGCCAGGTCCATCTTGTTCTTGAGCGACATCAAGATGGCCGTGGAGTGCTCGGCCGCGTTGCCCACGATGGCGATGATGATGACGCCCACGAAGGTGTGCGTGAAGCCGAACGTCGCGATGGTCGGCTCGATGGCGTGCACGAGGAACTCCGCCACCACCACCACGCCCACCGTGGCGCCCAGCAGCACGAGCGTGGCCTTCTTCGTGCTCCACCGCGGCAGCTCCTCCTCCACCTCGTGGCCCTGGTCATCGCCCGCGTACAGGTGCGCGTGCGTCTTGAGCGCGAAGAGCAGCGAGAGCGCGTAGATGATGAGCAGGATGATGGAGATGGCCACCGACATCGGGAAGATGAGGGCGTCGGCCGCCGGACCCCGGAAGGCGTGGAAGAGGTCCGGAATCGTCATGGCGGTGAGCGCCAGGAACATCATCGCCATGCCGGAGAGCGCCGCCGTCGAGTTGAACGTCTGCTTGGGATACTTCAGGCCGCCGGTGAGGATGGCGGCGCCCAGCACCAGCAGGATGTTGCCGAGGATGGCGCCGGTGATGGAGGCCTTCACCACCTCCACCTGGCCGGAGCGCAGGGCCGCCAGGGCGATGATGAGCTCGGCGGCGTTGCCGAACGAGGCGTTCATCAGCCCGCCCAGGCCGCTGCCCAGCTTGTGGGCGATGACCTCGGTGGCCTCGCCCATCAGCCGCGCCAGCGGCACGAGCGCCAGCGCGCAGAGGATGAAGGTGGGCGTCCCCAGGTGCATGAAGTGCGCGATGATCGACGCCGGCAGCGCCACCACCAGCAGCGCCATGAAGACGCGGTCCGCGTTCAGGAAGGAGCCCTGGCCCTCGGGGCCGGACGACGCGGGCGTTTGGGACGAGGCGGGGGGCGGTGTCGCGGGTGCGGGCGTGCTCACGGACATCCTCACGGCAGGGGGAAAAGGCCCCCTGCTTTTGGCCTACCCCGGGGGCCGATGCAATGGGCTCGGCGCGGCCAGGAGCGCCCATCCCCGGGCCTCGGCCTCCCGGGCCAGCACCCGCAGGAGCGACGCGTCCACCCCGAGTCCGTGTGCCACCGGGGCCACCGCCCTCCAGCGCACCCGCGCCCGCCCCGCCGCTTCCTCCCGGGCGAAGGCGAAGCCCCGGAGCCGCCCCCTCGCGTCGAACGCGCCTACCACCAGCCCCGCCGCGCCCGCCGCCAGCCCGGCCCGCAGCTCCGCCACGGCCCCGGGCAGATGATGCCCCGCGAAGACGAGCAGGAGCTCCTCCTCCCCCGGGCGCAGCGGGCGCACCGTCAGCGCACCGAGCCACCGGGCCCTCCCGCGCCTCGTGCTCGAGGACGTCGCCCAGGCCAGCGCCAGACGCCGGGCACCTCGCAGCGCGGGGCTCCGGAAGGCCAGGGTCCCCAGACGTTGCGCGGCTCGGAGCAACGGGCGCGCTCGCTCGGGCACCGGCCACTCCCGCCCCCGGGTCCGCACGCGGATGACCCGGCCCAACAGCTCGGCGGACGGGTCCTCGCGCCCCAGGAGCGAGGCGGTCCGCACCGGTGACGTCGCCGTGACGAGGTGCGCGGTCAGCCCGCCATCCGCGCGCAGCAGCACGGCGAGGTCCCCTGGAGCCACGGCCTCCGCGCCACAGCGCAGCACCTGGACGGAATCGCCACTGCGCAACAGGGGCCACAGGCTCCGGCCCAGGCCTCGTACCCAGAGCGTCGCGCCCTCGGGCAGCCGGCGCAGCACCGCTCCCACCGCCTCCGAGGCGCTCACGCGGCGCCCACGAAATCGCGCGCGAAGGTGCCCGCCTCCGGGGACTTGCGGCAGGTGAAACGGTGCAGGCCCACCCGCTCCACCTGCGCCACCGCGCGCGCCGTCACTTCCGGGAGCGACACCGTGCCGGGAGGCGGCCGGTAGGACTGCTGCAGCAGCAGGCGCACCGCCTCCGGGGCCGCCACGGGGCTCACCGACTCGGCCGGGCCCTTCACCACCCACACCAGGCGCGTCAGCCGGGCCGTCGCGCACGTGGGCACCAGGTCCGGGTCCGAGCGGAAGGGACTGCCCTGCACCTGCCCCGAGGGGAGCAACCCCACCGTCTCGTCCGACAGCAGCGCGCCCCCCGCCGCCACCGCCGCGCGCGCCAGCGTGGACTTGCCGGCACCGCTCGGGCCCACGATGACCAGGGCCTTCCCCGCGAAGGACACCGCCGCGGCGTGCAACAACAGGCCTCCCTGCCGCAGCACGCTCACCAGCACCGCCGCCCGCAGCGCCGCCTCCGCCGCGAACGGGTCCGCGGGGATGTGCGCCACCACCCGCTCGGCCTCCACCTCGAGGGCACCCCATTCGGGCCGCCGCGCATCCAGGGGAAGACCCCGGGCGAACGTCTCGGAGGAGACAGGACGGCCACACAGCCGCAGGCGAGGCCCGCCCGCGGGCCCGGCGGCACGAAGGTGGGACCAGACACACCGCCGCTCAAGCAAGGGAACCAGCCCGTCATCCACCTCGATGACGCCCTCCCCCACCGTCAACACCAGCCCCATCAGGGCATGTCATCCAGCGGGGGCGGCCCGTCGCAGTTGGGCTCGCAGCCCTGGCCCGTGGAGGCGAAGAGATTGGCCACGAGGATCTTCTCCGAACGGATCGCCGGAGGCCGGTAGGGCCGCTTGCGCTTCCTTCTGTCGTCCGTCATCGCCATCACCCTTCAATACCAGATCTGCACCCGGGCGCCCCGGGAGTCGAGGTTGTCTCCGGCCGCGATGTCCGGTCGGCCATCCCCGTTGAAGTCGCCCGTGGTCACGCTCACCCCGAGCGAGCCGGCGGTGGAAGAGGTGAGCCGGGACTGATTCACCCCCCCGAGTGACGGCTCGAATTCCGAGCCCGGGGTCGCCTGATTGTAGAGCACCCAGACCGAGCCTCCCGAGAAGATGTTCGACCCGGCGATGAGGTCCGTGCGCCCATCCCCGTTGAAGTCGGCGCAGGCCAGCCCGTTGCCGAAGTTGTTCGCCCCCAGGATGCTCAGCGCCGGAGCGGGCGGATAGCCGACCGGCCCCCCATCCGCGTACACCAGGAGCTGGTTGGCGAAGGGGTGGCTGACGACGAGGTCGCGGCCCGGGCCTCCCACCAGGTCCACGTTGGCACACGCCTCGGTGCCGAACCCATCGAACCGGGAGGAGTCCGTCCCCACCGTCCGCGTGAGGATCTGCAGGGCCGAGCCGGCCGCGATGGGGCCGGTGGCGTCATTCACCGCCTTGCCCGAGAAGACATAGAAGCGGTTGAGCACATCGCGCGAGCCCGGCAGCGAGAAATCCCCGTACCCATCGCCGGTGATATCCCCCAGCCAGGTGACCGCGCGCGCGCGGCCGAAGGTGTTGATGGCCGTGGACGACGGGGGCGACTCGCCGGTGAAGATGCGATCCGCCTTGGTGGCGGGGATGTAGCAGGACGTGCTGCTTCCCGTGCAGGCCGTGGTGCCCGAGCTGGCGTCGACGCGCAGGGCGTCCCACTGCGCGCGGCTGCGCCCATAGAAGAGGTACACCCGGCCCGCGCCGCTGTTCTCGTAGGAGGCGCTGAGGACCACCTCTCCCAGCCCATCCCCGTTGATGTCGCCGATGATGCGCGCGGTGACTCCGACGCGCCCGCCCGCGACCGTGCCCCGGAACTCGAGGGGCGTCGGGTCCACGCCCTTCGCGCCGTCCCGGCCGAAGTAGAGCAGGGCCCGTCCGAGGTTGCCGTTCCAACCGGACGCGCCCACGATCAGGTCCGCCCTGCCCTCGCCAGCCGAGTCCCCGACGTTGCCCACGCCCAGGTCGATGCCGAAGAACTGCGAGACGGTGTCCGGGGGCACCAGCGTCTGCGTGGGCACGGGAGCCGCGCCGCCCGCGGGGAAGAGATCCACCCCCGAGTACACGAACACCGCGCCCCGGTTGGAGGCCTGATCGAAGCTGGCCACCACCAGGTCATCCCCCGGAGAGCCATCCAGGTTGCCCGAGCCCACGAGGTAGCCGAAGCGGGTGCCGGCTCCGGGGTTGGTCACCTCCTTGTTGCGCAGGAAGTTGTCCACCGTGGAGGGCGCGGCGATGCGGCTGTAGTTGCCCACCTCGTCGCGCGCGCGGAGCTGGAGCGAGTAGGAGGCCAGCGGTGGCAGGGGCGAGAGCGTGTACGACGTCGAGGCACCGGGCAGGGGCGAGGCGCTGGCCTGCTTCACCTTGGCGCCGCCGTTGAAGAAGAGCGCGTCGGTGGTGATGCCGCCCGGTTGGGCGAAGAGCGTCGTCCAGCGCAAGTCGTACCCGGCGGGCGCTCCGGAAGCCGCATCCGTCCCGTCGTCATTCACGGCGGCCCAGGTGAGCCCCACCGAGGCGGTGCGCTCGGCCCCCGCCACGACGCTGGCCGACACCCCCGGAGCCGCCGGAGGCCGGACGTCCACGGTGGCGGTGGCGTTCCAGCGCGCCTCGTTGCCAGCGCTATCGCTCACCACGATGACCAGCGCGCCCGTCGTGCCGTGCGGCAGGGTGATGGGCAGCTCGAGCGACTTGTCGTCCGCGTCGAGCACCACCTCGGGCTTCACCAGGTCCACGCCGTTGTAGAGGACGCGCGCCTTGCCCTTGTTGCCCCCGGTCACCCGGAAGGAGACCTTCGCCTCGGCATCCCCGTCCGGGGTGAGGTCGGCGATGTAGTTGGACGGCACGGGCGTGCGGAAGAAGGCCTCGTTCGAGTCGGCCACGTAGAAGAGCGCCGTGTCGGCCGGCACCACGTTCGACAGGGCCGGCGCCGTGAGGTCGACGGAGACGTCGGTGGAGACGGAGGTGGGAGTGGCCCCGTCGTCCATCTCCAGGCGCAGGGTGGCCGTCGCCGCGTCCGGGAGCGTGACGTCGAAGCCGAACACACCGCTGGCCGCGTCCGCCGTGGTGGTGGCCTCGGGCGTGGACGCCGAATCGCGGTACAGGCGGACCTCACGGCCCTTGCAGACGTCCGTCACGCCCTCGAGGCGGTACTGCAGGCCCGGCACCGCTGGCTCCAGGTCATCCTTCTGGGCCAGGGTCACCCCGCTTCCCGAGGGACGCGTGAAGCGCTGGTCGCACCCCACGAAGGTGACGTTGAGGTTCGCCACGGTGACGGCGGTGGCGTTGCCCACGGCGTCACTCACCTCGAAGCGGAGGTCCTGCACGCCGGACAGCAGGTTGGCCGTCACGGAGACAACCCCGTCGGCGCCCACGGTGGGCGTGCCGAGCAGCACGGGCGCGCGGCCATCCGTGGGCACGGTGGAGATGCGGACCGTCTGGCCCTCCGCTCCGGTCACGTTGGCGCGCAGCGTGACGATGGACGAGTCCAGCACCGCACCGGCCGAGGGAGTCGGAGACACCGGCACCAGCACGGGCGGCTCGAAGTCCACCGTGGCGGTGCGGGTGACGACCGTCTGATTGCCCGCGCCGTCCGTGGCCTGGAGGCGGAACGTGTAGAGCGTGGAGCCCGAGCCGGGACCAGGCACCGTGAACAGCTCCGAGATCTTCAGCGAGGAGGGAGTCCGCGTCCGGCTCTCGTTCAGCGGCGAGACGTCCACCACCACGCCGCCCGTCCCCACGTCCGCGCTCGTCACGGCGGAGAGGAGGAGCTGGTAGCCGGCGGCGGAGTCCGCGTCATCATTGGGGCCGAACACCGCCTTGTCCGCGGGCACGGTGACGTCGAGCTTCGGCGCGAGCCGATCCAACCGGAAGCTCGCGAAGGCCTCGGGGTTGAGCGGATCCAACGGCGCGGGGCTGGAGATCTTGTTGGTGTTGCCCGCGGCGTCGGTGACGACCGCCACCAGCGAGTAGCTCGCCTCCACCGGATTGGGCAGGCCGGTGAGGGCCACATGGGCCACGCCCCCGGCCACGTCCGCCTGCCCGAAGAGCGTCACACCCGTGGCGTCGCGCACCTGCACCTTGCGCCCGTCCTCCACGCCCGTGACGGAGACGGTGAGGGACGGGGGAACGCCGGAGGACAGCTCGGCCAGGTTGATCACCCCATCCAGGTTGTCGTCCTCGTCGAAGGTGATGCGGGTGACGCGCGGACGCACCGAGTCCACCTGCAGCGAAACGGGCGCGGTGTCCGTGAAGTGCGCGTCATTGAGCACCGCCTTGAGCGAGTACTGGCCGTCCGGGTAGGTAAAGTTCGCCACGAAGGAGGGCACGTCGGTGGCGAGCGTGAAGAAGCCCGAGCCATCCCGGCAGGGGGCGGCCGCCGGCACCAGGGCGATGCTCGTGCAGATGTCCACACGGCCTCCGGCCGCGGCTCCGGAGAGCGCGTACTGCAGGGGCGCCTGGATGCCGGGCTGCTCGGCGTTGCGATCCGCGCCCAGGTTGAAGGAGGCCGACGCCGTGGGATTGAGCAGCGCCAGGGTGCGCACCACGGTGTCCACGTCGAGCAGCGCCGTGGCACAGGCCGCCACGCCCGTGGTGCCGACGAGGGTGGCCCGCAGGGCGTTGGCGCCCTCGTTGAGCTCCACGCCGGCGAAGACCTTCTCCTGGGCCGAGTCCACGGCGATGACCGGCAGCGAGCCCACCTCGCTCAGGCCGCGGAAGAGCTTGAGCACGCCGGTACTGCCCGCGGACACCGACACGCGCACGTCCACCGTCAGCCCGCCGCCCGTGCGGACCGTCCCGTCCGCCGAGCCCAGGGCGCGGCCCGCCGCCGGAGCGACGATGGACAGATGGGAGCCCGTGAGGCCGAGCGTCAGCGGCTTCTCCTTCACGGTGCTGTTGCCGGCGACATCCGTGGCCAGGAGGGCCAGCGTGCACGTCCCCGTCCGGGGCACCGTCACCTCGCGCAACACGGCCAGTCCGGAGGCATCCGCCACGGTGCTGCCGTTGTTGCTCGGATCGCACCCCGCGAGCACCACGGTGGCGAAGGGCTCGGTGCGGGCGGTCACGATGACCTGGGTGCCCGGCAGCGCGGAGGTGTCACGCGTCTGGGGCCCGAGCACGCCGCTCGCGTCGTCGTCGCTGGAGACGGCCACCAGCACATCCGGGCGCACGGTGTCGCGCGTCACGGCGAGCGCCTGGCTCACCCCGCTCGAGCCGCAGTCGGCGACGATCTGGTACACCCCCTCCGTGCCCAGGGCCACGTCCGCCACGAAACCGCCGCCCGCCCCGGCGGTGCCCGGCACGCTCGACTCCGCTCCGGACGCATCCCGCACGCGGACCGACACCGGGCCCGAGGCAGCCTCCACCCGCACGAGCTGGGAGGACCCCGCGAGCGTCACACCCGGCAGGGGCGAGACGATGCGGCACGAGGGACGCCCGGTCGACACCGTCACCGTCGCGGACCTGCAGGTGGCGGGCAGCGCGGGGTTGCGCACGCAGGCCTGCACGGCATTGCCGCCCTCGGCGAGCGACACCCGGGCGGTCGCCGTCCGTCCCCCCCCGCCGGCCGCCGTGGTGGCCACCCGCACCGGCGTGGCGAGCGCGCTCGTCACGGTCGTGGAGAACTCGATGACGGTCGCCGGGTCGCTCGCGCTCGTCGTCGCCGTGACGTCCACCTGGATGCCGTTGGAGGTCACGCCATCCGCGTCCGTGCCGACGCTGGCCGGCGCGGACAGCGAGAGCGCCACGGGCGTGGGCGCCACCTCCACCTCGAAGGGCCGCTCCACGGGATTGCCACCGGAGTCCGTCACCCGCAGCGTGTAGGGGAAGCGCCCTCCGCCCGCGGGCACCACCACCCCCGCGAAGGAGGCGACACCCCCGGAGATGGTCGCCGTCAGCGGCGCCTGGCCCTCGCGCGACAGGGTGGCCAGCGAGCCGTCCTCGCAGCAGCCCACCACCGCCTCCACCTTGAAGGTCTCCGCGGCCACGGGCGCCATGGGCTCCGACAGCTCCACGCGCGGCGCCACCGAGTCCAGGGTGAAGCTGCGCTTGCCACTCGCCACGTCCCGGGCGCCATAGCGCACCACCGCGTAGCAGTCGGCCACCTGCGCCTCGCACGCGGCCTCGGTGAGCGTCACCGGCACCTCGGTGAGGCCGCCCGGTGCCACCGTGAAGTCCGCCGTCGGGATGCCACACGCGTTGCCGCAGTACAGCGTGCCCGCACGGCCCGCCAACCCGCTGGTGCGCAGCTTGAAACGTACCTGGTAGCCCGGCGTGGCCGCGTCCACGTCATCCGCCTCGCGCAGCACCTGGCCCTCGGTGGGGCCTTCGATATCCACGCTCCACGTCTCCGCGCCCACCGTCACGCTCTGGCTGCGCGTGGCCGTGCGCTTCGAGCCCGCCTCCACCACCGTCACCCGCAGCACGGTGGTGCGCCCCGGCAGCGTCACCCCGGGGAAGCGCACGCGCGCCCCGTCGAGCACTCCCGCCGGCCCCTCGCGCCACGAGGCCTCGCCCGGCAGCTGCACCTCCAGCTTCGCCGCCTCCAGCGTCAGCGCCCGGCCCGCCGAGTCCGCCGCCACCGCCACCACGTCGTACTGGAAGCCCTCGGCCGTCACGTCCGAGTCATCGCCCTGGGCCAGCCGCTGGCCGTCCACTGGCTGCTCGAAGCCCACTGTCAGCTCGGACTCCACCGGCGGCTTGCCGCACGTACACCCCGCCACCCACAGCGCACACACCGCCAGAAGCCACTGCCATCCCGTTCGATGCATGACTGCCTCCCCGGACTTCACGGTCCGAGCACCAGCACCTGCTTGTGCACCAGGAGCCTCACGAAGGAGAGCGTGTCCTCTCGACACACCGCGGGCTCCACCTCGAATTCCTCGCACAGCACCGCCACGATGTCGCCCACGCTCCGGCGCCCGTCCACCAACTCCAGGATACGCTCGGCCACCTCGGACACCTCGCCGCCCTCGTCCTCGAACGTGTGCAGGGTGTCATCGGCACTCACCGCCAGCAGCCTGTCTCCCACCCGCTGCAGCCCCACGTCCGGGTGCAGGCGCGGCACCCACTCCGTCACGTCACCCATCGGAGCGCGGAATGCTACCCCCACCCCGCGCCCCCTGGCCAGGAACCGTGCCCGCCCGCTGCCCCTGTTGTCGACCATGCTGGAACCGCTATGACGGGGGAGGCGCCGCCCACGCGCGGCGGGAGGAACCGGGTAATCCATGAACACGATGACAGAGGGACAGATGGGCCCCCGGCCGGGCTGGTGGAGCCGCAACTGGAAGTGGGTGCTGCCCTCGGGCTGCCTGGGACTGCTGCTCTCCTGCGGCTGCCTGGGTGCCCTCTTCTTCGGCTTCATCACGCAGACGCTTCGGGGCTCGGGCGTCTTCGTCGAGGCGGTGGCCCAGGCCAGGCAGTCCCCCGAGGTGCGCCAGGCGCTCGGCGAGCCCGTGGAGGCGGGGATGATGATCCAGGGCTCCATCCACTCCAGCAACGAGCGGGGCACGGCCAACTTCTCCGTCCCCCTCAAGGGCCCCAAGGCCGACGGCACCCTGTACGTGGAGGCCTACAAGAACGGCGACCAGTGGACGTTCACCACGTTGACGGTGGAGGTGCCCGGGCATCCGGACATCCACCTGCGCAGCGGCTCGCCCGCGCCTCCGGGCAACACCGTGCCCCTCCCCGACTCGCTCCCGGAGGTGGAGCCGCTGCCGGATGACGAGGCGCCGGGGGAGACGGGCGAGCCCGCCGAGCCCGAGCGGCAGGAGCCCGAGCAGAAGAAGAACGACATCCAGCTCTGAGCCCCGCGGCTCCGGGGCCCGCAACGGCGAAGGGGCGGCGCGAGGAGTCTCCCCGCCACCGCCCCTCCTGGAGTCACCGGGCCCGGCACGCACCGGACCCGGCGGTCACCGCGAGCCTAGCCCTTGGCCTTGTGGATGGCCTCGCGCAGCGCGGGCAGCACCTTGAAGAGGTCGTCCACCAGGCCGTAGTCCGCCACCTGGAAGATGGGGGCCTCGGCGTCCTTGTTGATGGCGACGATCGTCTTGGAGCTCTTCATGCCCGCGAGGTGCTGGATGGCACCGCTGATGCCCGCGGCGATGTAGAGCTGCGGCGCGACGACCTTGCCCGTCTGGCCCACCTGCAAGTCATTGGGCACCCAGCCGGCGTCGCACACCGCGCGCGAGGCACCCACCGCGGCGCCCAGCTCGTCGGCCAGCGCTTCAATCTCCTTGAAGTCGCCCTTGGTGCCGCGGCCGCCGGAGACGACCACGCGCGCCTCGGTGAGCTCGGGGCGGGCGCTCTTCACTTCCTTGAAGTCCACGAACTTCGTCTTGCCCGTCTCCACCTTGGGGGAGAAGGCCTTCACCTCACCGGCGCCCTGGCCACCCTGGGCGGCGGGGAACTCGGTGGCGCGCAGGGTGAACACCTTCACCGGGGTGGTGAGCTTCACCTCGGCGAAGACGTTGCCCGCCCACATGGGCCGGTTGAAGGTGACGTCCGCGCCCGAGCCATTGAAGGCCATGACGTCGGTGGCCATGGCGGCCTGCAGGCGCGCGGCCACGCGGGGCAGCAGATCCTTGCCCTGCGCGGTGGACGCCATGCCCACGAAGGTGGCGCCAATGGACTTCGCCAGCTCGGCGATGGCCGGGGCGTACGTCTCGGCCAGGTAGTGCTCGAACTCGGGGGCGGCGGCGGTGTGCACCGCCTTGACGCCCAGGCCCTTGAGCTCGTCGGCGACCTTGGAAGGATCCTTGGAGAGCAGCACGGTGTGCAGCTCCGCGCCCGCCTTCTCGGCCAGCTGCTTGCCCGCGCCGAGGGCGTTGAGGGTGGCCTTGCGCAGGTTCCCGTCCGGCTGCTGCTCCGCAACGATGAGAACGATCGGCATGTTCGGCTCCAGATTCTCGAAGAAGAGTGGGGAAACGCGTTCCCGTCAGACGACCTTCGCCTCGTTGCGCAGCTTCTCCACCAGCGCCGCCACGTCCGGCACCTTGATGCCGGCCTTGCGCGGGGGAGGCGAGGACATCTTCAGCACCTGCACCTTGGGGGTGACGTCCACGCCCAGCTTGGCGGGCGTCAGCTCCTCGATGGGCTTGCTCTTGGCCTTCATGATGCCCGGGAGGCTGGCGTAGCGCGGCATGTTCAGGCGCAGATCCGTGGTGACCACCGCCGGCAGCGCGCACTCGAGCGTCGCCAGGCCGTTGTCCACCTCGCGCACCACGCGCACTCTCTTGCCATCCGCGCCCACCTGCAGCGCCGGCACCTTGTTCTTCTCCTGCTCGCTCTCCAGCGACTCCACCTTGGAGGCGAACGTGGCCTGGCCCCAACCCAGGAACTCGGCGAGGTACTGGCCCACCTGGTTCTGGTCATCGTCGATGGCCTGCTTGCCCAGGATGACGACGTCCGGCTTCTCCTTCTCGGCCACCTTCTGCAGCAGCCCCGCCACGCCCATCTGATCCAACGGGCCCGTGTGGTTCACCCACACCGCGCGGGTGGCACCCATGGCCAGCGCGTGCCGCAGCTGCTCCTGCACTTCCTTGCCGCCGATGGAGACGACCACCACCTCGCCGCCATGTTTGGCCACGAGGCGCAGCCCCTCCTCGACGCCGATTTCGTCAAAGGGGTTGATCTTGTACTTGAGCCCCTCCTGAACGATTCCCGAGCCGTCCGGCTTCACCTTGATCTTGGACTCGGGGTCTTCCACGCGCTTGGCGGTGACGAGGATCTTCACGGTCGTCCTTCTCCTTAGAGCGGGTACTCCCAGAAATGGCACGAGGCACGAGCGTCCATGACGCATCGCGCCGTACGCGCGGGCGTTGATTTACGCATCAACGCCCCCCTCCGGCAACCGCGAACAGCAAGGAGCGGACAGTTTTTCTTGCCTACTTGAACAGCTCGCGCGCGATCACCAGGCGCTGCACCTGGCTGGTGCCCTCGTAGATCTGGATGAGCTTGGCGTCGCGCATGAGCTTCTCCACCGGGTACTCCTTGATGTAGCCGTAGCCGCCGTAAATCTGCACGGCATCGGTGGCGACCTTCATGGCCATGTCGGCGGAGAAGCACTTGGCGTAGGAGGACTGGAGGGAAGCGCGCTGGCCCTCGTCCAGCATCCACGCGCTCTGGTGGCACAGCAGGCGCCCGGCCTGGATGTTCATGGCCATGTCGGCGAGCATGAACTGGATGGCCTGGTGCTCGCGGATGGGCTTGCCGAACGTCTTGCGCTGGGCGGAGTAGTCCAGCGAGTGCTCGAGCGCGGCGCGGGCGATGCCCACCGAGAGGATGGCGGTGATGGGACGGCTGTTGTCGAGCGTCTCCATGGCGATGCGCCAGCCCTCGCCCTCCTCGCCGATGCGGTTGGCCACCGGGACGCGCACGTCCTCGAAGGTGAGCGCCACGGTGT
This sequence comes from Archangium sp., assembly GCF_045802675.1. Taxonomy (GTDB): domain Bacteria; phylum Myxococcota; class Myxococcia; order Myxococcales; family Myxococcaceae; genus Archangium. Next base: position 173,457 of record NZ_JBJMQO010000022.1, on the reverse strand, counting down.
CGCTGGCGCGCTGGCCCATCTTGTTCTCGTGCTTGCCCACGGTGAGGCCCTTGGGACGGCCCTCCACCACGAAGCAGGTAATGCCCTTGTGCTTCTTCGCCTTATCCAGGGTGGCGAACACGGTGTACTGGTCCGCGTGGCCGCCGTTGGTGATGAAGCACTTGGCGCCGTTGAGCACGTAGTGGTCGCCGTCGCGCACCGCGGTGGTGCTCATGCCGGCCACGTCCGAGCCCGCCTCCGGCTCGGTGAGGCAGAAGGAGGCCAGCTTGAACTTCTCGGTGAAGGGCCGCAGCAGCCGCTGCTTCTGCTCCTCGTTGGCCCCCACGATGATGGGCAGGTTGGCCAGGTCGTTGGCCGTGATGGAGGTGGCCATGCCGGCGCAGCCCCAGGCGAGCTCCTCGTACGCCAGGAGCTGATCCATGTGCGTGAGGCCCAGACCGCCGTACGCCTCGGGGGTGGCCATGTTCAGCAGGCCGTTCTCCCACGCGGAGGCCATGATTTCCCGGGGGAAATGTGCCGTCTCGTCGTAATGCGCCGCCTTGGGCCGGATGACCTCGCGGGCGAACTTGCGGGCCGTCTCCTGAAGGGCGCGCTGGGATTCGGTGAGCTGGAAGTCCATGGAGGGTGTCCTCGAGAGGGCTCGGGTGGAGCGCGCATACTCGGGGAGTAAGGGTTTCTTCCCACGAGCAGGCGCCCTACAGGTGTTGTTTGACGAATACCCCGGCCGCCAGAATACTGCCAGCCGTCCAGTATCGGGCCGGATCCTCAGCACTGAGGGGGAATCATCAACATGCATCGTTTACTCAAGCTCACTGGCGCGCTGGCGCTGGTGTTGTCGCTCACCGCTTGCCAGGAGGAGGGCCCCGTCGACGGCGAGCCCTACCTGTCGGTGAGCGCCTCCACGCGCACCATCGACGACCTGGGCCAGACCACCACCCTGCGTGTCAGCGCCACCGATGCCGCGGGGGCCTCTGGCACGGGCTCCGTCACCCTCACCGCGCCGGCCGGCATCCTCGGCAATGATTCGAAGACCACCACGGTGACGCTCGAGGCCGGCTCGGCCACCGTGAACTTCAAGTGCCCCAAGGCCCAGGACACGGGCTGCGCGGGCCCGGTGGTCATCGACGCGGCGTGGAACCAGGTCACCGCGAAGACCACCATCACCGTGGGCAGCGGCACGACGAACGGCGATGGCGGCACGGACGGGGGCACGGGCTCGGGCACGGACGCGGGCACGGGCGACGGCGGGATGAACCTGGCGGCCAGCAAGGATCCCATCTTCTACAACGTCGGTGACTCGTCGCTGGTGACCGCCAGCCTCAAGCGGGGCAACGGCACGGCCTGGGCGGGCGAGACGATCGCGTTCAGCACCAGCCTGGGGGGCCTGACGCCGCAGGCAGGCGGCTCGCCCACGACGACGCTGTCGGCGACCACGGGCTCCGACGGCACCGCGGCGGTGCGCTTCGTGGAGACGGGCTCGGCGGGCACCGCCACCATCCAGGCCACGCACGCGCCGTCCAACCAGTCGAAGGTCGTCCAGGTCAACGTCACCACCGTGCAGCAGATCACCCACACGTCCACGCTGTGCAACGGCGCGGCCTGCACCATCATGGGCGTGCGCGGCTCGGGCTTCAACGAGCAGGCTCAAATCACCTTCACCCTCAAGGACTCGTCCAACCGGCCGGCCCAGGGCGTGACGGTGACCTTCAGCATCCCCAACGCGCCCAAGGAGACCACCGTCACTCCCACGGGTGTCACCAACCCGCAGGGACAGGTCACCGCGACCATCTCCGCCGGCCCCACCATCGGCGCCTTCGTGGTGCACGCCACGGCCATCGCCGGCAAGGTCGAGGTGGACAGCCCCAACATCGGCATCCGCGGCGCCAAGTCCGCCAACGACGGTTTCACCCTCAAGTGCGACCTGGTCAATATCGCCGCCCACGTGAGCGCCAGCCCTCCCGCGTCGTTCGACGTCAACTGCAAGGTGAAGGTGGTGGACCGGTTCAACAACCCGGTGGGCACCGGCACGACGGTGAACTTCAAGACCGAGGCGGGCAGCATCACCAACTCGGTCGTCACCACCAAGTACGACCCCAACAACCCCACCAACTCCGCCGAGGGCGAGGCCTCGCTCGTGTTCAAGACGTTCGGCGGCCGTTATCCCCCGGTGGACGTGGATCCGCTCGGCGCGCTGCCCGGCCAGTTCCCGTTCGCGCGCGACATGGAGCCGAGCGCCGCGGACGGGCAGCTCATCCGCAACCCGCGCGACAGCCTGGTGACCATCATCGCCTACATGCGCGGAGAGGAGTTCTTCTCCGACACCAACAGCAACGGCGTGCGCGACCCGGACGAGCAGTTCATCGACCAGGGCGAGCCCTTCGTCGACAGCAACGACAACGGCGTCTGGGACGAGGGTGAGGTCTACATCGACGAGGCGCCCGCCGACGGCAAGTGGAACGGGCCCAACGGCATCTGGGACAAGGACACCTCCATCTGGACCGAGGCCCACATCCTCTACACGGGCCGGCCGGTGGCGGCGAACACCAAGCTGATGCTGGACGGCTACACCTGGCCCCCGGTGCAGACGGACTTCTCCGGCGGATGCGGCGCGGGCGTGGCCAGGGGTACCTTCGTCACCCTGAATGCCTACTTCGGCGACACCTACTTCAACCGGCCTCAGGTGTCCGGCGTCGGCTTCAGCACCGGCCACACCGCCACCAAGGGCGGCACGCAGTCGATGGTCTCGGCGCTCCAGGACGGCTTCGGCTTCGGCATCGAGCGCCTCAAGCTCAACGCCGCGGATGGCTCGGCCTGCCAGCCGAGCACGAAGGTGTGCGTCTGGAAGACGCTGTTCTACAAGAAGTGGGAATACGGCTACGTGGGGGACTTCCGGGTCAACGGCGCGCCCCTGTCGGACACGCAGGCGTGCCAGCCGGACACCGCGAGCTTCACCACCACGGTGCTCGGCGTGGGGCTCACGGCGACCACCTCGGGCGCCATCCAGTAGCGCCACCGCGCTGAAATGAAAGAGGCCACCGCGCCAGCACGGGCGGTGGCCTCTGTCATTGCGGGCACCTCGCGGGCAGTCGCCCCGGGCGCTACGGCTTGGCGGCCTTGGGAACCTTCTCCCAGTCGGCCAGGAACTTCTTGATGCCAGCGTCGGTGAGCGGGTGGTTGGCCAGCTGGGTGATGACGCTGTAGGGCAGCGTGGCCACGTCGGCGCCCATGCGAGCGGCCTGCAGCACGTGCACCGGGTTGCGGACGCTGGCCACCAGCACCTGCGTGGTGAAGTCGTAGTTCTGGTAGATCTCGATGATGTGGGCGATGAGCTCCATGCCGTCCTGGGAGATGTCATCCAGGCGGCCCACGAAGGGCGAGATGTACGTGGCGCCCGCCTTGGCGGCCAGCAGCGCCTGATTGGCGGAGAAGCACAGCGTCACGTTGGTGCGGATGCCCTCGGCGGTGAGCGCCTTGACGGCCTTCATGCCCTCCACGCCCATGGGCACCTTCACCACGACGTTGTCGTGGATTTTCGCCAGGCCCCGGCCCTCCTTGATGAGCTCGGGCGCCTCGAGCGAGACGCACTCGGCGCTCACGGGGCCGTCCACGATGGTGCAGATCTCGCGGATGGTTTCCTCCAGGCCGCGGCCCACCTTGGCCAGCAGCGACGGGTTGGTGGTGACGCCGTCCAGCACGCCCATCTCGTGGGCCTTGCGGATCTCCCCCACGTCGGCGGTGTCGATGAAGAACTTCATCTCGTCCCCTCTCCAGGTTCAGGTCAGGCCGTTAAGCCTGTGATGGTAAACCCGCGGTCGCAGGGGAAGCGCTCCAGTCTGCCCGCCGGGCGAGCAGGCGCGTAGCCGATGCCCCCCGGTGCGTCAAGCTGGCAGGCCCCGCCAGGGAGGGGGTACAAGGGCCCCGTCATGGCCCGAGCCACCCGAAGCACCGCCCGGAAGCCCCGCCTCCGCGCCATTCCCGGAAGCGCCCTCGCCGGAAACACCCCCGAGCCCTCCACCCCGTCCCAACAGTCCCAGGACGAGCGAGAGGCCACGCTCGCCTATGCGCGCAGCGTGCTCGAGGCCGAGGCCCAGGCGATTCTGGGGCTGATGGGGCGGCTGGGGGACTCGTTCCTCCGGGCGCTGGAGCTGGTACGCGACTGCCCGGGCCAGACGGTGGTGACGGGCATGGGCAAGGCGGGGCTGATCGGCCAGAAGCTGTCGGCCACGCTGGCCTCCACCGGCATCCGCTCCGTCTTCCTCCACCCCGCCGAGGCCGTGCACGGAGACCTGGGCCGCGTGGGCCGGGGCGATGTGATTCTGGCGCTCTCCAACAGCGGCGCGAGCGAGGAGCTGGTGCGGCTGCTGCCCTCCTTCAAGCGGCTGGGCGCTCCCGTGGTGGCCATTACGGGAGACCCCGAGAGCCCGCTGGCCCGGGGCGCCGAGGTGGTGCTGGACATCGGCCGGATCGAAGAGGCCTGCCCCATGGGCATGGTGCCCACGGCGTCGACGGCGGCCCTGCACGCGATTGGCGACGCGCTCGCCATGGCGGTGCTGCGCTCCCGGCCCTTCGGCTCGGCCGAGTACGCCCTGCTGCACCCGGGCGGGAAGATTGGCCGCTCCGTCATGCGCGTCTTCGAGCTGATGCGCTCGGGCAACGCCAACCCCGTGGTGCGCGAGAGCGCGAAGCTCTCCGAGGCCGTGGTGGTGATGACCAACACCCCGGGCCGACCCGGCGCCACCAACATCGTCGACCGGCAGGGGCGGCTGGTGGGCATCTTCACGGACGGCGACTTGCGGCGGCTCGTCGAGCGCGGCGAGACGGACTTCGACCGGCCCATCCGCGACGTGATGGGCAAGCGGCCGCGGTGCGTGGGCCCCGAGGTGCTGGCGCTCGAGGCCACCAAGTTGATGCGCGAGTTCCGCGTGGACCAGCTGCCCGTCGTCGACGCCGAGGGCAAGGCCGTGGGCCTGCTCGACGTGCAGGACCTGCTCGCCGCCCGGTACTTCTGAAAAAATACTCGGAGTTGAAGCCTCGGCTGGGCTGGACTAGCCTCCGGATTTAAGCCCCAAGGGGGTGAAACAGCCCGGCATATCCCTTTTCCAGGTAGGCATACCTGAAAAAGGACTGGATCTCCTGGGAGCACCCCAGGAATCGCGTGATATGTATTTTTTAGCCGTGGGTGTTGGAGGCTGGCGAGCAATCGCCAGCCTTGTTTTTTTTGGGTATGCGATGAGCGATCTAATATTCAAAACCATCCAAGCGGAAGCCCGAAAACTAGTGGCTCGTCACCAGCAATATGCGTTTGGCTTGCATGAGGAAACCAGGCGTCTACAAGAACGCTCTGGGCTCGTGTGGACCAAGGAGGTACTCACACCAGAATACTGGGGCTGCAACGATGGCTTCAATCCTTACCATGTCCGGAAGCATGCCAAGTCCATTGCATACGCCGTCGAGAAATCACTCAAGACAAAGCTTTATCGTCCGCGACCCGCCATCCGCTATTCAGTCCCCAAAGACGACGGCAGCCCACGCAATGTATCAGTTTTTCAAGTCGCCGATCAAGCAATTGCGCGGCTTGTTTTTAAGCGCCTACTCGAAAAGAACAAAGGACGCTTCAGCTCCAAATCATTTGCCTACCGGAGCGATCTCACCGTGCATGACGCGGTGCTACACCTATCCTCAAGCTTTGCCGGCCGGAAACGCATCTTCATGGCCGAATACGACTTCCGGAAATACTTCGATTCGATCTCTCACGACCACATCGAGCGCGTTTTAAATGACAAAAGATTCTACATTACGGACGAAGAGCGGAAGATCATCCAAGGCTTCCTCAGAAGCAGCATCTACTCTATTGCCGACTACCAACTAGGACACACACAGAAACGAAACAAAGGCATTCCGCAAGGAGTATCAACATCTCTTTTCTTAGCGAACATTGCCGCCTATCCTCTCGACCGAAGACTTGAGCAACTTCGTGTGGACTTTGCACGATATGCGGATGACACACTTGTCTGGTCAGATGATTACGGAGAGCTCTGTCACGCAGTGGAAGTTCTAGCAGCAACTGCTGACGAAATGGGTGTTGAATTCAATCTCAAAAAATCGCCCGGCGTTAGGATGCTTGTCGAAGAGGGAGCAGGCGCCGAGTTAGCCAAGACCACCTATGTAGAGTTTGTTGGCTACAAAGTAAATGCCCACACAATCGGGATTCGCGACAGCACGGCTGAAAGAATCAAAAGTCATATTGCGCGACTCATCTATGCCAACCTACTCGAACAGCCACTTGCCGGACGCTGCATCCCAGGAAGAGTATCTGGTCCTCGCGATGCCGATTATACCGTCATGATTTCCCAGATAAGGCGGTATTTGTACGGTGAGCTAACGGAGGAGAAGCTTGCCAAGTACCTCTCAGGCGACACACCTGAGATGAGATACCGAGGCCTGATGAGCTTCTATCCGATCGTCGACGATGATACACAATTGAAACAACTGGATGGCTGGCTATTGCACACCATTTACACATCTTTGCTACGGAGAGCAGAACTTTTTCAGCAAGCTGGGCTCCAAGTGACGGCACGTCCTCACGGGTTTCCGAAAGAGGAACTCACCAGCCCCAACCTGGGGTTCTATCGAATCCCTAGTTTTCGCAGAATTGCGAAGATGCTAAACAAAGCAGCGCGCAAGTATGGCCCAAGCTCAGTCGCTCATCCCGTCGGGCCATCCTCCTGACCATCCCCTTCACCCGGCGGCATCATGAGCCTTACGACCTTCCTACAGAGCCCCGCCATCGACAGCCAAATGGAAGCCCTAATCTGCTTCCCTCGTGGCCTTACGTTTGGTGTGCACCCACTAGTGCCAGCAGGCACTCCTCGACAGACGCTCATAGGAAGTGCTTTCGATTACCTCTTACGCTTCATACTTCAGCGCAGATTCTCATTTGCAATCACACGACCGTGGGTTGCAGAAGAGGGGCTGCACGCACTAGAAACCAAGCTCATCAAGCAAAAAAGACTAGCTGCACCAATATCACCCAACACACTGGCCCTAGCCTTTGACCTACTTGGTCGGGCTAAAAGAGCGAATCTCGACTTTATCGAACAAGGGGTCCTAACAAACGACACACTAAAATCTGTCCTCTACTTGGCGCACATCGACCTTCTCATCCGCTCGAGAAAAGTGGGGAAGGAGTTTGGCGTCGTCTACCTGTCGGATATGAACGAACTACGAGGCTTAGCCGAAATCATACCCGACAATGTACTCAATCCCCGCTCAAGCTGCATACTAAATCCAACTTTTGGTCAGGCTTCTATCGATATTGGGGGAGCCGATGCAGACTTAATCTTGGATGGTACTCTGATAGAGATCAAAACCTCTAAGAGCCCTATTTTCTCCAAGGCATACACAAAGCAGCTGATAGGCTATTACATACTCTCCACGCTCGGAGGAATCGACCAAGCACCAATAGGCACAACAATCGAACGAATTGGCGTGTACTCTTCGCGATATGGGAAGCTTCTAACAATCCCTCTACCAGAGATTTTGCCGCCTGCCTCTCGGCAATGGCTTATTGATTCGTTTCAAGCCAGACTTCGAAGTAGGTAAGCCAGTATTGTTCCTATTTACAGGCCCTAGTTGGAGCCACTTTGCTAGCAGGTCATTGCAGTGCATCTCCTCCCTAACGACGGGCCCTCGGCCTGTGCTCAACGGACTGCACCGCCGCATCTCCACTTGAGCTTGCAGCACCACCCTATTGCCCAACATCGCCAGCAACCAGCCCTGAACGAGTCAGTCCCTGAAATATGTGGTTTGTGAGAGGCCCCGGAGTGATGGGGCACGCGCGTCCCGACCACTGAGCCTATGCGCGAGTTCCGCGTGGATCAGCTGCCCGTCGTCGACGCCGAGGGCAAGGCCGTGGGCCTGCTCGACGTGCAGGATCTGCTCGCCGCCCGGTACTTCTGAGCGGCGGTGCCCGGCTCAGTGGTGGTGGGGCTTGCCCCACTTGGAGGGCCCGTTGCCCCGAGCCTCCGCCGGCGAGCGGAGCTCCACCTCCATGTTGATGCGCCTGCCGCCCTCGACGTTCGTGACGAACTCGTTCACGCGCGTCTGGCCGTGGTCGACGCGAATCGCATGGCTGCCGGCCTTGATCGTCACCGCCAGCGGGGTGTTCCCCCGCCATACGCCGTCGATCAGCACGGGCGCCGAGACCTTCTTCCCCTGGTACGACGCCTCCAGCACGAGGTTGGTGACGCCCTTGCCCGCCGAGCGCCCCGTCGTCGTCCGGGTGATGCGTTTGGGCGCGATGCCCAGGTCCTTCTTGCGCAGCGGCGGTGGCCGGGGCCGCTCCACCCCTCGGGTGCTGGTCACGTCGTCCAGCTGGGGCTCGGGAGGCTCATCGGCGGGAGGGGGGCGTGGCTCGGCGGCCGGCTTCACCGGCGCGGGAGGCGGTGCCACCGCGGGAGGCGGCTTCTCCGGCGCGGGCGGAGGCACCTCGTTCGCCGCCACGGTGATGCGCAGCGGCCTGCCGACCGGACCCTCGGGCTCGCGCGGCCACAGTGCCCAGAGCACGGCGAGCCCCCCCAGGACGCAGCCCAGCACCACGGCCCACACCCAGCCGCGGCTTCGCGTCGCGCTCACGGCGCGGCCCTCCCGGCGCTGGCGCCCGCATTCCCCGGAGGCGGCGTGGACGAGAGCGCGGTCACATCCCGCAGCTTCACCACCACCAGCGCCAGCTCCCCGTCCCCGAGCGGGCGCGCCCTGACGCGGAGCACGTCGGCCCCGTGCTGGAACACACCCGGCTCCACCTCCCGGTAGCCCTCACGGGCCAGCGCCTGCACATGGAAGCGATGGGCCTCCTCGGGGCCCGCCTTCACCGAGTACTGGAGCACGGCCGTGCTCTCGGTGCGCGTCTGCAGCACGCCGTGCGCCCCGGGCATCACCGGAGCGAAGGCGTCCTCCTTCTCCATCCGGCGCCGCTCCGCGAGGAAGGCCTCGGTGAGGATGACGGTGGTGGTGCCATCGGGGTTGGGCTGGAGGAACACCGTGTAGGCGATGTACGTGTCGGGATCCAACCCCGTCACCTGCACCTCGCGCGTGAGCGGCACCACGTCCTGTGGCGGAGGCAGGAACAGGCCCGCCTCCTGGAACTGCCGGCGGAAATGGAGCTCGAGCGCCTCCACCTTCTCCCCGGAGCGCACGGCGTGCATGGACACCGGCATCCCCAGCGCCTCCGTGCGGCCGGGCACGTCGATGGCCTCGAGCACCCTCGGCACGGCCCACACCCTGGGCACCACGCGCGCGGGAGGCTCGGCGGCCGCCGCGCGCAGGCCCACCAGGAGGCACAGACAGAGCAGCGCCCGCATCACCAGCTCTCCTTGTCGAAGTAGGACTGGTCGCACGGCGAGCCCAGGAAGCACTCCCTGCGGCGCCGGTACGCCTCCTTGTAGGCATCCGCGTAGGGCGTCGTCGCCCACTCGAAGTCGTACGCCTGATAGGTGTTCTGCTCGCGCGTCTTGAAGGAGAACGGCTCCTTCGTCCCGGCGCCGGTGTCCGGCCCGTCCTCGCCGACGAACACCATGCGGAAGGCCCGCTCGTCCACGGGCACGTTGGACAGCTCCGGCACCACGGGGTCGCGCGTGAAGAGGCTGCGGATGAAGTACGGAATGCTGAAGTCGCGCGTCTCGAAGGAGTTGTACTCGTCGTAGAGCCGCTGCACCGTCCGCTTGTAGGCCTGGTTTCCCCCGTTGTCGAAGAGGCAGTTCTCCCGGCACGCCGACAGCTCCTCGCCGAACTTGTCCTTGCTCCCGGAGAGCGCCCAGTCATCCAGGGCGATGGGCACCGAGCCCCGGCAGCTCCCGCCCAGGGCCCGGCCAAAGGCACACACGCGGATGCGCGGCCGCTGCACGTGCTGCTCGTCGAAGAAGCCCCCGCTGCCCTCCATGAAGCTGCGGGGCATCCCCCACACCTCCACCCTCGCGCTGGCGTTGCACTCCATGCCGTCCACCTCCTTGCCGCCCGAGCGCGACGGGGTGTAGGCCACCCGCAGCCGGTCGAAGGGCTGGCTCCCCGGCAACGGCGAGACGCTCGTGGGCTGGCATTGCACGTTCAGCCGCGAGCCCCGCGTCATCACCTGGGTGAAGGTGTCCGAGCCCCCCTCCGACAGGCCATCGAAGTCCGAATAGCGCGCCTCGGCCCGGCCCGAGGGACTGCGGCCATCCGCGTCGCGCATCTCGTTGGAGGTGTAGAAGTCCGGCCGTGCATCCACCGCCGTGTTGAAGCGGTGCATCCGCACCCCCGTGGTGTCCCACAGCGCGGCCGTGGCCGACTGCTGCACCCGGAGCTTCATCATGCCGAGCTCGGCGAAGTGGATGCCGAAGAGCAGCACCGTGATGAACACGAGCAGGCTCAGCGCCAGCTCGACGGTCGCCTGACCGCGGGCGGAGGAGCGTCTCATGGGATGGCCTCGAAGCCGTTGGTGCGCAACAGGCGCAGCGCCTTGGCCTGGTCCCTCTCCCCCAGGTCATTGAGCGTGCGGATGACGTCATTGCCCCGGTCGTCGAAGGACTCGTCCACGTCCGAGGCCACCAGGGTGGCGCGCCAGAAGGGGTTGAGGAAGTTGGGCGGCTCGCGCGCATGGCCCGGGCCGGAGGGGCCGCTGGCCGAGCCGCGGTGGTAGTACGTGAGCGCGGAGGCGATGGCCACGGCCTGCTTCAGCCCGCCCCGGTTGCCCTGGAGGTCCAGCAGCGTGCCCTTGCCGCCGTCGGTGAAGTGGAAGCGGAAGCGCAGCTCCCAGGGGTCCCCGTCCTTGCGCACCGAGTAGTCCCGGACGATGGGCACCAGGCTCTTGGGCTGCCCGTCCACGTTGGTGGCGGCGTCGCGGCCGTCGAGCCCCTTCTCCTCGTAGTCCACGAAGACGGGCCAGATGCTGGGGGAGTTGGCGTCCGGAGGGACGCGCTTGAAGGAGTGGCGCACCAGGGGCGGGTCCGTCACGCGCGGGTCGTTCCACTCGCGGTAGTCCCCGACGCCCGGGTCACCGCGCCGCCACATGTGGTTGTCGCGCCGGTCGTTGGGGCCGGTGGTGACGATGTAGCCGAAGGAGTCCTCGGTGGGCTCCGGAATCTTGCAGCCGGCAGGGGGATTGGGCCAATCGAAGTGGAACACGCCGGTGTCCTGCGCCCACGCCCCCAGGTAGGTGAGCGCGGAGCCGTCGTCGGCGAGCTCGTTCCAGCGCTGCCAGTCGGCGCGGTTGAGGGCCTGCCCGTCATACCCGTCCCGCTCCCCGAGGCCGGAGCCGCGCATGGGCCCGTGCTGCCCGAAGTAGGCCGTGCCGAAGTCCGTCACCACGGCCACGAGCGGGCTGGGATCCATCACCCGGTTGAGGCGTTTGGCCACGTAGTCCGCCGCGCTCAGCTCCCCCGTCCTCGGCGTCGCCTCGCGCGAGGAGACGAAGTGCTCCACGCCTCGCGTGGCCATGGTAGCGCGCACCATGTGCTTGGGCGCGCGCTGCAGCGGCACCACCGCCGCGTCGCGCTCGCGCCGGGTGATGGGCTGGTCCGCGGCGAACAGCTCCCGCCGCTCGTCCCCCCAGGGGCTGCCCTTGCGCGCCTCGGCGGCGATGTCCTCCGCGATTCCCCCGCCGGTGCTGGGCGCCACGCGCTTCGTCATCTGCTCGTAGATGACCTTCTGGTCCTCGGCGATGGTGATGGCCGTCTGGTAGACGACGCGCCGGATGTAGTCGGCCGACAGCACGTCGTGGGCGTAGATGCCCTCGTACCCGCCTCCCGGGGGCTCCCACAGGTCGATGAGCCGCCGGTCCTCGGTGATGATGCGCTGATACGCATCGCGCAGGGGGTCCGCGCATTGCGCCGGCGCGGTGGCGATCATCCCCGCCAGCAGGTCGCGCCCCTGGTTCAGGGTGCCGTGGTAGTAGCCCGCCCAGCTCAGCAGCGACTGGGCCGCGGCCACCGACGACATCTGGGCGATCATCGCCCGGTTGAGCGAGGCGACGGCGTTGAAACTCCGGGCCGTCACCACCGCCTGGCTGTAGGCGGCGGAGTCCGCGACGACCTGTTGCTCGGTCCGCTCGTGCAGGCGCACCCCCAGGCCAATGGTCATCAGCACCATCAGGGTGAGCAGCAGCAGGGTGAGGGTGAAGAGGACGAGCGTCTGTCCTCGCCGGGGAGAGCGCGTCATCGGCAGTCCTGCGGGGTGAAGAACTCACGGCGCGCGGGCGTCATCATGCGCATGCCGTAGGAGGCCTGGATGGGGAAGACGAAGGTGCCCGCGGGCGAGTTGGTGCGCGCCTTGAACGTGGCCGCCACCGCGCCGGACAGGGTGTCCGGGGGCGGGTTGTCCTCGGTCCAGTTGGCGTCGCCCTGCACGGCCATGAGCGGGTTGAGGGCGTCGTAGTCCCGCAGGCCCCAGTGCGCGAGCGCCATGCGGGCGATGACCCAATTGGCGAAGGGGATGCGCATGGGGTACCAGAAGATGAGGCGCACCTCGAGCCGCAGGCTCTCGCGGTCCGGGTCATCGAAGGCTCCGTCTTCCTGGCCGCCAATCTCCGCGCGCAGGGGGTGCTGGCGCAGCAGCCACACGATGTCTCCGTTGTGGCGCGAGTCGAGCGAGGGCTCGTAGCGGTTGCCGATGCGCGCCTTGAAGGCCTGGGCGAGCCGGGGGGCGGTGTCGGTGCGCGTGAAGGTGGGCAGCAGGGTGGTCACCGCCGCGTGCATCATCCGGCGGCAGGAGCCCTGACCGAGGCTGCCAGCGCGGACCGCGCGGAAGGCGGCGTGCTCCGCCATCAGCCGGGCCTGCAGCATGAGGAAGAGCTGGAGCGACCCCAAGACGAGGAAGACCGCCAGGGGCAACGTGAGCGCGGACTCCACGGCGGCCTGCCCGCTCTCGGCTCTTGAGACTCGATACCGCATTCGCTCACATTCACCCAGGGCCGACCCCCCGGGCCATCGGTCATCTGGCCGCGAGCCCCGGACTCCCCGGATTCCGGGTCCTACCCGCCGAAGACGTCGGCGAGGTAGCGCCCGCCCGTCTCCAGCTCGCGCACCCAGGCGGTAGCCTGCTCCGCCGAGCACCCGGTGCACTCCTGGTGGATGCGGGCCACGGTCTCACGCACCGCGGGTGCCATGTAACGGCCATCCCCGCAGACGTAGAGGCGCGCCCCCGCGTCGAGCAACTCCCCTACCCGCTCGCGCTCCTCCCACAGCCGGTGCTGCACGAACTTCACCCCGTCGCGCTCCTGCCGGAAGAAGGCCGGGTACACCTCCACCACGCCCTGCCGCTGCCAGGCCTCGAGCTCCTCGCGGTAGAGGAAGTCCACGTCCGGGTGGTCGCACCCGAAGAACAGCAGCGCCCTGCCGAGCTTCACGCCCCGCTCGGCCAGCTTCGCCCGCTCCTGGATGAACCCGCGGAACGGCGCGAGCCCCGTGCCCGCGCCCATCATCACGAGGGGGACGCTGGGATCCTCGGGAGGACGGAACGGGGTATGCGGCTCGCGGAGCACGGCGTGAATCCGCGTGCCCGGCTCCACCCGCGTGAGGAAGCTGGAGCACGTGCCCCGGTAGCGGCCTCGCCCCGACCAGGCCGGCGCATCCACCACCGCCACCGTGAGCGTGCACCGCTCCGGCGCCTCGAGCGGCGACGACGAGATGGAGTAGCGGCGCGGCTTCATCGGAGGCAGCAGCTCGAGGAACACACCGAAGGGCAGCTCGCACGCGGGGAGCTCCTCGAGCAGCTCCATCACGCTCACCCGCTTCTCGAGCACCTGCGTGCGGTACGCCTCCGGCTCGGTGCCGCCCTCGCCCGCGAGCGCGAGCAGCCGCTTCTTCTCGGGAGGGCACGCGGTGTACTTCGCCAGCAGCTGGAGATCTCTCCGCGTGGCGGGCGCCGACAGCTCGACATAGCGGCCCAGCAGCGTGCGCACCGACACGGGCCTGTCGGATGGGAGCGTGCTCGGCTCCTCGCGCGTGCGCCGGATGAGCACCGTCTCGTCCGGGCTCAGGTTGAAGCGCCGCGCCACCCGCTCCACCTGCTCGGGCGCGTTCTCCGGCAGCACCGCGAGGTGGTCTCCCGTCCGGTACTTCGTCCCCTCCGGCAGCCGCACCTCGAGGTGGCGCTTCGAGCGGCCGAACGGTGAGGTCATGTCCACGAGCTCTCGGTTGGCCACCACCTCCACCGGCACCACGCCGTGGGCCTCCTCCAGCGGGTCCGCCGCCAGGTCGAGCCGCTCCACCTCGTAGCGAGGCGCCTGGTTCGCCTCGGCGGTCTCCACCCCGAAGGCCTCGCCGAACGTGGGCCACACGCCCTGGTACCAGCCATCGAAGTCGCCGAAGAAGTCGGCCCGCGCATCCGCCTCGCCCCGGGCGAGCAGTCGCTGTGCTCCCGCGGCGGCGAGGCGCTCGTCCACGCGCCGGGGCACGGCCTGCCACGTCGTGGCCCAGTCGCGGTTGCCGCAGCCGAACACGGCATAGCGCACGCCGGTGAGCGCCCCGGCCGGAAGGTCTTCCAACCACCGGCAGAAGGCCTTCGCGTTGTCCGGCGGGAGGCCGTTGTACGAGGCCGTCACGATGACGACGGCGCCCTCGTGAGGCAGGCGCCCCACGTAGGCGTCCATCGCCCCGAGCGTGGGCACGTACCCCTGCACCGCCGCGTCACTCGCGATGCGCTGGGCGAAGGCCTCCGACGAACCCGAGTTCGAGCCGTACAGCACCAGCAGGGGCGTGCCGTGCTGCGCCACGGGCCCGGAGGTCCACTTCGGTTGCGCCGGAGCCACTGGCGCGGCGGCCGGCCGCAGGTCCACCACCGTGCGGTCCACCTCGCTCCGCGCCCGCACGCGCATCCGGAAGCCCTCGGGCTTGAGCGTCAGCGTCTCCTTGATGTGGAGCTGGTAGCGGGTGTGGTCCACGGGCTGGAAGCGCTGTAGCAGCATGCCGAGCACCAACAGGGCCTCCTGCATGGCGAACGGGCGGCCGATGCATCCACGCTGCCCGTTACCGAAGGGCTTCCACGCGTTGGGCGGACGCGCCGCGGCGGCCTCGGGGCTGAAGCGCTCCGGGTCGAAGCGCTCCGGCTCGGGCCACACCTCCGGGTCGCGGTGCAGCATCGGCGTGAGGACCATGACGGGCTCGCCCTTGCGCACCGGCCACGTGCCCGCGAGCTGCGTGTCCTCGCGCGCAAGCAGCCCGAAGGCGGGCGCCGTGGGCCAGAGCCGCAGCGACTCGCGGAGCACCTGGTCCAGGTAGGTGAGCTTGCCGAGCAGCTCGAAGGTGGGGCGCTTCGACACGTCCCGGCCGAGCACCCGGTCCACCTCGGCGGTGGCGCGCGCGAGCACCTCGGGGTGCTTGAGGAGCTCGTAGAGCGTGAAGGACAGCAGCCCGCTCGTCGTCTCGTGGCCGGCGATGAGGAACGTCACCACCTGGTAGCGGATGTTCAGGTCGTCGAGCCCCTGCCCCGTCGCCGCGTCCACCCCCTGCAGCATGAGGCTGAGCAGATCCTTGCGCGTGGCCGCGTCCCCGTTGCGGCGCCGCTCGCGGATGACCTCGTCCACCACCTCGTGCATGTACGCGATGTCACGCTGGTACTGCTGCTGCGTCATCAGCATCAACCGCGTCTGCAGAGGCAGGCGCCGCGTGCGCTCGCCCGCCTCGGCGAGGCTGCGCACCATGGCGTCCACGAAGGGGTGCATCTCCCGCTGGTAGAAGCTGTTGAAGCGGTAGCCGAACCCGCACAGCGCGATGGTGTCCAGCGTCAGCCGCGTCATGTTGTCGGTGACGTCGAGGTCCGCCTCGGGCCCGAGCCGCTCCCACTTGGTGAGCATCTGCTCGGCGATGTCGAGCATGAAGTCGAAGTAGCCGCGCATCGCCTGCGGCCCGAAGGCCGGCATGAGGATGCGGTGCGCCAGCGCCCAGTTGGGCTCATCGGTGTACGCGGTGAAGAGCCCGTCCCCGGCGAAGTCGCGGATGTTATTCAGCGCCCCGCCCACGGACTTGTCGAAGCGCCGCTCGTCACACACCTCGTCCACCAGCGCGGCCGAGCTGGCCACGAGGATGGACCGGCCCGGGAACGTCAGCCGGAAGAGCGGCCCGTACTCCTGGCTCAGCCGCATCATCGACTGGATGGGCGTCTCCGACTCCACGTCGGGGATGTTGCCCACCAGCGGGCGCTTGCGGGGCTGCGGGATGGACGCCTTGGCCGGGGCGGTGCTCATGCGGATATCTCCTGTCCCTGGGGACTTATAGGTCCATAAGCCTTATCAATCTATAAGTCCGCGAATGCGCCGCGTCAATTGGGGTGCACCAGCGCGCAGGTGGGACGTCAGGCGGTCCGGTGTGCGGCCAGGAGGGCGTGCCAGGGGATGCGGAGGCTCAACCGCGCTTGGAGCGGGAGGCGACGAGCCCGCGCAGCACGAAGTCCACGACGAAGTCCGCGTACTGCTCGATGAAGCGCTCGTCCGTCACGTCCAGCCCCGAGGTGCGGCGGGCCGTCTTGGGCTCGGCGAAGGCCTGGGTGATGGCGCCGATGATGGCGAAGTAGGCGAACCTGGGGTCGATGGGACGCATCGTGCCGTCCTCCACCGCCGCGGACAGCTCGCGCTGGAGGAAGGACATGGGGCCCTGGCGCCACTTCTCGAAGAGGGCCTCGAAGGCCTCGCCCCCCGCGCTGCTCTCGGTGCGCAGCAGCCGGGCGAGCTCCGGGCGGCGGCCACTGAAGAGCACGGCGGCGCGCAGCAGGTGCTCCAGGCGCTTGCGGCGGTCCTTGCCCTCCACCTCGCGCGTGGCCTGGGCCACCACCTCGTGCAGCTCCTGGAAGAGCGCCTCGATGACGGCCTCCCACAGGCCCTGCTTCGAGCCGAAGTGGTGGTGCACCAGCGGCTGCGTGACTCCGGCCAGCCGGGCGATGCCCGCCGTCGTCGCCCCCGAGTAGCCGTGGTCCGCGAACTCCCGGGTGGCCGCGGCGAGAATCTCCGCCCGGCCGCTTCCTGCGAGGTGACGAGTGCTCACGGGCGCATCCTGCGGGCTCGCGAGCCCCCTGGCCAGTCCTTCCCACCCGGACCCCAGGACGACGGGCCTCCCCTCCTCTATCCTCGTCCGTCATGAAACTCTATGACGAGCTGGCGGAGTGGTGGCCCCTGGTCTCCGCCCCTTCGCACTACGGCGAAGAGGCCAGCGAGTATCTCCGGCTCCTGCGCGGCGCCGCCTCCGGGCCCCTCGTGGAGGTGCTGGAGCTGGGCAGCGGTGGCGGCAACAACGCCAGCCATCTCAAGAAGGAGCTCTCGCTCACCCTGGTGGAGCCCTCCGAGGGGATGCGGAAGGTGAGCCGCGCGCTCAACCCCGAGTGCACGCATCTGCCCGGGGACATGCGGACGGTGCGCCTCGGGCGCGTGTTCGACGCCGTGTTCGTGCACGATGCCGTCGAGTACATGACCACGGAGGCCGACCTGCGCGCCGCGCTGGAGACGGTCGCCGTGCATCTGAAGCCCGGCGGGGTCGCCCTCGTCGCACCAGATGCCACGCGAGAGACCTTCGAGACAGGCACGAGCCTGGAGGGCGACGACGAGCCGCCAGGTGAGGATGGGCGCTCGCGCTCGGTGCGATACATGATGTGGACGCTGCCGCCGGAGCCGGGAGCGAGCTTCTCCACCGTCCACTTCTCGCTGCTGCTGCGCGAGCGCGACGGGAGCGTCCGCGCCGTGCATGACGAGCACCACTGCGGCCTCTTCTCGCGAGCCACCTGGCTGCGGCTCTTCGACGCGGCGGGGCTCGACGCGCGCCTCGAGCAGCGGACGCTCGAGGGTGTGGACTACGACACCTTCGTGGCCGTCAAACGCTAGCGGCGCACGGCCGGTGGTCGCGTGGTGGCCCGAGGGGGAAGACACGAGGCGCCAGAGCACCTCGGGCTACGAGCGCTGGTGACGCCGAGCGCTTCGAGGACGTGACGGTACTGTTCGCGGACCCTTCGACGCGCGCACCGAGCGAAACAGGTTGGAGAAGCTCAAGACGATTGGCGACGGTGAGCGCGTCCCCCGGTGACGACAGGCAGCACATGCCGGCGAAGCAGCTCGAGAAACCGCTCGGGCCGGACGAATGCGCCCAGGTGGCCCGCGTCGGCCATCAGCTCGAAGTGCTTGAGCGGCGCCTCGAGCGCCTCGCAATACGCCGCGGCGACGGAAGCGGGCGTGTGGACATCCGAGTCTCCGTGGAACACGAAGAAGGGAAGCTCGACCCTTGGGGCCACCGTATACGCGTCGAACGCCACCATCTCGGCGAAGAGCCGCTCCGTGGAGAAGCTCAGGCCCTCGACGAGGGCCCGGAGGTCGCGCAGCCCATGCATCAGTGAGGAAAGCATGAGGGGCAGGAAGATGGCCCCGACGCCCCGGCCGTCCCGGGTCGTCCTGTCGCGCAGCCGCATCAGGCGATTGAAGGAGGCCACGTCCCAGCGGCTCGGGTCCGCCCCCATCCGCGACAGGAAGGCGACCTCCGCGCGGCTCCCGTTCTTCGTCGCCCAGGCGAACGTCTCCGCGTGCGTCACCTGCTCGCTCGCGGCCACGCCCACGTTGAAGTCCGTGCCCACGTACGCCGCGAAGAGGTCCGGCCGCGCCCGCACGAGCGGCAGCCCCAGCAGCGTTCCCGCGGAGCTCGCGAGGAGGATCCGCTTGCGGCCCGGCAGCCGCTCGTCGAGGAACGCGCACAGCTCGATGGCGTCCTCCCGCATGCGCCCGAAGCTCACCTCACCGCTCCCCTCCTTGCCGTTGCGCGCGAGCGTCTTTCCGGCGCCCCGCCGGTCCCACTGCACGACGGTGAAATCCTTCTCCCAGCAGCGCAGGGCGGGGGTGAAGAGCGAGTAGGGCGAGCCCGGTCCGCCGTGAAGCACCAGGAGCACGGGGTTCCGGGCGTCCTCCCCACGAAGGCTGACCCACTGCTCGATTCCCCCGAGGCGCACGAACCGCTCTTCGGCGACTCCCGGAGGCACGTCGATGCGAAGCGCTCGCGCGCTCCGCTGCTGAAGCAGTGCCCGGTAGCCGAGCCCTGCCAAAACGAGGACGACTGCTGCAACGGCGACCGTCACCATGGCGATGCCCTCAACTGTGTATGTCCTACGCAGTTATGTATACGGTATATACAGTTTTGACAAGCCGGCGAGGAGCGATGGCCAGGAAGCACCCGGTGTTCGGAGACCAGGCGGCGAGCGTGAAGCTCCTCTGGAAGGAGACGTCAGTCGGCCGCCGCGGGCCGAAGCCGGCACTCACGCTGGAGCAGATCGTCGACGGGGCCATCAAGCTCGCGGACGCGCGGGGGCTCGCGGCGCTCTCGATGGAGAAGCTCGCCCGCGAGTTCGGCTTCACGCCGATGGCGCTCTACCGCTACGTGCCGGGGAAGGCCGAGCTCATCGACCTGATGATCGACTGGGGGCTCGGAATGCCTCCCCCGCTCGAGGGCGAGGCCACGGCCTGGCGCGACAAGCTCCTCCGCTGGGCGGAGTCGATGGCCGATGTGTTCCGCCGGCACCCGTGGAGCCTCGAGGCGACGGGCCGCCTCCGGGTCATGGGGCCCTGCGAGCTGGCATGGCTCGAGGCGGGCATGGGCGTACTCGCACCGACCGGGCTGACCCCCGAGGAGTGCCACGGCGCGTGCCTCGCGCTGGTGAGCCTGGTCCGCACGAGCGCCCAATTCGCGAAGGCGCCGGCAGACGGGAACCAGGCCATGAGCGGCGAGCAGTGGGCCACCGCGACGCGTGCGCTCCTCGAGACGCGAGAGGCGCTCTATCCGCAGCTGAGCCGCGTGCTCTCGCAGCGGCGCGAAGCGGACACGCCCGAGGCGTGGTTCGCGTGGGTGTTGGACGGAATCGCCGCGCGCATCGAGCGACCCAAGCGAAAGCATCGCCAGTGACCGCGCTCAGGCCTCCTTCGTGCGCTCGCGGCGGACCCTGTCCGCGTAGGCTGCGGGCGACTCGCCGACGAACTGCTTGAACACCCGGCAGAAGTGCGCCTGGTCCGTGAAGCCGAGGTCGAGGGCCAGCTCGGCGAAGCCCGGCGTGCCGGAGCGAGAGAGGGCGCTCGTCGCGATGCGCTCGAGGGCCTCGTGCATCCGGTAGCGCTGAATCACCCACTTGGGGCTGACGCCGACCTAGGCCCGGAAGAGCCGCTGGAGGGCGAGCACCGAGAGCCCGGCCCACCGCGCGACGCTCTCCACCGCCGTGACCTCCCGGTCCCTGGCGATGTGCTCGACGATGCGCCGCGCCTCGTCCGCCGCCGGATCTGGCTTCGGCTCGAGGCCGCACAGCGCCGCCGAGAGCCTCGCCGCGGCCTCCTCCTCGCTCAGCGCGTCGAGGCCCCGCAGCGCGCGCCCCACCTTCGCGCCGAGAATGCGAGAGGCGGGCACCTTCCGGTCCGTCAGGGTGTGGAGTGGCTCGCGGGTGAAGGCACAGAGGCCCGCCGGGTGGAACTTCGCGGCCACCACCCGGCCGGAGCCGCTCAACCGCCGGACGAAGCGCCCGCGAGTCACTCCCATCAGCTCGCTCCGCGCGCCCTCGACGGTCCAGTGCACGACCGGGTGCGGGAGCGTGGCCTGCGCCAACGTCTGCCCGGCGGGGAGCGACCAGCGCACCACCCAGAAATGCTCGACGTAGGGCGCCAGTTCCGCGGGCGGCTCGAGACGCAGGAGGCGCACTGGCTCACCGTGGGCCTGGCCCTGGCCAGGGCCGTGCACGATGCCTCGGGGGCGTTCGGTCTTGGGGCGCAGCGGGGCCATGCGGACGCGTTTGTACAATACGGTGTCCGCCGTTTCAGCCATGAGGAGGACATGGAAACGACGAGAGAAGTGAAGGCGGTGTTCTCCATCTCCGGCTGGGACGAGCAACCCTACGCCGAGACGGACGGAGTGAAGCTCGCGAAGGCGCGGTACACGAAGAGCTACCGGGGTGACCTCGAGGGCGCGTCGGTCACCGAGTCGCTGATGGTGTACTGCACGGAAGGCAGCGCAACCTTCGTGGAGCTGGAGAGGTTCGAGGGGCGAGTGCTCGGCAGGAGCGGCAGCTTCGTCATCCACTCCGAGGGGGAGTACCGCGCTGGCTTCGCGGACAGCCGGGGGCACATCGTCCCGGGCACGGGAACCGGCGAGCTGCGAACCCTCACCGGAGAGACGCCCTATCGGGCCGGACACGCGCCGGAGCATCCGGTGGTATTCCGTCTCGCGTTCACCTGAGGGAGGCCACCATGACGGGCCCGCGTTCCCCGAAGCGTCTCGCGAGTAGCGCGCGAAAGAAGGAGGCCACCGTCTCCTTCGCTTCCGCCGGCGACTGGTCTCGCTGGCTCGCGACCCACCACGCCTCCTCGAAGGGCGTCTGGCTCAAGCTCGCGAAGAAGGGCGCGGCCGGGAGCGCCCTGAACTACGCCGAGGCGCTCGACGTGGCGCTCGCCTGGGGGTGGATCGACAGCCAGAAACAGGCGCACGACGACAGTGCCTGGCTGCAGCGCTTCACTCCCCGGGGGCCGCGAAGCCCGTGGTCCAAAATCAACCGCGACAAGGCGACCGCGCTCATCGCCGCGGGCAGGATGGAAGCGCCGGGGCTCGCCGAGGTGCAGCGGGCCCAGCAGGACGGGCGCTGGGACGCGGCCTACGATTCGGCCCGGACCTCCACCGTGCCGGAGGACCTCGAAGCGGCGCTCGCGGCGAACACGCGCGCGGCGGCCTTCTTCTCCACGCTCGATGGCGCGAACCGCTACGCCATCCTCTACCGCGTACAGACCGCGAAGAAGCCGGAGACGCGCGCCAGGCGCATCGCCGAGTTCGTGGCGATGCTCGCGAGGCACGAAACCCTCCACCCGGCACGGCGCGCCACCACGGCCCGCCGCGTCCAATGAAGCCGGGCTCGCGCGGTTACTGGCTCAGCTTGGCCTGCAGCGATGACTGGGCCGCGTAGTCCGGCGCGGAGGCCGCCAGCTTCGACCACAAGGCCTTCGCGCCCTTCACATCGCCCTTGGCCTTGAGCGTCTCGCCGAGCTGGTCCACCGCCGCCGGATCCGTGCCCACCGCCACGCCCCACACCCGGTCCGCCGTGGGCTTGCCCAGTCCCACCAGCGTCCACGCCAGGCCCGCCTTCACCCGCCCGTCCGGACGCAGCGGCATCACCTGCCGGTACGCCTGCAGCGCCTCGTCGTAGCGGCCCATCGCCAGCAGCTCCTCGCCCTGCTCCACCGTCTTCGTGAGCTGGGCCTCCATCTCCGGCGTGTGCTCGACGTTCTGCATCGCCTGCATCGTCTCTTGCGAGATCATCGGCGCCGACGCGCCGTCACCGCCGCCCGCCATCGGGCCACCGGCCGCGCCGCCCATGGGACGTCCGCCCCCGCCCGCCATCGGCCCCTGCGCCATCATCGGAGGCGCCGACGCCGACAGGTCCAGCTTCGTGGCCCGGATGCGGCGGTCCTCGGCGCGCGAGGCCTGCCACTTCTTCATGCCCCCGGCCTTCACCGCCTCGTCCGACATGCGGCCCAGCTTGCGCGCCAGCGGCGTCCGGTTCGAGTCCGGGTACGCCGCCACGAAGGCCTCGAAGCCCTCGTGCGCGGACCGCAGCGCCTTCACGTCCTCGCCCCGCGTCTCGTACAGCAGCGCCGAGCGCCCGAAGAGCGCGTCCCCCTGCGTGGGCGACACCTCCAGCACCCGCTCGTACGTCTTCAGCGCTCCGTCCGCGTCGCCCGAGAGGAAGAGCGCGTTGCCGCGCATCGACTCCACCTCCAGCACCGGCTCCAGCGCCGCGCGAGCGCACGCCGCCGCTCCCGCCGTGTCGCCCTTCTTCGCGCGCTCGGCCGCCGCCGCCGCCATCTGCTCCACCGGCGACTGCGCCGCGAAGCCGCAGTGGGCCTCCGCCGCGCTCGGTACCGGCGTCTTGCCCAGCTTCTTGCGCTGCGCCAGGAACAGCTCGCGCACCGCCTTCGCCTTCTCCTCCGCCTGGAGGAAGTAGGGGATGGCGTCCTGCGCCCGGCCGTTCGTGTAGTAGAGCTTGCCGAGCGACGAGGCGATCTCGAACGTCTTCTCGCGCTCGCGCAGGCCCTGCATGCCGTCGAGCTGTTGGAGCAGCTCCTCGGCGGTGGGCGGGGCGCGGCCCGTCGTGGGCGGGTGGCCCTCGGGCATCTCCCCCGCGGGCACCGGGGCCGTCATGCCGCCGCCGATGGCCGGGTGGCCCTTGGGCAGTCCGTCCGCGCTGGCGGCCGGGGGCTGGGGCTCCGAGCCGAGGGGCGGGTGACCGGCGGGCAGGTTGGAGGGCTCCGCGGCGAGCAGGGCCGCGGCGGCGAGGGCGAGGGCGAGGGTCATCACTCGGTTACCGGGACAAGGGTTTCGGGCCAGCAGGTGGCCGCGCACCGGCGTACTTCCTGCGGCGCGAGTTGGGTGAGCAGCTCCGCCACCGTCATGCCCAGCACCGGGTGCTCCGCCTCGGGGGCGAGCTCGGCGAGGGGCTCCAGGGCGAAGCGGCGCTTGTGCAGTTCCAGGTGGGGCACCTGGAGGTTGGGGTCCGCCACCACCTCACCCTCCCACAGGAGGAGGTCGAGGTCGATGGGGCGCGGGCCCCAGCGCGGACCGCCCGGCGCCCGGCCGAGGTCGCGCTCTATCTGCTTGAGGATGCCGAGCAGGCGCTGGGGGGGGAGCGAGCACTCCAGCGCCACCACCGCGTTGAGGTAGTACGGCTGCGGCGGTCCGACGGGGGCGCTCTCGAAGAGAGACGAGCAGCCCAGGACGGCCACTGCATCGATGAGGGACATCGCCTCCAGGGCGGAGACGAGTTGGGCTTCGCGGTCTCCCTGATTGGAGCCCAGCCCTACGTAGACGGTGGCGCTCAAGGCTCCATCTCAACAGGATTGGCCAGGGTCCCGATTCCCTCCAGCTCCACTTCCACGGTGTCCCCCGCCACCAGCCGGCCCACGCCCGAGGGCGTCCCCGTGCTGATGAGGTCGCCTGGCAGGAGGGTCATGATGTGGGAGATGAAGGACACCAGGCGGGCGGGCCCGAAAATCATGTCCGAGGTGCGGCTGTCCTGCTTCACCTGCCCGTTGACGCGGCAGAGGATGTGCAGGTCCGCCGGGGACAGGCCGGTGACGATCCAGGGGCCCGCGCATGCGAAGGTGTCGTAGCTCTTGGCGCGGGTGTGCTGAATCTCGCGTTTCTGGATGTCGCGCGCCGTCACGTCGTTGATGCAGGTGACACCCCAGATGGCGCGCGCGGCGGTGGCCTCGTCCACGTTCTTCAGCCGCTCACCGATGAGCAGGCCCAGCTCCGCCTCGTAGTGCACTTCCTGGCTCGCCTTGGGAATCCGGATGGGCGAGCGGTGCGCGTTGAGCGCGGTGGAGGGCTTCATGAAGATGAGAGGCTCGGGCGGGACCGGCTTGCCCATCTCCTCGGCGTGCTTGCGGTAGTTCTGCCCGATGCACACCACCTTGGAGGCCTCCGAGGGCACCAGCAGCGTCACCGCCTCGAGCGCCACGCGCCGGCCCGTGTCCTGTGCGCCGGCCCACGGCGCGCCAGTGAGCTCCACCACCTCTTCACCCTCGATGCGGCCGTAGTGCGCGCGGCCCTCGTGCTGGGCGTGCTGGAAACGGCAATAACGCGTGGTCATTCGGTCCTCTGGAAGCCGAGCACGTCGGCCATGTCGTAGAGCCCCGGCGTGCGGCCCGTCACCCAACGTGCGGCCCGCAGCGCCCCGAGGCCGAACTGATCCCTGTGGGTGGCCCGGTGGGTGAGCTCGATGCGCTCGCCCTCACCGAGGAAATACACGGTGTGCTCGCCCACGACGTCCCCGCCGCGCAGCGTCTGCACGCCAATCTCCCGCCGCGGGCGCGCGCCAATCTGCCCGTGCCGCTCGAAGGTCAGGTCCTCCTGGGTGCGCCCCAGCGCCTGCGCGAGCACCTCGGCCAGCTTGAGCGCCGTGCCCGAGGGCGCGTCCTTCTTCATGCGGTGGTGCGCCTCGAGCACCTCCACGTCGTAGCCCTCGCCCAGCACGCGGGCCAGCTCGGCGGCCATGCGGATGACCACGTTCACGCCCACGGAGGTGTTGGGCGCGAGCACGACGGGAATGGACTTCGCGCTCGTGGCCAGCTCGGCGCGCAGCTCGGGGGTGAAGCCGGTGGAGCCGACCACCATCGCCACGCCGCGCCCCGCGCACTGGCGCGCATGGGCCACGCTGGCCTCCGCGCTGGTGAAGTCGATGACCACGTGGGCCTTCGAGGACTCGAGCACGCGGCCGAGCTCCTCGCCCACGGTGACGCCGCCCACGTCCTGCCCCACGGCGGCCGAGCCCGGACGCGCCGTGGCGCCCACGAGCTCCAGCTCCTTCGAGTCGCGCACGAGGCGCGACAGCGTGCCGCCCATGCGTCCGGTGACGCCGGTGATGACGGTGCGAATCATGGCGTGGACTCAGCCCTGCACGAGGCCCAGCTTGCGCAGCTCGGCCTCGAGCTTCTTCGCGTTGGGCTCGGTCATGGGCACCAGCGGCAGGCGCACCTCGGGGC
Organism: Archangium sp.; assembly: GCF_045802675.1. Lineage (GTDB taxonomy): Bacteria > Myxococcota > Myxococcia > Myxococcales > Myxococcaceae > Archangium. Next base: position 147,956 of record NZ_JBJMQO010000022.1, on the reverse strand, counting down.
CGAACAGCCCCAGCTTGTGCAGCGCCCACTTCACCGGAATCGGGTTGGACTCGATGAAGAGCAGCCGGTGCAGCTCGTTCATCCGCACCTGGAGCTCGCGCGCCCTGGCCAGCTCGCCCGCGCGGGCGGCGGCCACCAGGTCCGCCATCATCCGCGGCGCCACGTTGGAGGACACCGAGATGACGCCCTTGCCGCCGCAGGCGATGAAGGGCAGCACGGTGAAGTCATCGCCGGACAGCAGCGTCAGGCGCTCGCCGCACTTCTCCACCAGGTCCACCGCGCGTGCCAGGTTCCCCGTGGCCTCCTTGAGGGCCACCACCTCGGGGATGTCGCACAGGCGCTGCGCCGTCTCCGGCAGCAGGTCCACGCCGGTGCGGCCCGGCACGTTGTAGGCGACGATGGGGAAGCCCGGGTGCGCCTTGGCCACCGCGCGGTAGTGCTCCACCAGGCCCGCCTGCGTGGGCTTGTTGTAGTACGGCGTGACGAGGAGCGTGCCGTCGGCCCCGGCCTCGCGCACGCGCTTGACGCCCTCGATGGTTTCCGCGGTGCTGTTGGAGCCCGCGCCGCCCACCACGCGCACGCGGCCGGCGGCCTCCTCCACCACCACCCGGACGGCGCGCAAGCGCTCCTCGGGCGACATGGTCACCGCCTCGCCCGTGGTGCCCATGGGGATGAGCACGCTCGTCCCGCCGGCGATCTGCTGCCGGACGAGCGCACGGTAGGCGTTCTCGTCGAGCGCCCCCTCCCGGAAGGGAGTGGCGAGCGCGGTCATGGAGCCTTCGAGAGTCTTCATACCGCGGCTTATACGTTCAGGGCCGCTCGCCGCGCCAGAGGTCCTCGAAGCTCTCCCGCTCGCGCACCACCCGCCAGGCCTCGCCGTCCACCAGCACCTCGGCCGGCCGGGGCCGCGAGTTGTAGTTGGAGGCCATGCTCATGCCGTAGGCCCCGGCGGTCATCAGCGCGTACAGCTCGCCCTGTTTTGGGAGCACCAACTTGCGCTGGCGGGCGAGCACGTCGGTGGACTCGCACACCGGGCCCACCACATCCACCTCCACCTCCTTGCCGCGGCGCTGCACCAGCGGCTGCAGGCCGTGGTGGGCGTCATAGAGGGCGGGGCGCATCAAGTCGTTCATGCCCGCGTCCACCACGACGAACTGGCGGGCGGGCGTCTGCTTGCGGAAGAGCACGCGGGTGACGAGCACCCCGGCATTGCCCACCACGAGGCGGCCCGGCTCGAAGATGACGGTGGCGCCGGTGTCGCCCACGGCCGAGAGCGTGGTGCGCGCGTACTCGGCGGGGCTGGGAGGCGTCTCCTCGGTGTAGGTGATGCCGAGGCCGCCGCCGACGTCCAGGTAGCGCAGCTCGTGGCCCTGGGCGCGCAGCTCCTTGTAGAGCCCGGCCATCTTGGTGAGGGCGGCCTTGAAGGGCGAGGTGCGAGTGATTTGCGAGCCGATGTGGCAGTCGAGCCCCACCGCCTTCAGGCCCTTCATCTTCTTGGCGCGGGCGTAGAGGGCGGCCGTGTCCTCGAAGGGGACGCCGAACTTGGACGTCTTCAGGCCGGTGGAGATGTGACGGTGGGTGCGGGCGTCCACGTTGGGATTCACACGCAGGGCGAAGGGCGCGCGCTTGCCCTGGGCACGGCCCACGGCGTCGAGCAGCTCCAGCTCCTCGGGGCTCTCCACGTTGAAGAAGAGGAGGCCGGCGGAGAGGGCCTGGGCCATCTCCTCGGCCGTCTTGCCCACGCCGGCGAACACCGTCTTGCCGGGCTCGCCGCCGGCGGCCTTCACGCGCGCCAGCTCGCCGCCGGAGACGATGTCGAAGCCACTGCCCTCCTGGGCGAGCAGCCGCAGCACGGCGAGGGTGGAGTTGGCCTTCACCGCGTAGCACACCAGGTGCGGGTGCTCGCCGAAGGCCTCGGTCACCACCCGGAAGTGCCGGCGCAGGGTGGCGGTGGAGTAGACGTAGACAGGGGTGCCCACCGCCTCGGCGATGGCCGGCAGGGGCACCTCCTCGGCGTGCAGGACACGCTTACGGTAGGCGAAGTGATTCACGGAGTCCCAGCGTCGGGTGGAGGAAGCGAGGGAGACAACGGGCCGCGCGGCGCCTCCGCCGGCGGCTGTGTCTCGGGAGTGGAGGGCGGGGGCGGCCGCGGCGGGCGGGGATTGCCCTTGATGCCACAAGCCGCCAGCCCCACGAGGCCGAGCAGTACGACGAAACCGCGCAGCCGGTACATGAACGTCTCCTGCCTAGAAGCGGATGCCCAGCGTGCCGCGGATGGCGTGGGCCGTGGCCAGCTCGCGCTGGTTGTCCGCCTGCAGCTCCTGCAGGCCGCTGAGCGGGAAGAGCACGGACCAGTCGATGCGCGCCACGAAGCCGTCCTCCGTCTCGTAGCGGGCGCCCAGGTTCGTCTCGATGCCCAGCATCCGGCTGGTGAAGGAGGGCGTGGACTCGGCGTAGATGGCCTGCGAGTAGATGGCGCTGCCGAAGACGTCGAAGCCGTGGGCCAGCGAGTAGCGCAGGGTGGGCTTCACGTAGGCGGCGTCCGTCACGGTGCCGATGAGCTCGCGCCACAGGATGCTGTCCACGCGGTAGGCGCGGTTGAAGCGGAAGTTGCGGATGTAGCTGTCGACGCAGCCGCCGCCCTGGCCCAGCTGGCCGCAGTTGAACTGAGGACCGTCGAGATCGCCCGGCTGGGTGAAGGGGGTGAGGGCGCGCGGCGGACGCTGACGGCCCGGATAGGCGCCGAAGCCCGGAGCCCGGTCACCCGAGGCGAAGCCCACCTCCAGCTGGATGTTGAGCTGCCCGTTGAGCAGCCGGTACTCGCCCACCGCCGCGCCACCGAACGACACCACGTCCAGCCGCTGGTTGAGCGTGGGCTCGTTGGCCTCCAGCGGCGTCTGCGCGCGGTTGTTGATGGAGCCCACGTAGGCGGCGAGCTCGAACTCCACGCGGAACTTCTTCTCCTCGTAGCGCAGCCACACGTCCGGGATGTAGAGCGTGGCGTCGCGGGGCACGAACACGCTCGGCCCCACCGAGCCATCCGCCGGGTTGTACGTGGGCAGCGAGGTGTAGAGGCCCGCGGAGGCGTAGCGCTGGGTGCGCCAGCTGAAGTGCACGCCGTAGTTGAGCACGCCCTGGTTGTTGTCCAGCTTGGCCTTCGTCTGCTGCGGGGTGTCCCGGCGGGCAATGGCCAGCACCCAGCTGTGCACGTCATCCGCGTTGGTCAGGTCCACCGGCTGGCCCTGCGTGCCGTTGGGGTACGCGTAGCTGCCCTCGCTGTTGAACTCGAGCATGGGCGTCACGTAGAAGCCCTCGAAGGGCTCGGTGACGAACATGACGCGGTCCACCACGTCCCCGTAGTCGCACTCCAGGCAGTTGCCGTCGTTGCGCAGCAGCCCCAGGCCCCACTGCGCCGTCATGCGGCCGAAGCGCAAGAGGCCCACCGGCGTGGACACCTCGCCGTAGGCCTCGCGCACCATGAGCGAGTCCTTGAGCGCGTTGAGGGCCGACCTGGGAGCCGTCTGCCCGTCGTTGAAGACGTCGAAGAGCTGGAAGCCGTCGTTGGGGAAGCTGTTGTTGGGCGTGGAGCCCATCAACACGTTGTCCAGCACGTCGATCTGCGCCTTCACCCGCACCTCTTCCGAGATGTTGAAGGTGGGCTCCAGGCGCAGGCGCATGTCGGCGCCCGCCAGCGTCTTCTCCGTGGGACGCCCGGACGGGTAGAGGCGCCGGTCCTGAATCTTCCCCAGGTCGAACTGGTAGAAGAGGTTGGGACGCAGACGGTAGTAGCCGTCCATGGTGAAGAGCTCCAGCTTGCGCTTCTCCTCCGTCCACTCCTCCTGCCAGTCACTGGCGAGGGACTGGGTGGCGAGCTGCGCGCGGATCTCCTCCCGCATCTCCTGCTTGGCGGCCTCCACGCGCTTGTCCACCTCCTGGCGGATGCGCTCCTCGGGGGAGTCGGCGGCCGGCTCCGGGGTGGCGGGAGCGGTGGTCTCCGGGGCGGCGGGAGCCGGCGTCCCGGACTGGGGCGCGGGCGTCTGGGCGGTGGCCGTGGCGGAGGCGACGAGCAGGGCCGCCAGCAGGGCGTTGGACGACATAGGGGGTTCTTCTCCGGTGCCGCGCGAGTGCGGCGGGTGCAAAGGGCGGGCGAGTCAAGCGGACCCGACGGGGGGTGTCAACGACGGCGAGCACCCGTCTTCCGGCGTCCGTCCGGGGGTTTACGGCCAGGAGTCTTCGGTTGGCACCGCGGGCAGCAATGGGTGGTGCGGCCTCCCTGGGCGAAGGATTCCACCGTCGTGCCACAGCGGGCACAGGGCGTCCCGGCGCGACCGTAGACGAGGAAACGGTTCTCCGCACCGTCCTCCAGGTACGCGGGCTCCTCGCCCTGCTGCTCCTCGAGGCCAAAGGTGATGGAGGCGTGGATGGCCTCGGCCAGCCGCCGCCACTCGGCGTCGGTGAGCGAGCCGGGGGCGCGCGCCGGGTGCAGGCCCGAGCGGTAGAGCGCCTCGGCGGCATGGATGTTGCCGAGCCCCGTCACGCGCCCCTGGTCCATCAGCGCCACCTTCAGCTCCTGGCGCGAGCCGCCCACCGCCTCCTTCAACTGCGCGGCGGTGAGGCCATCGGCGAGCGGGTCCCTCCCCAGCTCCTTCACGGCGTCCAGGGCGTGCAGGCGCGAGGCGGCGCATGGCTCCAGGCGCCCGAAGAGGCGCGAGTCGGCGAAGTGGATGACGTCCCCGGAGTCCAGGTGGAAGCGGGCGCGGCTGTAGGGGACGGGGGCGCCCTCGGGGCGGCGGACGAAGCGGCCCGTCATCCCCAGGTGGCCCAGCAGGCCCCTCCCCCCCTCGAAGGTGAAGAGGAGGTACTTTCCACGCCGCTCCAGGGACACGAGGCGCCCCTGGAGGAGGGCGAAGTCCTCCCGGCGGGCCTCGCGGAACACCCGGGTGTCATCGGCCTCGGCGCGCACCACGCGGCGGCCGTCCAGCCAATGGACGAGGTTGCGCCGGGCGATTTCGACTTCTGGAAGCTCGGGCATGGCGTGCGCGGAATAACACCATGCGCACCTGGGACGCATTTCTTACTTGTTGCCGCGCGCACATCTGCGCGAAACAACCCCCTGAAAGGCGGCGCCCCCCCGGTACAAGGGGACGCCCTTCTTCACTTCACTTCGCTCCCCGTTTGGAGGCCCCACATGGCCGACATGCCGCAGAAGAAGTACTCGCCGATGCAGTTCACCCACCTCAAGGGACTCAAGGGCATCAGCGACGCGGTGCTCGAGTCGCACTTCAAGCTGTACGAGGGCTACGTCAACCGCACCAACAAGCTCACCGAGCTGCTCTCGGGCCTGCAGGCCAAGGGCGAGGCCGCCGGCTCCAACCCGGCCTACGCCGAGATGACCCGCCGCATGGGCTTCGAGTACAACGGCATGGTCCTGCACGAGTACTACTTCGGCAACATGAAGCCGGGCGGCGCCACCACGCCGGGCGGCAAGCTGAAGCAGGCCATGGAGCAGAGCTTCGGCTCCTATGAGAACTGGCTGGCGGACTTCAAGGCCGTGGGCACCTCGCCGGGCATCGGCTGGGCCATCACCTTCCAGGATCCGCGCACCGGCTGGCTCTCCAACCACTGGGTGACGCTGCACGAGAACGGCAACATCGCCGGCTACACGCCCATCATCGTCATGGACGCGTGGGAGCACGCCTTCGTGCCGGACTACAAGCCCTTCGAGCGCGCCAAGTACGTCGATGCCTACTTCCAGAACATCGACTTCGAGGCCTGCGAGTCGCGCCTGAAGAAGTAGTCCTCTCGGGCAGCTCGCTTCCCGGCGGCGGGGGGCTCCTCACGGGGCCCGTCCGCCGTCGTCGTTTCGGGGCCCTGGCGCCCCACGCCCTCACTTCTTGCGGCGCGTCCGGGCCGGGGGGCTCCCCGTCGTCTTGCGTCCCGGGCCTCCGGTGGGCTCGCGGGCCTCGCGCGCCGCCTGCGGGCGCAGCCGCAGCGAGCCCCCCTTGGAGAGCTCCGTCACCTCGCCGCGCACCACTCCCCTCCCCACCGCGGGAGTCCTCGCGGCCGCCCTGCCCGTCCGGCGGGCACGGGGGGCCTCGGGCACCTCCCGCGGCTCCTGTTTGTGGGCACGCCGGTCGAGGAAGGCCAGCAGCCGCTCGCGGTACGTGTCGTGGTAGCGCTGGGGCTCGAAGCCAACGGTGCGCGCCTCGATGGCGCTGAGCACGGCCTCCACCTCGCGCTCCACGGGACGGGGCCCGGGCAGGGACACCTCGGAGAAACTCTCCTGGGGGATGACCTCGTCCGCGTAGTGCAGCGTGGAGAGCACGAGCCCCCGCCCATGCGGCCACACCACGCACAGGTGCCCCTTCATGTGCATCACCAGCCGGCCAATGCCCGCGCGGCCCGAGGCCCGCAGCGCCATGGCCAGCGTCGCGTACGGCTTCCACGCCTGCTCACCCGGCAGCACGTGGTAGGTGGTGTCGAAGAAGATGGGATCGATTTCCGAGAACTCGACGAAGTCCTCCAGGTCCACGGTGCGGCTGGCCTGGGGATCGAACGCCTCGAGCTCGCCGCGCGTCACCTCCACGTAATGGCCCGGGCGGAGCTCGTAGCCCTTCACCACGTGCTCGAAGGGCACCTCCTCGCCATCAGCCGAGCACACGCGTTTCTGCTGGATGCGGGCACCATCCGCGTCGTGCAGGAGGTTGAATTGCACCTGCCGCGCCGACACGGCGCCGTAGAGCCGCACCGGGACGTGCACGTGCCCGAAGCCGAGCGAGCCGGTCCAGACGGGACGAGACATGGGGGCCTCCCTGGGGCACCCGACGGGGCGCCGTCTCCTAGATTCCGTAGCGCCCGGAAGGACGGCAAGGCACTGCGCGCGCACGGCCGGGGGCCCGCCGGGACGGCTGCCCGCGCGCGTTCCATCCAGGTCCACACATCCGGCACGCGAGGCTTGCCGAGCCCCGGGGCGCTGAGTACGACGCCCGGTCGTCTGGCAGCACCACGCGACGAAAGGCGGAATCATGAGGCGGATTCTCTCGGCGGTAATGACCCTCTCGCTGGCCCTGGGTTTCACGAGCGGTTGCGCGTCGCTGAAGAAGGCGAACGTGGGCCGCACGGCGGCGGCCATCCTCATCTCGGATCAGCAGGAGAACCAGCTTGGCCAGCAGGTGAAGCAGGAGCTCGAGACGAAGGAGAAGATCAAGTACCTGGAGGACCCGGTGGTGGTGGAGTACGTGCGCAACGTGTCCACGCGCCTCCTCCAGCAGGCCAACAAGGACCGGCAGGGCGTGCAGTGGAAGGTGAACGTCATCGATGACCCGAAGACGGTGAACGCGTTCGCCACGCCGGGCGGCTACCTGTACGTGTACACGGGGCTGCTGCTGGCGGCGGACAACGAGGCGGAGGTGGCGGGCGTGATGGGACACGAGGCCGGGCACGTGGTGGGCCGGCACTCGGCGCAGGCGATGATGCTCCAGTACGGCGAGCAGGCCGTCATCGACGCGGCGCTCGGGAAGAACACGGGGACGGTGACGCAGATCGCCGCGAGCCTGGCGGGTACGGGCGCGGGCCTGGCCTTCAGCCGGAGCAACGAGACGGAGGCGGACGAGCTCGGCGCGAAGTACACGTCCGCGGTGGGCTACGACCCGCACGCGCTGGAGACCTTCTTCCAGAAGCTGGCGGCGCAGGAGGGCAAGACGCCGGGCGTGTTCAAGTGGCTGAGCACCCACCCGCCCAGCGCCGAGCGCGCGCAGCACATCAACGCCTATATCTCGCAGCACCACCTGACGGGCTCGGACCTGGGCGCGGACCGCCTGGCCCCCATCAAGGCGCGCCTGAAGAAGTAGGCCCTCGGCGCCTTCAGTGCAGGGGGGCGTGCTCGTCGCGCTCCCCTGGCGTCCGCTCGCCGGGAGTCTCCTCGACCTCGGCGGGAGGCTCGACCTCGGGCGAGGCGCGCCCGGCCAGACGATGGCGCCGGCGCCAGAAGGCGAGCCGCTCGCGGCCCGTGCCCTGGGAGACCTCACCCCGGATGCGCGGCGCCTCGAGGGGCGGGGGTTTTCCTTGCGCCCGGGCCGCCTCGGCCTCGGCCTGCTCGAGCACGGCATTCACCTCGCCGCCGAGGATGAAGATGAGGCCGGTGACGTAGAGCCACAGCAGCAGCACGACGGCGCCGCCGATGGAGCCATAGGTGACGTTGTAGCGGCCGAAGTGCTCGACGTACTGGGTGAAGCCCCAGGTGGAGAGCAGCCACAGCACGCTGGCGAGCAGGGCCCCGGGCGAGAGGAACTGGTAGCGGTGGCGCACGGCGGGCAGGCGCCAGTAGCACAGGGCCAGCACCAGCATGACGAGGCCCGCGGTGAAGGGCCAGCGCAGCCACCGCCACACGGCGTGGTAGACGTTGAGCATGTGGAGGTGGTTGGCCATCCACTCGCCCAGCTGCCCGCCCAGGAGGAACAGGGCGAAGGCCAGGGGAATGACGAGCGAGCCCGCCACCGTCATGAGGATGGCGAGCCCCTGCGTCTTCCAGAGGGGCCGGTACTCGGGGACGTCATAGGCGAGGTTGAGGGCGCGGCGCAGCGCGTCCACGCCGCGCGAGGCGGACCAGAGCGCCACCAGGAGGCCCAGGGTGATGAGGCGCGGGCGGGAGCTGGTGACGAGCGCCTCGAGGTGCCCGCGCACCACCTGCAGGGCCTCGGCGGGCATGAGGGGGCCGAGCCGCTCCACCATGGCGTCCACGGCCCCCGGGGCGAAGGGCAGGTACGCCGCGAGCGTCACCAGGAAGAAGAGGAAGGGGAAGAGGGCGAAGAGGAAGTAGAAGGCCAACTGCGCCGCGCACTCGGTGACGGCGTCCTCCTGGAGCTCCACCCAGAGCCGCCGGAAGAACTCGCGCCACGACAGGTGCCTGGGCTTGCGGAACGGCATGGCCTCCTCCGCGTTGTCCCGGGTTGAGCCGAGAAGGTGGTCACGGGTGGGGCTTCGCGCAGCGGGCGGCCGGTCGGCCCCTCGGCATCCCCTCGGGGATGAAGGCCTGCTAGCCTTCCCCTCACCATGCATCCGCTACCGCTCGTCATCCTCCTGACGCTCGCCGCCGATCCGGACCGGACCATCCCCGTGGGGTGCCGCGAGGACTTCGCCACCTGCCGCGAGGACTGCACCATCGACTACGGGGGCAGCACCTCGAAGTACCGCCTGCTCACCCAGTGCATGGAGCGCTGTTCGCACGAACAGAGCGAGTGCACCACCCGGCACTACTCGCTCCGGGACGCGAACCTGGATTCGATGCCCCAGCGCGAGCGGGACCCGGCCATGCGGGAGCCGTCACACGACGACGACCTGCGCGACAGCGACAACGTGAAGCCCGCGTCGAGCACCGCGAAACCGCCAGACGGGGTGCGCCGGGGCGTCTACCGGGCCTCGGAGGGGGAGCCCGCCGCCCAGACGGAATCGGCTGAGATGAAGGAGCCGGTCAAGATGAAGGACCCGGAGCCCGAGCCCGAGCCCGAGCCGGCCCCCGCGCCGAAGCCGTCACCGGCGGCGCAGTCGAAGCGAGCACCCGCCGCGGCGAAGGACGATGAAATCCGCATCTTCGACGATCCGGAGCCCGAGCCGGCCCCCGCGCCGAAGGCCGCGGCACCGAAGCCGTCGGAGCCCCTGCGTCCGAAGCCGCCCGCGGAGCCGAAGAAGAAGGACATCTCGGACTGGGACCCGAACGGGAAGTGACCCCAGCCCCCCACCCGATGACCCCAAAATCCCTCCCTCGCCCTCTGGGAGAGGACCGGGGTGAGGGTACCCGGGCCCCGGGTTGAACCCGTGCCCTACCCTTCGGCGATGGAGACGGGGGCCTGCTCCTGGGAGGAGACGGGAGAGGCCCGTGGGACGACGGGAGCGCTCTGCGTGAGCCGCACCCCGGCGAGGACCAGGCCGCCGCCGAGCGCCAACTCCCAGTGGAGGGACTCGCCGAGCAGCACCCAGGCGGCGATGGCGGTCATCGCGGGCTGGAGGTTGGAGAAGATGGCCACGCGCGAGGCGGACACCTGGGTGAGGGCGTAGTACCAGATGAGGTACGCCACCACGGAAGTGAGGACGGCGAGGTACGCGATGCTGCCGAGCGCGGGAAGGCTGGCGGAGAAGGTGCGGGCCGGAGCCAGCGCGAAGGGCATGACGGGCACCAGGAGCAGGGTGGCGGCGACCATGCTCCAGGCGGTGGAGCGCACGGGGCCATGGGCGGCGGCGAAGGGCCTGCCCTCGGTGGTGTAGACGACCCAGGCGGACACGGCGGCGAGGATGATGAGGTCGCCCACCAACGAGCCGCGCGCCGAGGCCAGTCCGCGCCCGAGCAGCAGCACCACGACGCCCGCGAACGCGGTGAGGATGCCGGACGTGGCGCGGGAGGAGGGCCGCTCGTCGCCGCGCGCGAGGCTCAGCAGGTACACGCCGAGCGGGGTGAGGGCGTAGAGGAGCGCCGCGTGGGCCGCGGTGGAGCGCGACAGCCCGTAGAAGAACAACATCTGGTTGATGGGGCCGGCGAGCATCCCGAGCATCAACACGCGGCGCCACTCGGAGCGCGGCGGCAGCTTGGGGCCGGGCGTGAAGGCGAGCAGCAGGCAGAAGACGAGGGCGCACAGCAGGAAGCGCCAGAGCACGACGGTGATGGGGGGCAGTTCCTCCATGGCGCGCTTGCCGGCGAGGTACGTGCCGGAGTTGATCATCACCTGGAGGAACAGCGCGGCGTACACCCTGCCGAGCGGCGCCTGTCGCGGAGAAACTGCTTCGGAGGAGGATGCGCCCATCGCTCGGGGTCACGTATCAGACTGGCCGGGGGCCCGGAACACCACGCGGCGCTTCGAGACGTCACGGCGTTGCAACTGTCCTGTAGGAGCGCAATGCATCCGCGCCCTCCCGCGCGGGGCATGGGCGCGGTGCGACTCACCGTGAAGGGAGCGCGAAGAGAAACGCCCCGGCCTCCACGGGGGAAACCAGGGCGCGTCCACATCAAGCCCGGCGAGAGCGGGCGGACACCCTTACGGCGCGCCGCAGGCGAGCCACTCGCTGAGCTTCTTGCGCTCATCGTCGGTGGGCTTGGTGCCGTTCTCCGGCATCTCGGTGTTGGTGCGGTCGGGGCCGGAGCCCGCCCACGCGTCGATGTTCTTCGCATCGGCGCGGATGCCGCTGGCGGTGTTGTAGTCGTGACCCGCGGGAGCATCCTGGCGCGCGGCGCCGGAGAGCGTCGTGCTGTGGCAGCGGGTGCAGTACTGGTCCGCGAAGGGCTTGCCGAAGTTCTCGTAGCTGAGCTGCGTGCCTCCCGTCGGGCAGGTGGCGCCGGTGGGGCCCGTGTCCTCGCCGCAGCCGGCGAGCATGAGGACGGTGGCGCCGCACAGGGCGGCGAGCAACGGACGGAAGTGCTTGGACATCGTCAAACTCCTGAGAGGCAGGAAGGGCCCCGGATGGGGCTGGCACTGGCATATCGAGAAGCGGCGGGAAGGGACAGTTTCCCGCCGCGCTACGCGTCGAGGTGACGGAGGGCCCACTGCGCGGCGTGGCGCACCTGCTCGCTGGGGTCCTCGCGCAGGCGCTCCAGCAAGGGCCGGGCCTCGGCCTGCTTCGTGGCGCCCAGTGCGTACACGGCATTGCGGCGCAGCCCGTCGTACTTGGCCCGGGCGAGCGCGGTGCCGGGAATGAGCTGCTCGTACTGCTCGGGGGTGAGCGCGGCCAGCTCCATCACCCCGAGCTCCGCCACCGCGCGGGGAGCGAAGCGCTCGTTGGGCGTGAATACGGGGCTGCGGTTGAGGGGACAGACGTCCTGGCAGATGTCGCAGCCGAAGATGATGTTGTCCATCTCCACGCGGAAGGACTCGGGCACCTCGGCGTGGCGGTTCTCGATGGTCTGGTAGGAGAGGCAGGCGCGGGCATCCACGCGGCCCCCGCCCAGCAGCGCGCCGGTGGGGCAGGACATGATGCACTTGCGGCAGTGGCCGCAGCGGTCGTCGGTGGGGCCACCGGCGTACGCATCCACCTCGGCATCGAGCACGAGCGCGGACAGCAGCACCCACGAGCCATAGGGCTCGGTGATGAAGCACCCGTTCTTGCCCACGTAGCCCAGGCCCGCGCGCGCGGCCCACACCTTCTCCATGAGCGGGCCCGAGTCCACGCTGCCGTAGTGGTGCACCTCGGGGTACGCCTCGGAGAGCAGCTTGCGGTAGGCCTTGAGCTTGTCGCGCAGGGTGGAGTGGTAGTCCCGGCCCCGAGCGTAGCGGGCGATGGGCGAGCCCGACGCGCGCGGCTCATCGCGGTAGTAGTTGGTGGCGAAGGCGATGACGGTGCGCGCGCCGGGAAGGAGCAGGGAGACGTCCAGCCGCTCGGCGGCCCGGGTACCCAACCAGTCCATGTCCGCGGCGCAGCCGGCCTCGAGCCAGCCCAGGAGGAACCCGGGAGGAATGGGCTCGGCGCGCGCGAAGCCCACGAGGTCGAAGCCGACCTGTGCGGAGAGTTGTCGAAGGTGTGCGGTGGGCAGCGGACTCACGGTTCCCCTACATAACCGTCCCGCCGCCCCAAGGGAGCCCCCGGAGAGTGCGGGGGCGCTACTTCGAGGGCTTCTCCGGTATCCACTTCACATCCGCGACGCCCACCCGGTGGTTGGCCACCCGAGCCATCACGAAGAGCAGGTCCGAGAGCCGGTTGAGGAAGACCACCGCCTCCTGCTGGGCCTCGCCCTCGCGCAGGGCGGCGACGACGCGGCGCTCGGCCCGCCGGCACACCGTGCGGGAGAGGTGCAACGCGGCGGCCGCCTGGCTGCCTCCCGGGAGGATGAAGTGCGTCATGGGCGACAGCTCGGTCTCGAACGTGTCGATGGCCGTCTCCATGTCCGTCACCCACTCGTCCTTGAGCCGGGGGATGTGCTCGGAGGCCTTGGTGCCCGAGGGCGTGGCCAGCACCGCGCCCACGGTGAAGAGCTGGTCCTGAAGCCGCTGCAGCAGCGCGTCCAGGTCCATGGGCATGTTCAGCGAGCGCGCCAGCCCCAGCGAGGCGTTGAGCTCGTCCACCTCTCCGTAGGCATCCACGCGCACGCTGTCCTTGCGCACCCGGCCTCCGCCGAACAGGCCCGTCTCGCCCGTGTCCCCGGTCTTCGTGTAGATCTTCATGGCGCGCCCCTTCTAGCGGGCTCGAGTCCGGGACCGCCAGCGGAAGCGCGGGCGCCGTGTACGGCGGGCACATACCGCGGGCATCCGTTGGAGATCCGGCATGTCGCGCGTCCTCGAGTGTCGCGCGCCCCACAGCTCCTGGGCTAGAAGCCGCTCCCCGCTTTGCGCTCGGCCATGAGCCGGGTGATCGATCCGACACCATGAAACAGTACCTCGCCCTGCTCGAGCACGTTCTCCACCATGGGACGAAGAAGAGTGACCGGACCGGCACCGGCACGCTGAGCATCTTCGGCCATCAGATGCGGTTCGACCTGACGCAGGGGTTCCCGCTGGTGACGACGAAGAAGCTGCACCTCAAGTCCATCATCCACGAGCTCTTGTGGATGCTCGCGGGCGGCACGAACGTGCACGACCTGCGGAAGCACGGCGTCACCATCTGGGACGAGTGGGCGGACACGAACGGCAACCTCGGCCCCATCTACGGGCACCAGTGGCGCTCGTGGTCCAGGCCCGACGGCGGCTCCATCGACCAGATGAGCCAGCTCGTCGAGCAGCTGAAGAAGAACCCGGACTCGCGGCGGCACATCATCAGCGCGTGGAACGTGGCGGACCTGGACGCGATGAAGCTGCCGCCCTGCCACATCCTCTTCCAGTTCTACGTGGCGGAGGGCCGGCTCTCCTGCCAGCTCTACCAGCGCAGCGCGGACATCTTCCTCGGGCTGCCCTTCAACATCGCGTCCTACGCGCTGCTGACGATGATGGTGGCGCAGGTGACGGGGCTCCAGGCGCACGAGTTCATCCACACCACGGGCGACGCGCACCTGTACCTCAACCACGTGGAGCAGGCCCGCGAGCAACTGAAGCGCGAGCCGCGCCCGCCGCCGAAGATGACGCTCAATCCTGAGGTCCGCTCGCTCTTCGGCTTCAAGTACGAGGACTTCACGCTGAGCAGCTACGAGCCGCATCCCGCCATCAAGGCGCCGGTGGCGGTATGAGGCTCGCCGCCATCGTGGCGATGGCCGCCAACCGGTGCATCGGCAAGGACAACACCCTGCCCTGGCGCCTGCCGGCGGACCTCAAGCGCTTCAAGCAGCTCACGATGGGGCACACGCTCGTCATGGGCCGCAAGACGTACGAGTCCATCGGCCGGCCGCTGCCGGGCAGGACGATGGTGGTGCTCACGCGCCAGAAGGACTACGCGCCCGAGGGCGTGCAGGTGGCGCACTCGCTGGAGCAGGCGCTGGAGCTGGCGCGCGGCGGCGAGGTCTTCATCGCCGGGGGCGCGGATCTCTACCAGCAGACGCTGGGGCGCGTGCGGCGGCTGTACCTCACGCGGATAGAGCGCGACTACGAGGGCGACACCTTCTTCCCCGAGATGGACCTGTCCGGCTGGAGGCTCGTCGAGGAGGAGCACCACCCGGCCACCGCCACCGAGCCGCCCTTCACCTTCCTCACCTACAAGCGGTAGAGGCGGTGGAAGCGGAAGGCCCTGCCCTTCCGCCCGCTACCGGACGCCCCATCTCCGCGTCCTTTTTGATTTTGATTCTCAAAATTGAAATTGAGGTCGGGGGCTGGTAGAGGTGGCTGCGTGAAACGCTCTGGCCTCCTGCTCCTGTCCCTGCTGCTCGCGGCGCCCCTGGCCGCCGCCGATGAGGGCGCGTCCGATGGGCGCACCTGGCACCGGCTGGTGGGCATCCTCCAGTACCTGCAGGCGGACTATCCGAACGCCGTCGCCTCGAAGTCGGACTTCGAGCTGGCCGAGCAGCGCAGCTTCATCGCCGAGGCCACGGACGCGGCCCGGGACATGGGGCCTCGCGGCGAGGGCTTCCTCACGCGGCTCCAGGACATCAAGGCGCGCGTGGACAAGGGCGAGGACCCCGAGGGCGTCAGCCGTGACTGCGCGGCGCTCGTGGAGGACCTGGTGCTCGCCGGGGGCCTGGCGCGCAGCCCTCACAGCGTGCCGGACCTGGTGAAGGGCGCGCAGGTGTTCCAGCAGAGCTGCGCGGCGTGCCACGGCCCGGACGGACGCGCGCAGGTGCCCATCGCCCACACGATGGAGCCGCACCCCACCAACTTCCAGGACGCGGAGGTGATGGAGGGGCTCACCCCGTACAAGGCCTTCAACACCACGAGCTTCGGCGTGACGGGCACGGCCATGCCCGGCTTCCCCACCCTCTCCGAGGAGGAGCGCTGGGCCGTCGCCTTCTACGTCTTCACCCTGCGCCAGCCCGCGTGCGAGGACAACCCGCCGCGCGTCTCGCTCGAGAAGCTGGCCAACTCCACGGACGCGGACCTCCTCCAGGCCCATGGGCAGGGGAACCTCGCGTGCCTGCGCCGCAAGATGCCCGACGTGGACGAGGAGCGCGGCCTGGTGACGGCGCGCGACCACGTGGAGCAGGCGCTGAAGCTGGGCGCGAGTGGGGACTCGGTGGGTGCGCGCAACGCGCTGCTGGACGCGTACCTCAACGGGGTGGAGCCGGTGGAGGCCGTGCTGCGCGCCCGCGACCCGGAGCTGGTGGGGAAGCTGGAGAAGGCCTTCCTGGACACGCGGCTGGCCGCCGAGAAGAAGAGCCCGCACCTGCAGGACGAGGGCCGCATCCTCCTGTCGCTGCTGGACGAGGCGCGCCGCAACAGCGGCAACGCGGCGAGCTTCATCTCGGTGATGTGGCTCACGCTGCTCATCCTGCTGCGCGAGGGCTTCGAGGCCACGGTCATCGTCGCGGCGCTGCTGGCGATGCTGCGCAAGATGAACGCGACCACGTCGGCGCGCGTGGTGCACGCCGGGTGGACCTCCGCGCTGGTGCTGGGCGCGGTGCTCTTCATCTTCGGGCGGCACCTGCTGGGCGGGGCCAACCGCGAGATGCTCGAGGGCTTCGCCGGGCTGGTGGCCGTGGGCATGCTGCTGTACGCGGCGCTGTGGCTCAACGCGCGCGCCAACATGAGCAAGTTCATGGGCGAGCTGCGCGAGAAGATGCAGGGGGCGTTGGGCCGCGGGAGCATGGCGGGCCTGTTCGGCATCGCCTTCACCTCGGCGCTGCGCGAGAGCGTGGAGACGGCCATCTTCCTGCAGGGCCTCACGCTGGACTCGCCCTCGGGGGTGATGTGGGGCTGCGCGGCGGGCGCCGTGGCCCTCACCGCGCTGGTGCTCTTCGTCAACCGCGTGGGCTACAAGCTGCCCATGAAGACGCTCTTCAAGGCGTCCACGGTGCTGCTGGTGGTCACCGCCATCATCCTGCTCGGCAAGGCGCTGCACGCCCTGCAGGAGGTGGCCCTGGTGCCGCTCAAGCCCATCCCCTTCGTCACCCTCGAGCCGCTCGGCATCTTCCCAGATGCCATGTCGCTCATCCCTCAGGCGGTGCTGACGGCCATCCCGCTCATCCTGCTCTTCATCAAGCGGCGCCGCGGGGGCACCACGCGGCTGGCGGACGCGTCCTCCCAGGGCTGAGGCCCGGGGATCCCCCCCCGCTCAGCCCTTCGGGGGCGGCGTCACCACCGGAGGCAGCTCGACGAGCTGCAGCCAGTGCATGTTCAGCACCCTCATCACCTCGACGAGCCCCTCGAAGGTCACCGGCTTGGAGATGAAGCAGTTGGCGCCCAGGTCGTAGCTGCGCAGGATGTCCTTCTCGGCCTTCGAGGTGGTCAGCACCACCACGGGAATCTGCCGCAGCGCCGGGTCGCCCTTGATTTCGCGCAGCGCCTCGCGCCCGTCCATGCGGGGCATGTTCAGGTCCAGGAGGATGAGCCCCGGACGCGGAGCGCTCTTCGGGTCCGAGTAGCGCCCGCGCTGGTACAGGTAGTCGAGCAGCTCCTCCCCATCCTCGACGAACCGGAGCTCGTTCATGAGCCGGTTCTCCTGCAGGGCCTTGAGGGCGAAGTCCCGGTCGTCCTCATCATCGTCGGCCATCAGGAGGGTGACGGGCTTGCGGGGGTCCATGGCGCCTCACCTCGACGGGTTCTGCTTGAGCGGCAACGTGACGATGAAGGTCGAGCCCTGTCCGGGGGTGCTCCGCGCATCGATGCTCCCCCCGTGCCGCTCGGCGATCTTCCGGCAGATGGCGAGGCCAATCCCCGTCCCCTCGTACTTGCCCCGCCCGTGCAGGCGCTGGAACAGGGCGAAGATGCGATCCAGGTACTTCACCTCGAAGCCGATGCCGTTGTCCTCCACCCGCAGCTCGGCCAGCCGGCCCTCGGCATCGAGCCCGCCTTGGATGGAGATGGATGGCGGCACGCCTTCCCGGTGGAACTTGAGGGCGTTGCTCAAGAGGTTCTGGAGCAGCTGCCGCATCTGCGCCGGGTCCGCCTCCACCGTGGGCAGCTCGCCGACCGTGACGGCCGCGCCCGCCTGAGCGATGGCCAGCTCCAGGTCATCCACCACCTCGAGGGCGAGCTGCTGGAGGTTCACGCGGACGAAGGGTTGCGCCCTCGACGAGATGCGCGAGTAGGCGAGCAGGTCGTCGATGAGCGTGCGCATGCGCGCCGCGGCGTTGCTCATCCGCTCGAGGTAGTCGCGGCCCTCGGGGCTGAGCACGGAGGCGCACGTGGCCGTCAGGCGCTCGCTGAAGGTCTGGATCTTCCGCAGCGGCTCCTGCAGGTCGTGCGAGGCCACGGAGGCGAAGTTCTCCAGCTCCCGGTTGGACTGCTCCAGGCGCAGCTGGGTCCGCTTGAGGTCGGTGATGTCCACCATGCTCAGCGTGAAGCCGACGATCTGCTCGCCCGAGCGGATGGGCCCCAGCTTCACCGCGAACCACTCGGGGCCCATGGGGACCGAGGAGCGGATTTCATAGCCGACGGGCTCACCGGTCGTGAGCACGTGCCGGATCAGGCCGCGCACCCGCTCGTGCTCCTCCGGGAGGGTCACGAAATAGATGCTCTTGCCCACCACGTCCGCGGGGGACATCCCCGGCACGTTGTAGTTCAGGAAGCGGATCCGCTCGTCGGCGTCGCACGTCATCATCATGATGGGCGACTGAGCGACGAGCACCTCGACCCCGAACAGGTCACCCGCCGCCGTGCGGCGCGCATCGAGGGTGATGGCGAGGTTGTCGAGCTCCGCCGCCAGCGGCGCGAGCGGCCCCTCGACCGCCTGGCACCGGACGTGGGGCTCATTGGCCCTCAGCCGTTTGACCACGTCCACCAACCCATCGAGGGTGGACCCGCGGGGCAATTCCGCGCCAGAAGCCTCGTCCGTCGAAGGGGTCTTCCCATCGCCCCTGTGGTTCTTGCTCAAGCGTGTTCCCCAAGGCACTGACGTGGTGGCTCTCCAGGCTATAGCAACACCGCTCGAGCCGGGAAGTAACGGCTGGAGGGTGCACGTGGCCCTCGACTCCCCAGCGTGCGAGCTTCGTGGGCCGGAGCACCCGGGCGCCGCGCCTCAGACGGGCCCGCGCTGTTCGAGCGGCAACGTGACGATGAAGGTCGAGCCCTGCCCGGGGGTGCTCCGCGCGAGGATGCTCCCCCCGTGCCGCTCGGCGATCTTCCGGCAGATGGAGAGGCCGATCCCCGTCCCCTCGTACTTGCTCCGCCCGTGCAGGCGCTGGAACAGGGCGAAGATGCGCTCCTGGTACTTCTCGTCGAAGCCGATGCCGTTGTCCTCCACCCGCAGTTGGAGTTGCTGTTTCCCGGCATCGACCGTGCCCTGGATGCAGATGCACGGCGCCACGTCGTCGCGGCGGAACTTGAGGGCGTTGCTCAAGAGGTTCTGGAGCAGTTGCCGCATCTGCATCGGGTCCGCCTCCAGCACGGGCAGCGCTCCGACTGAAATCGACGCTCGCGTCTGCTCGGTGACCGTCTCCAGGTCGTCCAGCACCTCGCGGGCGATCTGCTGGAGGTCCACCTGCTCGAAGGGCTGGGCCCTCGAGGAGACGCGGGAGAAGGAGAGCAGGTCATCGATGAGCGCGCGCATGCGCACCGCGGCGTTGTTCATCCGCTCGAGGTAATCGCGCCCCTCGGCACCGAGCGAGTCGGCGCACGTCGTCCTCAGGCGATCGCTCAAGGTCTGGATCTTCCGCAGCGGCTCCTGCAGGTCGTGCGAGGCCACGGAGGCGAAGCCATCCAGGGCCTGGTTGGAGCGCTCCAGGCGGAACTGGGTCTTCTTGAGGTCGGTGATGTCCATCAGGCTCAGCGTGCAGCCGACGACCTGGCCCTCGGACCGGATGGGCGCCACCTTCGCGCCGTACCACTCGGGGCCGATGGGGAGCGGGGAGCGGACCTCGTAGCTCCGGGACTCCCCGGTCTCGAGCACCGCACGGACATTGGACTTGATGACCTCCACCTGCTCGGGCGCGGTGAAGTCGTAGAGGCGCCTGCCCACCACCTCCGAGAGGGACAACCCCGGCAGGGTGTAGTTCATGAAGCGGATGCGCTCGTCGGCGTCGACCGAGATCATCATGACGGGCGACTGGGCGACGAGCGTCTCGAGGCCGAACAGCTCGTGGGAGCTCGTGCGGCGCGCCTCGAGCCGGGCGGACAGCTCATTGAGGGCCAGGGCCACCGGCGCCAGGGGGCCCTCCCCCGGCCGGCACCGGGGATGGGGCTCGTTGGCCGCCAGCCGGGAGATCATCCCCAGCAGTTCCTCGACAGTCGTGTCCCGAGCTGGCGCCCTGGTGGCGGTGGGCTGACGCGGTTCCAAGAATCCCCCCAGTGAGCTTCGTGTCCGAGTCGTGGTGAGAACGAAAGGGAACGATACCGGCGGCACCTCGCGAGGCGCCGCGGGGTCCCCCTGCTCTGTATTGCCAGTGACAGAGCGCTTGGATCCGGGGAAGTCGCGGCCGGGGTTCAGACCGGGAAGTAGTGGCCGGAGTCCTCGCGCATCCGGCCCTCCTCCACCAGCTTGAGCAGCACCGCGAGTGCGCTCCGCTCCGCCACGGGGTAGAGGAAGGGCGGGGTCTCCGCGTACGCGCGCTCCACCACCTGGGCGAGCGTCGCGCCGTCCGCGGGCACGGCCTCCACGATGCGTGCCTCGCGTGCCGCGCGGTGGTCCAGGTACTCCTGGAGCTTGCCCGGCCCGTCGGGGATGGCCGACCCGTGCGCCGGGTGCAGCGTCGTCACTGGCCAGTCCCGCAGCCGCGCGAGCTGCCGGAGGTACTCGCCCATGTCGCCCTCGGGCGGGTCGATGACGATGGTGCCGACGCCCGCCACCATGTCGCCCACCACCGCCGCGTGCGTCCGCTCATCCACCAGACACACATGGCCCCGCGCATGGCCCGGCGTGTACAGCACCCGCCAGCGCTGCGGCGGAGTCCCCGCCAGCTCCAGCACCTCGCCGTCCTCCAGCAGCCGGTCCGCCGGCACGTCCAGCCGGTCCGCCGTCCGCGCGTGGCACCACAGCGGCACGCCCAGCCGCTCCTTCACCGCGCGTGCCCCTCCCACGTGGTCTCCATGGTGGTGCGTGAGCAGCACCGCCTTGACGCGGGCCCCCTCCCCCACCAGCGCCTCCACCATCGTCAGCAGCCGGAACACCTCGGCCTCGTCGTCCGCGCCCGGATCCACGATGAGCAGCTCGCCGTTGCCCAGCACGTACGCGTTGGTGTGCGTGGCCGGCGGCAGCGTCGCCGTGCGCAGCGGGAACACCCGCACGCCCTGCTGGAACTCGATGCGCTGCGCGATGAAGTCCGGGCAGTGCGGCTGCTCGCGCAGGGCCGCCAGGGCCCGCTCCGGCGTGTCGAAGCGCGCCATCACCCGCAGCACGTGCAGGGCGGGCGGGTGCAGCAGCGCCGTGCCCTGCTCCCACCGCGCGAGCGCCTCGGCCGGCTTCACCCACGCCGCCTCCGCCAGCTCTCCGGGCCACCACTCCGCCAGGGCGTGGGCCGGTGCCTCCACCAGGTAGAAGAAGGTGTCGAAGCGCACGGGCGCGAACTCGGGCGTCACCCACCGCCCGGCGTCCGGGAAGTCCTCCGCCCGCAGCGACAGGCCGTGCCTCTGGAGCAGCTCCGTCCACGTGGCCCGCTTCTCCAGCAGCTCGCGGCGCAGCTCCCGCACCACCTCGGGAGCCAGCCACCCGGCGCGCTCGGCCACCAGCACCCCGGCCTCCTCGAAGAGCTCGCGCGCCGCCGCCACCCGTAGCGCCGCCTCCTGCCCCGAGGCCCCTCGCATCGGCACCAGCACGTCCGTCTTGTCCACCTTGCCGCCGGGAAACGCGTAGAAGCCCCCGGCGAACGCGAGTGCCTTCTCTCGCTTCACCCAGAAGACCTCCACGCCCCCGGGCGTCCTGCGGTACGGCACCACCACCGACGCGGGCCTCGTCGCCGCGACGGGGGGCGGCGGAGGCATTCCGGGAAGCGCTTCGCTCATGTCTGCACCTGTCCCAACAGCCGCGCCATCATGTTGCGCGCGTCCTCGATTTGATCCGGCCGCACGTACAGGCGCGACAGCCGCACCGCGCCGCTGTAGCGCTGGTAGAGCGGGGTGTAGCGCGCCACCTCCGTCAGCCGGCCGGTGGACACGTCGACGATGAAGAGACTCGGGCCCGAGCCCTCCGAGAAGTACTTGGAGAGCACGCCCTTGGACTCCACCGTGAAGTGCTCGAAGCCGCCCGTCACCAGGGCGCTGCGCAGCACCTCGAGGTCGTAGCCCACGTCCCGCTCGGTGAACTGCGCGAGCAGCTTGAAGCCCTGGCGCGTGGAGATGCGCTGGGCCCACCGGTTCTTCGAGCGCCGCAGCGTGTACCAGAGCTCCACGTCGTCGCAGCCGAGGAAGGCCTCGGGATCGGAGGGAATCTCGAACTCGCCGGGCGCCTCCTCGTAGTAGCGCCGCAGCATGTAGTCGAAGTTCACCGAGGTGTGGTGGTAGTAGACGGAGACGAACATGTGGTAGCGGCTGAGGAGGAAGTCCTCGAAGGCGAACGCCGCCGCCCGGCTCAGCGCGAGGTAGGCGCGCCCCTCCTTCACCGCCGGGTTCAGGTTGGAGATGATCCAATCCATGTCGTACCGGCCATAGTTGACTCCCGTATAGAAGGAGTCCCGGACGAGGTAGTCCATCCGGTCCGCGTCGAGCTCGCCGGAGACGATGGCGCGCAGGAAGGGCGTCCAGTCCACCCCCGCGTGCGAGAAGCCCGGGTCCTGCGGAGGCCGCGCCCCGGTGATGAGCCCCACCGCCGCCGAGGGGGTGATGCCCTGGGGTGCGTACCGCTCCTCGATGATGCGGGTGAGGGAGCTGTCCAACAGGAGCTTGGCGGTGAAGTCCTCGTGCGTCGCCTGCTCGCCCTCCGCCACGGCATCCAACCAGGAAGGCAGCCGCAGGGTGGCGCGCATGGGAGCGATGCGCTCGGAGGCGTGGGACAGCGGCATGTGCCCCAGGTCGTGGCACAGCACGGCCAGACGCACCGCGGCACTGAAGCGCTCCCGGACGTCGGCGGGGAGGCTGGAGCGGCCCGCTACAGCCTGGAACACCCGTGAAGCGACATGCATCGCGCCGAGCGAGTGGGCGTGCCGGGTATGGGTGGCCCCTGGGAAGGCCAGGTCGCCGAAGCCCAGCTGCCGCACGTGGCGCAGCCGCTGGTAGAAGCGGCTGTCGATGACGGCCTTCTCCTCACCACTCACATCGATGGTGCCGTGGATGGAGTCGCGAATCCGCATGGTTCTCCTCTCATACTTCCGGGAACTGCTCGGCGGCCAGCCAAACGGGCCATATGTGGACTGTCATCCCCCGGGGGGACGTGCTAACCCTGCCGCCGCACTCCGCACCACGCATGCACATCGCCATCCTGTACAACCGAGACCATGAGCTGTTGGAGGACGACCCGGGTCGGGAGGCGCGAGAGGACGTGATGCGCGTGGCCTCCGCCCTGTCCGAGGCCCTCTCCCGCGGCGACACCCATGCCGAGCCCCTCGCCGTCGAGGGCTCCCGGCTGGAGTTCGTGGACCTGCTCGCCCGGATGCAGCCCGACCTGGTCATCAACCTCTGCGAGTCCGTGGCCGCCGACGCCCGCGGGGAGATCATCATCCCCTGCCTGCTGGACATGCTCGGGCTGCCCTACACCGGCTCGCCGGCGCTCTCGCTGGCCCTGGCCCTGCACAAGGACAAGGCCAAGGAGTTGCTCAAGGCGCGCGGCGTCTCCACGCCGGGCTTCGCGCGGGTGGACCGGCTCGAGGACGTGGGCCTGGTGGACCTGCCCTTCCCGCTCATCGTCAAGCCCGCGCGCGAGGACGCCAGCGTGGGGATTACGAGCGACTCGGTGGTGCACGACCGCGCCGGCCTGGGCCGCGCCGTCGAGGCCGTGCTGCGCACCTTCCATCAGCCCGCCCTCATCGAGCAGTTCATCCCCGGGCGGGAAATCTACGTGCCGCTGCTGGGCAACACTCCGCGCCGGGCACTGCCGCTGACGGAAATCCGCTTCGGCAAGCTCTTCGAGGACCGGCCCAACATCGTCACCTACGCGGGCAAGTGGGAGACCGACTCGCCCGACTTCCAGAACACTCCCTCGGAGCCCTGCCTGCTGGAGGACCCCGTGCTGGAGGCGCGCCTGGTGAAGACGGCGATGGATGCCTTCGCCGCCCTCGAGTGCCAGGACTACGGCCGCGTGGACCTCCGGGTGACTCCGGAGGGCGTGCCCTACGTCATCGACATCAACCCCAACTGCGATCTCCACCCCGACGCGGGATTCGCCAAGGCCGCTCGCGCGGCTGGAATCGACTACTCCGCCCTGGCCACGAGGCTGGTGGAGATTGCTCTAGAAAGAGCCCATGGACATCCGACCGCTCGAAGGAAAGGACCGGGAGTCGCTCGCCTCCCTGATCCGTCAAATCGAAACGTTCTCGCCGGAAGAGGTGGAGGTCGCAATCGAGCTCGTCGATCTCGCGCTTCAGCCGAATAACCGCGACTACACGATTCTCGTCGCGGACCGGGACGGCAACCTGGTGGGCTACATCTGCTACGGCCCCACGCCGATGACCGAGGGCACGTACGACCTGTACTGGATTGCCTCCGACCCCACGGTGCGAGGCCAGGGCGTGGGCGCCTCGCTGATTTCGGGCATGGAGGCGGACCTGCGCCGTCAGAAGGCCCGGCTCATCCGCGTGGAGACGAGCGCCACCGAGGCCTACGGGCCCACCCGCGGCTTCTACGCCTCCATGAAGTACACTGAGGAGGCGCGCATCCGCGACTTCTACAAGGTCGGCGACGACCTCATCATGCTCTCCAAGCGACTCTAAGAGACTCCAGGCGCCCGGCGCCGGAGAGCGGTGCGAGTGATGCGACCCTTCCGAAGAGCCCTCCCCACGCTGGGCGCCGCGCTGCTGAGCCTGGCGCTCGTGCAGTGCAAGAAGCAGCAGGAGCCCGCGCCCCGGGCCAGCCCGCAACAGGCCCAGACGCAGCAGGCCCCGGCCCGCGTCTCGGACGTGCTCGAGGCGCGCCGGCCCCAGGGCGGCGAGTACCTGGGGCTGTACCTGGTGGACAAGAAGGTGGGCTACGTCTTCCAGGACCTGGGGCTGATTCCAGGCCGGAACGACCGGGTGCGCGGCATCAACGAGCTGCACTTCAAGGCGCAGGTGGGCTCGCGGATGTCCGAGCGCGTCCACCGGGAGGAGCGCATCTACGAGGCCGGGCCCGGCGGGAGGCTGGTGGCCTTCACCATCGAGCAGCGCGGGGACGGCGGCACGCAGACGCTGGTGGGCACCGCCACGCCCACGGGCATCAGCGTGGTGCGCAAGCGGCCCGGCATGCCGGACGAGACGGTGAGCCTGCCGCCCACCACCGAGACGGTGGAGGACGCCGACCAGGTGCGCGTGGCGCTGCTGCGCCGGGCGAACGTGGCCGGCAGCTCGCTGGATGGGACGGACCTGGGCACCTACAATCTCTCCACCACGTACCAGCCCGCCGAGGAGCGGCTGGTGAGCGGGGTGAAGGTGAAGGTGGGCAAGGCCGTCAGCGTCTCGGAGAAGGAGAAGGTGCCCGTCACCGCCTATGTGGCCGAGGAGGACGGGCGGGTGCTGGAGCTGGAGTACGGGCAGACGATGAAGGCCCGTGCCGAGCCCGAGGCGGTGGCGAAGCGGTTGGATCTGGTGGAGGTGTTCGGCCTCACGCGCGTGGTGCTGCCCAGGACGCTGCCGCCCGAGGCGCATGCCATCCCCGGCGAGGTGAAGCTGGTGATGGAGAACCTGCCGCCGCAGTTCCAGCGCGACACCTACCGGCAGAAGTACCAGGCCCAGGCGGACGGGCGGGTGCTGGTGACGCTGTCGGCGCGGGCCCCCGAGCCCGGCAAGCTCAAGCCCCGGCCGCTCGCGGACCCCGAGGGGGGCAGGAACCTGAAGACTTCCATCATCGTCGAGAGCGACAGCCCTCAAATCCGTGAGCTGGCCGCCCAGGTGGTGGGAGACGAGAAGGACGCCTACGCGGCGGCGAAGAAGATTGTGAGCTGGGTGGCGGCGAACCTGCAGAAGGACTACGGGGCGAGCGCGGACCGGGCCACGGACGTGCTGCGCCAGCGCAAGGGCGACTGCACGGAGCACTCGCTGCTCTCGGTGTCGCTGCTGCGCGCCTCCGGCATCCCCGCCCGGCGCGTGGACGGCGTCATCTACATGGTGAACCAGGATGGCGTGCCGGCCCTCTACTGGCACGAGTGGGTGGAGGCCTTCGTGGGCGAGTGGACCCAGATGGACCCCACCTTCAACCAGGTGGTCGCGGATGCCACCCACTTCGGCGTGGGCCTGGAGGAAAACGCGGAAATCACCCCATTGATTGGGGCTCTAAAGGTTGTCGAGGTAAAGTAGGGGGATTCCCGGGGGCCCCTCTTGGCAAGAAGTTGTCGAGTCGACTAAGGAAACCCCGCCTTTTGTGGCGATTGTAACGGGGGTTTCATGAACAAGTTGACGCAGAAGTTCCTGGTGGTCTCGATGCTCGCCTTCGCGGGCTGTGAGCACGAGGCCAACAGCGGCCGGTTGGTGGGCTTCATCGTGGATGGCCAGACCGGCCAGCGGATGAACTTCTTCAAGGCGGACGGCAGCAAGAACAACCTGGACGACGACAAGGACAGCAAGAACCAGGTGTACGCGGTCATCGACGGCGAGTTCCGTCGCGCGGTGCCGTGCGGCAGCGGCGACGCGAACGATGACAACGGCATCGAGGCGGACGGCTGCTACCAGATCGACGGCATCCCGGAGGGGATGGAGATTCCCCTCTTCGCGCAGGCCGATGGCTACGAGCGGTTCGTGGGGCAGCTCGAGTACCCCATCCTGGACTCGGATCAGGAGCACGCGCAGTACGTGGGGAACATCCGGCTGTTCCCCAAGGGGTACACGACGGACTACCGCTTCGCCGTGAGCTTCAACAACCAGCCGGTGGCCAAGGCGCAGGTCATCTGCCAGTACCTGGCGACGAACGGCAACACGCTGCAGACCCAGGGCGACTTCCTGGAGCCGGTGAACACGGGCACGACCACCGTCACCGCCACCGCGGGCGATGATGGCGTGGCGATCATCCCGGGCGCGCAACTCGTCAACGGTGCGACCTACAAGTGCGAGGGCGTGCTGAACCATGCGCTGGACGGGCAGACGCTGTCGGGCCAGGGCTACATCGTGGCCGGCGTGAACCAGCCCGAGCAGAGCATGTCGCTGTCGGCCGATGACTCGATCGACTACCTGCTCTACGCGGTGCGCTCCAACATGGACGACGACACCAAGCTGATGGGAGCGAACGGCAAGCTCGTCATCACCTTCAACCGCCCGGTGGAAATCGTCCCCGGGACGGTGGACTGCCAGACGGCTTCGGCCAGCATCTCCTACCCGGACAGCGACACCACCCAGGGCAAGCTCAACGGATACATCGCCGACAACAACGCGTCGGAGCAGGTCACCACGGAGATCTCCCCCGACGGGCTCACGCTGTCCGTGGGGTACAAGGCGGAGATCGCGTTCGATCCGGATGACAAGGGTACCATCGTCTACTTCAGCGGCATCGTCCTGCGCCCGCGCGGCAGCACGGACTCCCGTGAGGCGCGCGCCATCGGCGGCGTGGGCACCTGCCCGGCGATCTCCGGATTCAGGGTGTGGGACATGGTGAACCTGCGCCTCGGCGGCGACTACCAGCCCGACTACGTCCGGCTCTACTAGTCCTCGAAGCATCAGCCTGGAGCGGGCGAGATGAACCCCGCTCGCTCCGGGCAAGACGACAAGCTCATGGCCGGGCCCGGCCATGAGCTTCGTTCCTCCCCTTCAGGCAGGTTCGTAGCGAAGCGCCCCGGTCAACCCGTTTGCGAGGTGAGCCCCCGAAAGAGTGGCTCCAGCCCTGGCTGACCCGATGTATCGCAGGCCTCCGTCTCACCGCGCGGACACCGTACACGTGCAGAGACGCGATCTGCGGCCTCCAGGCCACGCAAGGTCGCGAGATGACGGACGATGCGCCTGGCCCCAGGATTGCCAAGCCTGGAGCGGCCGCGCTCCAACCATTCCACTCCGCCCACTCACCTCGCGTGCTCACAACCCCCACGCAGGGCTGAGTCCGCGTGGAGCGCTCTGAAAGGACATTCGCCATGCGTTCAAAGCTGTTGTTGCCGCTCATTGTCTCGGCGCTCCTCGGACAAGCCTGTATCGAGCTGCCAGGGATAGAGCCGGCAGGCGAAACGGACGTTCCTGGTAATGAGACGGATGCGGGAGTCACTCCCCAGAAGCAGCCGCCAGAATTGACGGAGACCCGCCAGACGGCCACCTCGGTTCCAGGTGGGGGGGGTGTCACGCTCGGCATCAGTGCGCGCGACCCGCAGGACAGCGCGCTCGGCTTTTCATGGGAAGCCAGTGCGGGGGTCCTCGGGAACCAGACGAGCACCAACACCTCCAGTGAGGTGACCTGGACGGCACCGACCTGCGGTTCCACCCCCTCGGTGACCACCGAGACCCTCACTGCCACGGTGACCAACGCACTGGGCCTCTCCACATCCAAGCGCTTCAGCATCACGGCGAGATGTCAATCGCCAGAGGTCACGGAGACCCAGCAGTCGGCCACCGTCACTTCGGATGGAGAAACAGTCATGCTCCATCTCACCGCGCGCGACCCGCAGAACAGTGCGCTCGGCTTCTCCTGGCATTCCAATGCCGGAAGCCTCGGCACTCCAACGAGCACGGCCACTGGCAGCGAGGTCACCTGGGCGACATCGGCCTGCACCTCTTCGTCCCCGAAAGAAACTACCGCCATCATCACGGGGACGGTGACCAACGCATTGGGACTCTCCACGAGTGCGAGCTTCAACGTCACAGCCACGTGCCCGAAGTGGTTCTCGACCCCCGCGATGGTTTCCAGTCGTACCGCCCACACTGCCACCTTGCTCAATTCGGGCAAGGTACTGGTCGCGGGCGGCGCCTCAAACATCGCCACGGCGGAGATGTACAGTCCAACCGGCACATGGTCTTCTACCAGTAGCATGGTGTTCGCTCGCGCCTATCACACAGCAACCCTGCTCAATTCGGGCAAGGTACTGGTCACGGGCGGCTCCAGCGATGGCACCACCTTCCTGCAAACGGCGGAGATATTTGACCCCGCTACGGGTAACTGGTCATCCACGGGTAGCATGGCTTCGGCCCGTTACCGCCACACCTCCACCTTGCTGCCCTCGGGCAAAGTGCTGGTCACGGGCGGATACAGGGGCAGTGGTGACCCGACTGCAGCGGAGACCTACGATCCCGCTGCTGGAACCTGGTCCTCAGCTGGGAATATGACCACCTTACGCTCCGGTCACACCGCCACCCTGCTCAACTCTGGCACGGTGCTGGTCGCGGGTTATGGCACAGCGGATTTGTATAACCCGGCGACTGGAGCATGGAGATCCACGCCACGAATGGTCGCCGATCGCAGTGGCCACACCGCCACACTGCTGTCCTCCGGAAAGGTTCTGGTTGTTGGTGGAGTCACCAACAACCTCTATCTCGCCACGGCGGAGGTGTACGACCCAATCACTGGAACATGGACATCCACTGGTGGTGATATGGCCACGACTCGTGCCTATCACACTGCCACCCTGCTGCCCTCGGGCAAGGTGCTGGTAGCAGGTGGGCAGAACAAGGATGGATTGCTCTCCTCCGCAGAGGTCTACGACCCGCAGACGGGAACCTGGGCTCCCACGATCAGTATGCTCGCTGCTCGAGCTAGTCATTCCGCCACCCTGCTGCCCTCGGGCAAGGTGCTGGTAACGGGATGGGCAAACAATCCCACGGCGGAGATTTACGAGCCTTGAATCCTCTCTGCTCCGAAAAGAATGCGGTTGACGATACGCTCACACCATAATGGGGCGAGCGCAACTTGATCTGACCTGGGCTCAGCCTTTCGCTGGCATCAGGGCCAGATTCCTCGCGAGCTCGCCCGTCTCCGTGGTGGGCGGCTCGCAGGCGAAGTGGCGGCACAGATAGGCGGCTGCGTTCCCCCCCACCGGCTCGCGGCCCTCAAAGGTCTCTCGCATCGACGGGGGCGTGGGTGCTCCCGGCTCCTTCCACGCGAAGGCGAACGTGGGTGCATACGTGGCTCGCGTCACCGATAGCAGGGGCTTCACCGCCTCGCGGGTCCCCACCAGGGTGACGCTCGGCGCGCCCTCCACCAGCGCGTCCGCGGCCAGTCCCAGGTGTCCGTATCCCATCGCGTTCTGCCGCAGCTGCTCCCGCATGCGGGACACGTAGCTCTCCGGCAACTCCAGGTACCGCTTGTTCCCCGTGAGCGCCGCCAGCGCCACCTGCGCCTCCGTCAGCGTCGAGGCCCCCGACGGAAACGCGTTGTCGAACGTCGCGTACGTCGCCACCACCAGGTCCTGCTGTGCCCTCGGCGCCGTCAGGTACGCCCGCTTCTCCGCATCCCAGAACCGCTCCTCCGCCGCCTTCACCAACCCCTCCGCCGCCTCCAGGTACCTCGGCTCGAAGGTCGCCTGGTACAGCGCCGTCAGTCCCGCGGCCAGGTCTCCATAATCCTCGAGGAAGCCCGGAATGCGCGCCTGCCCCTCCTGGTACGAGCGCAGCAACCGCTGCCCGTCCCATAGCTCCGACAGCAGGAAGTCCGCCGCACGCCGGGCCAGCGCCACCCAGTCCTCCCGCTCGAATACCCGTCCCGCGAAGGCCAGGCCTCGAATCATCAGCCCGTTCCACCCCGACAGAATCTTGTCGTCCCGCCCCGGCTTCACCCGCTTCTCCCTCGCCTCGAAGAGCCGCCGCCGCGCCTCCCCGAGCCCCTGCCCTACCTCCTCCACCGGAAGCTGGAGATCCCTCGCCAGCGTCTCCACCGGCACCACCGCCTCCAGCACCGTCGCGCCGTGCTCGAAGTTGCCCCCCGGCGTCACCCGGAAGTGCCGCAGCGCCAGCTCGGTCAGCTCCGGCGGCAGCACCTCGCGCACCTGCTCGGGCTTCCAGACGAAGAACTTCCCCTCCTCGCCCTCGCTGTCCGCGTCCTGCGTGGCGTAGAAGCCGCCGCGCGCGTCCGTCATCTCGCGCCGCACGTACTCCGCCGTCTCCTCCACCACCTTGCGCCACAGCGGCCTCGGCTCCACCTGGTACGCCTCCGTGTACAGGTGCAGCAGCTGCGCGTTGTCGTAGAGCATCTTCTCGAAGTGCGGCACCGTCCACCGCTCGTCCACCGAGTACCGGTGGAAGCCTCCTCCGAGCTGATCGTAGATGCCGCCCAGCGCCATCCGCTCCAGCGTCAGCAGCGCCCCCTTCTTCAGCGCCTCGTTCCCCGCGTCGCGCCGCCACGCCCGCAGCAGCATCGCCACGTTCATCGGGTTGGGGAACTTCGGCGCTCCCCCGAAGCCCCCATTCACCGGATCCACCCGGCGCAACAGGGCCTCGCCCATCGTCACCACGTCCTCCGGCTTCAGCGCCGCCGACACCGCGTCCAGGCCGTAGCTGGCCAGCTCGCCCAGGCCCTCGCGGAACTCCTCCGACTGGCGCCGTACGTCGTCCCGCTTCGTCTCCCAGGCCTCGTGCAGCGCCTCCAGCACCCGCGGGAAACCCGGCCTCCCGTACTTGTCCTTCGGCGGGAAGTAGGTGCCCCCGTAGAAGGGCAGCAGCTCCGGCGTCAGGAACACCGTCAGCGGCCACCCTCCCCCCTGCCCCATCAGCTGCACCACGCCCTGGTAGATTTGATCCACGTCCGGCCGCTCCTCGCGGTCCACCTTCACGTTGATGAACCACTCGTTCATCAACCCCGCGATGGTGGGGTCCTCGAAGGACTCGTGCGCCATCACGTGGCACCAGTGGCAGGCCGAGTACCCCACCGACAGCAGGATGGGCTTGTTCTCCGCCCGGGCCCGCGCGAAGGCCTCGTCCCCCCAGGAGTACCAGTCCACCGGGTTCGACGCATGCTGGCGCAGATAGGGCGACGGCTCTCGCGCGAGACGGTTGCTCGCACCGGACTGCGGAGTCTGGGCCATGGGGGGCTCCTCGAGTGGGGCGGCTCCGAGTGTGAGGGGGCACCGGCGGCGCGGGCAAGCTCCTCGGAGGGTGCGTGTCCTCCGGGAGAAGCCCGAGCGTTCAGGGACGGGCAGAAAGGTGCTGGGCAACGGCCCGCATTTGCGCTTTGTCCAGGGTCGTGGCCGAGCCCCCCTCCACCCGTGCTCCCTCCTCCGTGACGCTCTGCCTGGCGCTGCTGGCGGTGAGCGCCGGGGTGCGGCTCGCGCTCGCGCTGGGCACGGACGTCTACTTCGACGAGGCCTACTACTGGCAATGGGCCCAGCACCTCGACTGGGGCTACTACGACCACCCACCCCTGGTGGCCTGGCTCATCGCCGCGCTCGGGGTGCGGCCCACGGCCCTGCTGTGCGGCGTGGGCACGGTGGCCGCCGTGTGGGGCTTCGCCCGCGACGTGTACGGCCAGCGCGAGGCGGCCTGGCGCGCGGCCGCGCTGTGGAGCCTGGTACCCGTGGGCGTCCTCGCCGGCGTGTGGGGCACTCCGGACACGCCCCTGCTGCTGTGCTGGGTGCTCGCGCTGTGGGCTCTGCATCGCGAGCGCTGGGTGCTCGCGGGCCTGGCCTGCGGGCTGGCCCTGCTGTCCAAGTACCCGGGCGTGCTGCTCGCCGCGGCCTTCGTCGCCGCCTGCCTCCGCGCACGCCGCCTGCCCGCCGGTGCGTGGCTCACCGCGCTGCTCGGCGTGCTGCTCTTCCTGCCCGTGGTGCTGTGGAACGCGCACCATGACTGGGTGGGCTTCGCCTTCCAGCTCAAGCACGGCCTCGGAGGCACCGGCGGGTGGCGCTCCTTCGGGGAGTTCCTCGCCGGACAGCTCGCGCTCGGGGGCCCGGTGCTGTTGCCGCTGTCGCTCGTGTACGTGCTGCGTGGCCCGAGGGAGCACTTCCTCCTGCGCGCCGCCGCGGCCGCTCCCCTGCTCCTCTTCGGCTATGCCTCCATCCGCACCCGGGGCGAGGCCAACTGGCCCGCCGCCGCGTACCTCTCCGCGTGCGTGGGCATCGCCGGCATGCGGCCCGGATGGTTCCGCGCCGCGGCCCTCGCCAACCTCGCCGTGGTGCTCGCGGTGGGCTCGCACCTGCTCGTGCCCCTGCTGCGCTTCGAGCGTGACGTCACCCTCTCGCGCACCCACGGCTGGGCCGAGCTGTCCCAACTCTCCGAGCCCTCACGTCTCTTCCCCGGCCTCGAGCGCGAGGACATGGCCGTGGTGTACGCGCCCAGCTACCAGCTCGCCTCCGAGGTCGCCTACCACGCCCGGCTGCCCACGGACACCGCGGGTGGGGCCCGCCGCAGCCAGTACGACCTCTGGCCGGAACCGGTGCTGGCACCCGGCCAGGACGCGCTGTGGCTCTCCGAGGACCGCGCTCCCCCCGACGAGCTGACCGCGCGCTTCTCCTCCGTGGAGGGACCGGTGGTGCTGCCCGCCGAATTCCACGGACGCCGCGTGCACTCCTTCTCCGTGTGGCGGCTGCGCGACGCGAGGCCCTGAGCGCCCGGGCGGCGGGGAGCACTGCCGTCCACGGGGCTCGGGGTATGCTTCGCGCGCTCCCCAGGTCCCGGGGATGCTGACCTCTCGTTGGAGAACCGCATGCAGCGCAGTCGCCTCTTCGTCTTGCTGTGTCTGCCGTTGGCCCTGGCCACCGGCTGTATCGTCGATTCCAAGTGCAAGGGCACGAAGTGCGACGGGTCCTCGCCGGATGCGGGTGTCGACGCCGGTAGCGACGCGGGCATCGACTCCGGCGTCGTCGAGACGGGTGACTGGGACGTCACCGGCCCCTACGCCAACTGCAACTTCATCGGCACCACGGGCACGCAGTGCGGTGAGCTCGGCAGCTTCAACCTCTCCGCCTGCCCGCGCACCACGCTCGGCGGGGCCAGCCACGAGGGTGTCTTCACCAGCCACGGCCGCATCCTCCAGGACGACGGAGGCGTGCGCTACTTCGTGCAGGCCCACTCCCTGCGCAATGACGGTGGCATCGAGACCTTCAATGGCTGGAGCACCGAGAGCTCCAACATGAACCTCACCAAGCAGTTCGACAGCAACACCTGGTTCGTCTCGCGGCACACCACGACCGGGCTCTCCGACGGTGGTACGCTCAACGTCACGGTGGGCTATGCCGGGTGCTCGGCCCAGGACACCGACCACGTCACCGGCTGCTACGCCGTGTGCCGCAACGGCCAGGCCTCCGAGGTGGGCACCTTCAAGTCCGCCCGCATCGCGCCCGCCCGCGGTGAGAGCGAGGCCAACGGGCTGGCGCTCGTGTCCGAGACGCCCGTGCGCAACCAGTACGACGCGACCTACTTCTTCGGCATCCCGGTGGACGTCTACATCACCAAGAACCGCGCATATGTCGTGTCCGTGGATGGCTCGTACCAGGGCCATGGCGGCCTGACCATCTTCGACGTGAGCGACCCGGCGCACCCGGTGTTCAAGAAGCAGCTCTACGGCGAGGGCGGCTACTGGAACAGCGTCTGGGCCAAGGGGGATGCGCTGTACATCGGCAGCGGCAAGCACGGCGTCATCACCTACGACATCTCCAACCCCGATGACCCCGTCCTCTCCGCCACGCAGGTCCAGGAGGCCCAGGACGCCCACACCCTCTTCGTGGACGGCAACCACCTCTACGCCATGGGGGACCCGACGCGCATCTACGACATCTCCAACCCGCTCGCCCCGCGTCTGCTCGGCCGCTACGAGCCGCCCGGCGCCGCCTCGTATCCCAACGCCTACGTGCACGACGCCTTCGTCTACAAGAACCGGATGTACAGCTTCTACTGGTCGTTCGGGATGCAGATCAGCGACGTGTCCCAGGTGGACACCACCGAGCCCGTGTCGCTCGGCAGCTACCGCTACGGCCTGAACCCCGATGGCAGCCCGGCGCTCAACTACGCCCACAGCCACGCGGGCGCCGTGGGCACCTACGTCGACCGGCTCATCGCCTTCGAGGGCGGCGAGACCTGGGGCGCCCACCTGCGCGTGCTCGATGTCACCGACCCCACCCAGGTGAAGCTGCTCGCCAGGTACCGCCTGCGTCAGGAGGTCTCCATCCACAACATGATCCTCGACGAGGCGAAGAAGCGGCTCTACATCGCCTACTACCACGAGGGCGTGCGCGTGCTCGACGTGGCCAACCCCACCCAGCCCCGGGAGATCGGCTACTACAACACCTTCCGCCCCAATGACCCGATGCGCGGCCTGAGCTTCTACGACGGCGCCATCGGCATGCGCGTGCCCAAGGCGCCGGACGTCACCGCCGCCAACGCGGGCCTGCTCTACGTCGTCGACATGTCTCGCGGTCTGCTCATCCTCCGCGAGACGAAGTGAGGCACCGGGCGCCGGAGTGGGCGAGCAACCCGCCGCTCACTCCGGCCCTCTTCTCCTCGATGCGCTGAGCGAGGAGACGGGCAGGCCCTGGGAGGACCGGTGGGCGCGGCGTCAGTGAATGATTCCGCGCCCGCTGGCTTCCCCCTAGAGTGACGCCCCGTGAACCTGCTCCTCGTCGCCGTCGGGCTGTCCAAGGTCGTCTTCGGTGGACTGGTCGCCGCGCTCGGCATCTGGCTCGCGTTCCGCGGCCTCCACCGCCTGCTGGGGACGGACCCGACTGGCGACCTGCGCACCGGCAACGTCGCCGCCGGAGTCGTCCACGCCGCCAGCCTGCTCGCGCTCGGACTGCTGGTGCAGAACGCGGTGAACGCCACCTTCGACGCGGTGGACCTCACCTTCCGCGGCCCCGCCGTGGCGCCCTCCGCCCTTTTGCGGCTCAGCGTCTTCTCCCTCCTCCACGTGGGCATCTCGCTGCTCGTGGGCACCGGCGTGCTCGCGCTCGGCGTCACCGTCTTCGACAAAATAACCCCCGGCCTCGACGAGCTCGCCGAGGTGCGCCGCGGCAACGTCGCGGCCGCGCTCGTGCTCGCCGCCATCCTCCTGGTGCTCGCGCTGCTCACCGCGCCGGGCCTCCAGGCCACCCTCAACGGCCTCATCCCCTTCCCCGAGCTCCCCGCCTCCACGTACCACTCGCCCGCCTGAACCCGTGTCCTCCCCGCCGCCCAGCCTGGGGAAGAAGCTCCTCGCGCTCTTCCTCGTCCTCTTCACCACCGCGAGCTGCGGCTGCTTCCTCGGGCTGCGCTGGCTCGTCGCGCTGGACGTGCACTCGGTCACCCCCGCCCCCGAGCCCATTCCACCTCCCGGCCCCTTCGGCTCCCGCGGCCTCCACCTCGGCACGGCGCTCATCCCCACCTCCACGCCGCTGAGCCAGGCCCGCACCTACGAGTGGCGCGTCGACGTGTTGGACCCTCCCGAGTACCGGATCGCCTACGGCCTCGGCGAATCCCTCGCGCGCTCCCTCGAGACCGAGCACCAGGCGTACGGCCAGAAGATGCGCTTCCGCGCGCTCAGCCCCGCCCGCTTCACGTACCAGGCGCCTCCCGGCTGCCAGACGGACATGCGCTGCATCTACGACGAGCTGATGCGCAGCAACGCCGAGCCCGTGCACGCGCTGGGCAACCGCTTCGTCGAGCACATCCGCGCCCAGCACCTCGGCCCCGTCGAGGCCGCCGAGCTCATCATCACCTTCGTCCAGCGCATCCACTACGCCGAGCCCGAGGGCGAGCCCTTCGGCATCCTCCCCCCGGCGCTCGTCGCCTCGAGGGACCAGGGCGATTGCGACTCCAAGGCCGTGCTGGCCGTGATGCTGCTGCGCCAGGTGGGCCTCGACGCGGCCATCCTCTACTCGGATCCGCTCGCCCACGCCGCCGTGGGCATCGCCCTGCCCGTGCGCGGCAAGGCCTTCCGGCTCGGCCCCCACGTGTACCGGTATGCGGAGATCACCACCGAGGGCTGGCCCCTCGGGATGATTCCGCCCCAGCACGACAAGCCGAACATGTGGAAGGTCCTGCCCGCCCCGGAGCTGCCCGACGGGGCTGGGTGAGTCCTACGGGGGAGTGGCGGGAGTGCGCATCCGCTCGCGGACGTAGGCGTCGTACTCCTCCTTCATCGGCAGGGCTTCGTCCACGCGCAGCCTCCGGCGCGGCGTGAGCACCTTCTGGCCACCGCGAGGATCCACCCCCTCCTTCTCGTACCGCTCCCAGGAGATGCCCGAACCCCGCCGCTGCCAGAGCGGCAGCTCGTTGAAGTTGATGCCCCGCTGGAAGAGCAGCTCGTTCTTGAAGCCCACCGACTGTCCGTGCAGCGTCTTCGTGGCCTGCGTCACGCTCTGGCCCTCCTTGCGCAGCGTCCAGTAGCACCAGCCGTTGAGCGCGCACCGGGTCGCGTCCGCCTGCCTCCAGCGGAAGTAGTCCAGCACCGCGTCCTCGCTCACGCCCATCCACACCCGGCTGTCGAACACCGCCGGCACTCCCGCCTCGTGCGTGAAGGTCGCGCTCGCGATGCCCGCCGAGAGGGACACCAGCTTCTCCACCTCGCGGTCGTAGAGCGACCAGTCCGGCCGGAAGAGCACCGAAATCTCATCGCTCTCCGTGTACGCGTAGACGCCCTGAAGCTCCTCCACCAGCGCCGACGCCGTGCGCACCATCTGCTGGTGCAGCCGGATGTCGAAGGGCTTCTCGTAGCGCGCCTCGGTGAAGCGCGAGAAGCCCCGCCCGTCCACCCGCAGCACGCACCACGCCCCGCGCAGCAGCCGCAGCGAGTGGAAGAACTCGCCCTCGCGCATCCGGGCCTCGAAATCGTTCGGATTCATCTCCCTCCCTCCCATTCACTCACGTGAAAGCCGCCCTCCGGGTCGAGCCGCACGTGGAACAACGCATCAAAGCCCTCGGCGTACGAGGGCCACCGCAACTTGCGCCAGGTGATGTGGAGGGCCTTGTCCTCCACCCGCGCCCGCCCCACCCGCGCCGCGTTGCGCGCGAGGCACGCCTCCAGGTCCGACTCGAAGACGTAGCCCACCACCCGCGCCCCCTTCTCCCGGCCGATGGCAATGAGCGGCGCCCGGTCCTCGACGAGCGGGTGGGTGTTGTCCACCACCACCGAGCGCCCCTGCGCGAGCGCCTCGGAGATGAGCCGCCGCTGCCGCGCCTCACGCCTGCGCGCGTTGGGCCACAGGTCCTTGCTCACGTGCACGTGCGTGGCCGCGAAGCGCTCCCGGTAGAAGCTGCTCTTTCCCGAGCCTTGCAGGCCAATGAAGAGGACGAGGTCCATGGCGCGTCTCCGTCAGACGGTGTGCACGCCCGGGCCCTGACGCCGAGGGCGGCCGTCCGCCCTCCCGCCTCACGCCGAGGGAACCCGGCTCCTCAAGCGGGCCGCCTCCTCAAGCTCGCCCGCGGACTCCAGGATGGAGGCGGCACGGGCATAGTTCGCGGCCGCCTCCGTCCTGCGCAGATGGGACTCGTCCACCTGGGCGGCGGAGAGAAGAAAGGGCACGGCGCGCCGGGACTCCCCTCCTTCCAGCCAGTGCTGCGCGATGATGGCCGGGGCCGCCCGCCTGCGCTCCAACTGCTGGGCCAGGCGCCGGTGCAGCAGCGCGCCCATCGCCATGGGAATGGAGGCCCGCACCGCCTCGAGCACCAGGTCGTGCGTGAAGCGCTCGCCCCGGAGAATCTGAGCCGCCTCCAGCTCGCGCACTGGCTCGGAGAAGGACAGGGGCCGCACCTCCAGCACCTCGCCGGCCAGCTCCAGGTTGAACTCCATGAGCGCCAGCGCCGCCACCTGCGCCAGCTGCAGCGCCATCGGGGAGAGCCGCTCCAGGCGCTGCTGGATGAGCTGGCGCACCCGCCCCGGAGGCGGCAACCGCTCCGGCCAGCCCCGCTCCAGGCTCCCCGACTCCATCAGGTGCTTGAGCGTCTCGGTGATGAAGAGCGGATTGCCCCCCGTGTAGCGCGTCATCTCCCGGGTGAGCGACCCGGCTCCCGGCAGGGCGAGGCTCTCCAACAGCACCTCCACCGCGTCGGACGGGAGCGGCTCCAGGTGCAGGAGCATCGCCAGCCCCGCCGCCTCCAGCCGCTTCGTCAGGGCGAGCGCGTCGCCCCCGAGCTCTCCACGGCGGCAGCAGTCGATGGTGATGGGGAAGCTGCCAGCCGCGTGGAAGCGGGCATGGGCATGGGCCCCCACCTCCAGGCTGGCCGAGTCGGCGAATTGCAGGTCGTCGGTGATGAAGCTCGCGAAGCCCTCGGTGCAACGCCGGAACACCTCGCTGTAGGCCTCCAGGCAGCGCACCCGCTCGCCCTCGTTGCGCATGGGCGGCAGCTCCTCGCCGGGCACGGCGAGCTCGGGCATCACGCGCGCCAGCTCCCGGCGGAGCCATGGCTCCAGGGCCTTTGGTATCTCGGGCCGCTCGGAGAAGAGCTCCCGGATGTGCCGCACGTACAGCGAGTAGGGCACGTCCACGTCCCCGGGCCGCGC
Organism: Archangium sp.; assembly: GCF_045802675.1. Lineage (GTDB taxonomy): Bacteria > Myxococcota > Myxococcia > Myxococcales > Myxococcaceae > Archangium. The sequence continues at coordinate 109,101 of NZ_JBJMQO010000022.1, read as the reverse complement.
CGAGAACACCATGTAGCGGCCCTTCGAGGCCGCGAAGTCGTGCGCGAGCCGCGTCTTGCCCACGCCCGGCTCGGCCAGCAGCAGGACGAGCTGCCTCGACGCCCACGCCGCCTCCAGCCGCGCCCACTCGCGCTCGCGGCCCACCAGCACCGGCGGGCGCAGCACGGAGAGCGGCAATGTCCGGGCCGGCTTGTTCTCCACGGCGCGCGGCCGCACCTGCCCGCGCTCCACGTCCCGCTCCAGCGCGAGCGTGTCCGGGTGGGGCGCCGCGTCGTACTCCTCGAAGAGCATCTTCCGGCAGCGCTCGAAGACGTTGAGCGCCGCCATCCGGTCCCCCGTCAGGTAGTGCAGCCGCATCAGCCGGCGGTAGGCCTCCTCGGAGAGCGGATCCAACACCAGCAGCCGCTCGGCGAAGTGCAGCGCCCCGGCCAGGTCTCCCTGCTGCTCACGCGCGTCCACCTCGGCACTGGCCGCGCGGCGCCGCAGGCCCTCGAGCTGCTGGCGGGCGCGCAGCAACCACGCCTCGAAGTCCGGGCAGTCGTCGAAGTCCAGCGTGCCCAGCAGCGAGCCCGACAGCGCCAGGGCCTCCGAATGACGGCCGGCGAAGACGTGGCCCTCCAGCTCCACCGCGTCGGTGGCCACGCGCTCGGACAGGGAGATGACGTCTCCGCCGAGCACCAGGTCCGCCCCGATGGCCACCCGCAGCCGGCGCAGCAGCTGGCGCATGTTGTTGCGCGCCGTGTCCTCGCCCGAGCCCGGCCAGAGCATGCCCGCGAGCCTGTACTTGGGCGTGGGCCCCTCCAGCGCCAGCCAGGCCAGCACGGCCGCCACGCGCCGCTGCAACTCCAAGGGCTCCGCCAGCCCCAGGAGCCGCGAGCCCCCGAGCACTTCCAACCTCCAGTCCGCCATGTGTCCCCCCCCGCCGCCCGAGGAACCACCGACGTCCCTCGGGCTCCTCGGGAGTCCCTCAGGTCCAAAAGCCCGTCGGCAGTCAGAGGAGTGCGGCACCGGCCTGGCCAAACCACCCCTCAGCGGCAGCCGCATGCTGCCTGAAAGTGTGGAGGTCACGGAAGCGCCTCTGCAGCGACGAGCCATCCTTCAGCGAGCTGGCGCCTCCCTCCCGGTAGAAGCTTTCCACTACCTGTGCGGCCGTGAAGAGGTGCGTGCTCTCCGCGCCAACCATCGTCGTCCACCCGGTGGCCCTACTCCGCGCGCAGGGTGACGGCCGGATCCACGCGCATGGCACGCCGCGCGGGCACGAGGCACGCCACCAGCGCCACCCCCAGCAGCACCACCGCCACCACGCCGAAGGTGAGCGGATCATGCGGCGCCACGCCGTAGAGCATGCTGCTCATCACCCGCGACAGGACGAGCGCGCCACCCAGGCCCAGCGCCACGCCCATGCCCGCGAGCCCCATGCCGCTCTTGAGCACCATGCGCAGCACCTCGTCCGGACGTGCCCCGAGCGCCAGCCGCACGCCCATCTCCCGCTGCCGCTGGCCCACCGTGTAGGCCAGCACGCCGTAGATGCCCACCGCGCCGAGCACCAGCGCCAGCACCGCGAAGAGGCCGAGCAGCGCCGCGATGAGGCGGGGGCGGGCCACCGACTCGCCCACCACGTCCTCGAGCGTGGTGATGCGGGTGATGGTCTGCTGGGGATTCACGGACCAGATGGCCTGCCGGACGGAGGCGGCGAGTTGCAGAGGGGCGCCCTGGCCGCGCACCACCAGGTTCACGCTGCTGCGCGTGTTCTGCAGCACGTGGATGTAGACGAGGGGCGGCGCGGGCTCGGCGAGGCTCTCCTGGCGCACGTCGCCCACCACGCCCACGATGGCCGCCTGCTGCTCGCCGTCCCACTGCAAGGACCTGCCCACCGCGTCCTCGCCCGGGAAGAAGCGGCGGACGAAGGCCTCGTTGACCATCAGCGCCGGGGGCCCTTCACCGGTGTCCTGCGTGGTGAAGGCGCGGCCGCGCAGCAGGGGAATCCCCATGGCGCGGAAGTAGTCGTTGCTCACGTGCAGGAAGTTCGCGCGAGGCGCGTCCGCGGCGCTCTCCCGCGGCTGGCCCGCGAGCAGCACCGGCCCCGGCTCACCCGAGCCCTCCAGGGGCAGATTCTTCGCCGTGCCGGCCACCTCCACCCCGGGGACCGCGCGCACGCGCTCGAGCACCTCGGCGAGATACTGGCGCTTCGGGCGGTCCCCGCTGGACACGGAGAAGCTCACCACCACCGCGCCCTCGGGCCGGAAGCCCGGCTCCACCGACAAGAGGGACACGAGGCTGCGCACGGCGAGCCCCGCCCCGGCTGCCAGCACCACGGCGAGCGCCACCTCGGTCACCACCAGCGCGTTGCGCAGCCGCGCTCCCTTTCCACCGGCCAGGCCCCGGCCGCCCGCCTTGAGCACCGACGCGAGCCGGAACGAGCCCGCGCGCACCGCCGGCAGCAACCCGAAGAGCACGCCCGTGAAGAGCGTCACCCCGAGGGCGAAGGCCAGCACCTCGCCATCCACCCGCACCTCCTGCAGGCGCGGCAGCTGCTTCACGCAGAAGGACAGCAGCAGCTCGGTGCCCCACACCGCCAGCAGCATGCCGAACGCCCCGCCCAGCAACGCGAGCACGAGGCTCTCGGTGAGCAGCTGGCGCACCAGCCGGCCCGGCCCGGCTCCCAGCGCGGCCCGCACCGCCAGCTCCCGCTCGCGCGCCGTGGCCCGCGTCAGCATCAGGTTGGCCACGTTCACGCAGGCGATGAGCAGCAGGAAGCCCACCGCGCCGAGCAGCACCAGCAGCCCCGCGCGCACGTCCCCGGTGAGGGCCTCGTGCAGCGGCACCACCGTGGCCCCGGTGAACTGGAGGTTGGTGGCCGGGTACTCCTCGGCGAGCTGCTTCGCCAGGCCATTGAGCTCCGAGCGCGCCGCCTCCAGGGACACCTCGGGCCGCAGACGCGCCACCACGTTCAGCCAGCGCACCTGGCGCTGCCGCGGCACGGAGCTCTCGCTGACGCGCGACTGGGACATCCACAGGTCCACGCGCTCGGAGGGGAAGGTGAAGGCCGGAGGCATCACCCCCACCACCGTGTACGGCTCCCCGCCGAGCGTGAGGGTGCGGCCGATGATGGCGCGGTCCCCGCCGAAGCGGCGCTGCCACAGGCCGTGACCGAGCACCACCACCGGCTCGTGGCCCGGCAGGTGGTCCTCGGGGAGCAGCGCGCGCCCCAGCTGAGGCGCCACACCGAGGGTGGAGAAGAAGCCGTCGCTCACGAAGGCCGCCGGCAGACGCTGGGGCTCGCCGTCACCGCTCAGGTCCGTCCCCGTCATCCCCTCCACGTAGAACCAGGAGCCCAGGTCCACGAAGGAGTGCTGGCGCGCCTTCCAGTCCTCGAAGTCCGCCGGGGACACCGAGCCCCGGACGAGGCTCTGCGCGGGACTGGCCTGCCACACCCGCACCAGCCGCTCGGGCGCGGCGAAGGGCAAGGGCTGCAGCAGCACGCCCCGCACCACGTTGAAGATGGCCGTGGTGGCGCCGATGCCCAGCGCCAGGGTGAGCACCGCCACCAGCGTGAAGCCCGGGGCGTGCCACAGCATCCGCAGCGCGTACCGCACATCCTGCACCAGCGCGTCCCACCACCGGCTGCGATTCATCTCCCGCTCCCTTTCGTGGCCAATGCGCACGCACTCCTCGCGCACGCGCGTCACATCCCCGAACTCGCGCTCCGCGGCCGCGCGAGCCTCGGCGGGGGACAGGCCCTCGCGCTCGAGCGTCGCGGCGCGCATCTCCAGGTGGAAGCGCAGCTCCTCGTCCACGTCCTGCTCCACCGCGCGAGGCCGCACGGCGAGCTTCAACAGCCGCTTGAAACCCTGCGGGCGCTGGGGGTGTCTCACAGCGCCTCCAACACCCGCGAGACGGCCGCCGCGTAGCGCTTCCACGCCTGCGTCTCGGCGCGCAGCTGCGCGCGGCCCTCGGTGGTGAGCCGGTAGAACTTCGCCCGCCGGTTGTTCTCCGACACGCCCCACTCCGCCTCCAGCAGGCCCCGCTTCTCCAGCCGGTGCAGCGCCGGGTAGAGCGCCCCCTCCTCCACCTTCAGCTCCTCCCCGCTCCGCTCGCGCACCGCCTCCGCCACCGCGTACCCGTGCAGCGGGCCCCACGACAGGCTCTTGAGAATCAGCACGTCCAGCGTGCCCTGCAGCAACTCCATGGAGCGGTCCGCCATGCTTCCCCTCAGGTGCCGAGGGGAATGGCGCGCGAGCCTCCCCTTAGATGTCGAGGGGAGTGTCGCCCGCTCTCCCCTAAGGTGTCAAGGGAAGCACCCGGAGCGCTTCATTCCAGTGGCGGACCCAGGTGGCCCGGACGGGTTGTCATCCCCCCTGCCCCGTGGAAACGTGCCCGCGCGCACCCAACGAGGGGACCATGGACATCCTCACCATCGACAAGCAGGGCGAGAAGCTCGAGCTCGACCGCATCTCCGCGGCACCTCCGAAGAAGACGGACAAGGACGCGGCGAAGCAGGAGCTGGATGCCATTGGCGAGGAGCTCTTCGACCTGCAGGACCTGATGTGGGGCGCGAAGCAGCACTCGGTGCTCATCGTGCTCCAGGGCCGCGACACCGCCGGGAAGGACGGCACCATCAAGCACGTCGCGGGCTACCTCAACCCCCGGGGCGTCAGCGTCGCCTCCTTCGGCGTCCCCTCCGAGGAGGAGCGCGAGCACGACTTCCTCTGGCGCATCCACCGCCATGCCCCGCGCAAGGGCGAGCTCGCCATCTTCAACCGCTCGCACTACGAGGACGTGCTCGTGGTGCGCGTGCACAATCTCGTCCCGGAGTCCCTCTGGAAGGAGCGCTACGGGCACATCCGCGACTTCGAGGAGATGCTCTCCGAGCACGGAACCCTCATCCTCAAGTTCTTCCTCCACATCAGCCGCGAGGAGCAGGAGCAGCGTCTGCGGGACCGGGAGAAGGAGCCGCGCAAGGCGTGGAAGATCAACTCCGGGGACTGGGAGGACCGCGAGCACTGGGACGACTACACACGGGCCTACGAGGAGGCCATCTCGCGCACGTCCACGAAGAAGGCGCCGTGGACCCTCGTGCCCGCGGACTCCAAGTGGTACCGCAACCTCGTGGTGGCGCGCACGCTCGTCGAGGCGCTCCGGCCCTACCGCAAGGGCTGGCAGGAGCGGCTCGACGCGGTGGGCGTGCGCAAGAAGGCGGAGCTCGAGGCCTGGCGCAAGGGGAAGTAGCACCCCGAGCCCCTCGGCGGGTTCGGCCTGACGTCAGCAATAGTGGTCGCTGAAGCCCGCCCGGAACCACCCCTGGGGAGAGGACAGATAGAGGTTGGGGCCGCCACATCCCATCTCGCCGATCACTCGGATGATGAAGTCGCGCCTGCCGTCTCCATTCAGGTCTCCCGAGAAGACAGCAGCGCTCTCCTCGCGCACGCCGCGCAACTCCATGCGGCACTGGTGCGTGGCCGGGTCCTCCAAGATGGCGAAGGGCACCTCCTCTTCGCCCGGGGGCGTTGCTCCCGCCAGCCCCTTCTTCCGAACCGGGCAGACACTCCCGGGCCCGTACTTGCCGGCACGAAGGCCCGCGATTGACTCGTCCAGGACGAAGCTCGCCTTGCAGGGAAGCGCATAGTGGTACTCGGGGAAGAGTATTCGCGCGTCCTCCCCCAGGCCCACGACCACGCGGACGAGCTTCGGCTTTTCGACCTTCCGCAGCTCCTTGCCACAGATGGCGAAGAAGCCCTGACCGAGCCGGCGATTGGTCACGAAGGTCTTCGCGCCCTCCACGTTCTGGACGTAGCGCTCGGCTTCGAGCACCTGGCTCGAGCCGAAGCTCACGGTGCGCTCGTCCGGGCTGAAGGCGAAAGTCACGGTGCGCTCGCCGTAGGTGCGCAAGACCTCGAGAAAGAGCGGGTCCTCGCGAGAGTCATCGGCGAGCACCTCGAAGGAGTACGCCTCCTGCCCCATCCTCTCCAATCCATTCGCGGCGGACACCTCGCCGATCACGAAGCGGACGGCTCGCGGCGGCTGCGGAAGGACGTAGATGAAGATGTGGCGGACCGGGGGCGCATATTCCCCAGCTCCCAACGTACCCGGGCCGAGAGACCGCTCCAGGCAGCTCCCGAGTGCCTCACCCGCCGAGCAGGTCAGCACCCTACCGGGCTTGGAAGGCGAGACCGGCTGCGAAGGAGCCGCGAGCTCGTGCTCGGTCCAGTACAGCATCAAGCGGTGGGTAATGGCCTGCTGGCAATCCAACAACGACACCCCCAAGCACTCCTGTGCGTCGAGGTTGAACGCCTCCCGGACCCCCTCGAGCAGGAGCGCATCACGGCGCTTCGGGTCCTTCTCCGCCAGGGCGCGGGAGAGCAATTCATCGAGGCTCCTGGGGGGCTCATTGGCGACAGCCGGCATCGCCATCAGGCCCAGGCCCACTAGCCATACGAGCCCCGAGCGCATCCACCGTCCTCGCCAGCCAGCAGTCATCTCTCACCTCCTCCGTGGGTATCGAGCGCGTCCATTCTCGCCCGCATGGCGCAAGGGCCGGTAGGACCCTGTACAGTGCGGCGGCATGCCCGTCCGAGAGCTGTGGATTGAAGGCTACCGCTCGGTCCAATCGCTGCGCTTCCCGCTCGCGCCGGTGACGGTGGTGGTGGGCCCCAACGGGTGCGGCAAGACGAACGTCTACCGCGCCCTGCAACTGCTGCACACCGGCGCCGATGGGGCGCTGGCGCGCACGCTGGCCGAGGAGGGTGGAATGCCCTCCGTGCTCTGGGCGGGCCCGCGCAAGAAGGGAGAGTCCGCGCGCCTCACCGTGGGCGTGCGACTGGAGGACCTCTCCTACGAATTCTCCTGCGGCGTGGTGCCTCCGCCCGAGGGCCCCTTCGGCCTGGACCCGGACGTGAAGGAAGAGACGGTCTGGGTCCACGAGGGCAAGCGCCGGCACGTGGTCGCCGAGCGCCGCTCCCGCAGCGTCTTCGCGCGCGACGCCGAGGGCAACCGCACCACCTTCGCCGTCGAGCTGTGGGGCAGCGAGTCCGTGCTGGCGCAGATTGTCGAGCCGCACCGCTTCCCCCTGCTGAGCGCGCTGCGCGCGGAGCTGCTGCGCTGGCGCTTCTACCACCACTTCCGGACCGACCCGGCCTCGCCCCTGCGCCATGAACAGGTGGGCGTGCGCACGCCCGCGCTGGCACACGATGGGAGGGATTTGGCGGCGGCGTTGATGACCATCGACACCATCGGCGACGACCGGGCCCTGCACGACGCCGTGGAGCGTGCCTTCCCGGGCTCGCGCCTGCGGCTCGACAGCGACAACGGGCGCTTCTCCTTCCACATGAGCATGCCCGGGCTGCAGCGCTCCCTGGACGCGACGGAGCTGTCCGACGGGACACTGCGCTACCTCTGCCTGCTCGCCGCCCTGCTCTCGCCACGGCCTCCGCCCTTCCTCGCGCTCAACGAGCCGGAGACGAGCCTGCACCCCTCGCTGCTCGAGCCCCTGGGGCGCCTCATCGCCCACGCGGGCCGCCGCAGCCAGGTCTTCGTCACCACGCACGCGCACGAGCTCGCCCATGCGCTGGAGAAGCACGCCGCGGCCTCCGTGCTTCCCTTGCGCAAGGACGGAGGCGCCACGGAGCTCGTGGACTGACTCGGACGCGGGTTCGATTCCCGCCGCTTCCAATAGAGGTTGCCCGCCGCCTTGAGTCGAACCCACTCCTAAACGTGGTGGGAGATGGTGATGGCGCTGCTGCACGCCAACTGTGATGCGTGCTAGGCGCTGCACCGGGATCTGGTAGCGCGGGCGCCGACGCTGTACCGGGAGGAGGCCGAGGTCTTCACGGTGGCCCTGCCCGGCCGGCCCGGGGAGCCGCTGCTGCTGGGGGCGCTGAGGGATCCGGAGGGCACGGTGGCCCGGAAGCTGGCGGAGAGCCTCGGGCGCGTGCCCGGGACGACGGTGCTGGCGGCGGCCGACCGCTTCGGCGAGTTCTACCGGGTGATGGACGTGCACGGTCGGCTCACGGCGAAGGTGTTCGGCGAGGTGCTGGAGTGGCTGGACCTAGGAGCTTGTCGGCGAACCGGCCAGGAGTACGGAGGCGCGTAGCAGGCGCCATATGGCGCGCCAGCAAAGAGGGCAGAGTCAGTGCCTGTCTGCGTTGGCGTGCCGGGCGCGGAGTCCCGCCGCCCGTCAGGCGGGCTGTGCTACCAGGGCGGGCAGTTCCAAGCCCTGACGCCACAGCTTCTTGAGGTTGTGCACCGCGCACGCCAGGGAGAATTCTCCGCGTACCTTGGGCAGGCCCCGCAGCGAGAAGCGAGGCAGCGTCCCGTTCTTCACCTGCCCGATGACGGGCTCCACCGTCACCTTGCGCCGGGCGTAGGCCGCACGGCCTCGCTTCGTCAGCAGCTTGCGCTTCATCCGTTCCTTGAAGCTCAAGTCCTTGGGCGGACGCCCGCGCGGCGCCGTCGTCGCCTCTTCCCCATGCCTGGCGCGGCCCGGGGCGACAAAGCACTCCACGCCCTTTGCCTGCACTTTCTCAATGTCCTCCTGGCACAGGTAGCCCGCGTCCGCGCTCATCTGCACGGGCAGTAGCCCCGTGTTGGCCCGCACCTGCTCCACCATCGGCTCGAGCTGCCGTGCATCACTGGCGCTCTGCCCCACCTCCTGCGCCACTATCAGCTGCGTGTCCGCATCCACTGCCACCTGCGCGTTGTAGGACTGCTGGAAGCCGCCGTCGCGCGGCATTATTCGCGAGTCGCCGTCAGTGAAGTTGCGCTGCGCCTTTTCCGAGGGCCTGGCCTGCTCGGTGTCTTCTCCCTTGGCCTCGGCCTTCTGCTTCGCCTCCTTCTCCAACTCCTCCTTGGCCTTTTGAATCTTCTCCCGGCGCTTCTCCTTCTCCACCGCCAGTGCCAGCTTCTTCTCCGCCTCCAGCTCACGCGCGGCCTGCCGCAGTCGCTCGGCGCGCGTGTTGGGGTCCTTCATCTCCTCGGGCAGCTCATCCCCGCGCCGCCCCTTGCCGTAGCGCTTGTCCTCCTCGGCATCCAGCGCCGCGGCCTCCGAAAGCAGCCTGTCAATCTGCTCGTCCAGCTTCTTCATGGACTCCTCCATGCGTCCGTAGCTCATGGCCTTGTGCTTGCTCGCGTTGGCCTTCACCTTCGTGCCGTCCACCGACAGGTGCCCCAGCTTCTTGAGCCCCGAGCTGCGCGCCAGCCTCAGCGTGTCCACGAAGAGCGCTCGGAAGGCTTCCAGGTGCCTCACCCGGAAAGTGCACACCGTGTCGTGGTCGGGCCGCTCTCCTCCCGTCAGGTAGCGGAAGGCGATGTCCGTCTCACACCGCCTCTCAATCTCCCGGCTGCTCGTAATGCCTCGCGCGTACGCGTACATGAGCAGCAGTGCCATCATCACCGGGTGGTAGGGCGGCTGCCCGCACTCCTTCGTGTACGCACCCAGAATGGGGCTGAAGTCCAGCGCCTTGCGCAGCTCGACGAAGAAGCACGCCAGGTGCCCCTCTCCCAGCACCTCCCTGGCGTACTGCGGCAGCAACTGCCCCTGCTCCGGCTGCCATTCCCGGAACGGCCTCGGCGAGGCGTAGCGGGCGGAGCTCTTCGCCTCCTCCCGCTCCGGCTTCTCACTGGCGGCAACTTCCAACAGCGCGGCCTGCTCCGGCTTCTTCGTCGCGGTGGTGTCCACCCTCCACCTTCAACCAGAATTCGCCTCCCCTCTGAAGGACCACCTGGGGCGTCACACCCCTGCTCCACCTTCTACGGTGGGGTTCTCCGACAAGCTCCTAGCGCAGCGCCAGTGCGGCGAGTGCTCCGCACCGCTGTGGGAGTAAGCGTCACGGGCCTATTGCTTTACAGGCTGGTTCTAACGCTAACTTGCGTCTCCTATGCTCGTGCAACCATCAGGCACTCCGGCTCACTCAGCTACGGTGCCGAGAAATTTAGATGTTGAGATCGTTAACAGCACCTTTCAAGGAGGTAGTGCACCAGTTCAATTGAGGGTGTTGGCCGGCTCCCGCACTGTGGATATGGCGCAGGTCCTCAATCATTTGGTGCTGCTATCCACACCACCGCAAATCGAAGGCTTCGAACTTGGCGGTTGGGCAACAGCTCGCTACTTGCCTGCCTTGACGATGGGTCCACTACTGCAACTGCGAGCCGAGTGGAATGACCTTGATCAGCATCAGAAAACGCTTCTGAGCGATGATTTTGGTATGGCGGTACCCACCCACTTGCTGATGAGCGCGCTCAACCTGAGAACCATTGCGCCGACTAACTATCTTCTCAAACACCTCAATGGATTGGGGCATACGCTCGGCGGTTCGGTGCCTAAAATTGGCAACTTGAAAACGCCAGACTTCATTGCCTTCGACAATCAAGGTCATTTATGGGTCATAGAATGCAAGGGAACCATGGTCAGCCGTTCAGCGCTGCGCACACGGATGCGCAATGAGGGGGTCACCCAGAAGAATTCGCTCACGATATCCACGCCTCTTGTTGCCTCTGGCTTCCTTGTTGTTGGCCTTTATATTCCCCAGAGCAATCATTCGCAGCGCCCGTTGTGCGTTGTACAGGATCCTCCCGTGCGAAACAGCCCTGGCAAAGTGGGAGCGGGTGAAAATGAATGGCTAGGCATGGAGTGGGCTGTGCGTGCAAACCTTGCATCCGCACTGCATCTCATGGGCTTGAATGAGGATGGGAATGCTCTCGCAATGGATATGAAACTCCCAAGCGGCATGCATCGCCGCCTTGAGGAAGAGCGCCGCGGTGAAGAGGAACTGCCGGAACTTCTCATCGAGAAAACACGCTTCATCACGCGTTCGCGCCGCTACATTTTCCCGAATGCCGTGATGACCAAGGACAGACGACTAGATGGTTTGCGCCTGCGCGTTGGCGTCGCCAATGAAGTGCTTGAGGCTCTCGAAGCCGGTGATGCAGGTACTGCGGTTGAGCGAGCGACTGCCCGCGCCAAACAAGCGGCTTGGAGTACTACGACGGATGCTGCCGGGACCTCCCGCCTTGTTCTCCCCTCAGGTGTGCTATTACAACTTGATCCGATTGGTCCCCGTGTGGGCTGACTCCGATTCTTGGATTACCTCCGAAGAAACTAGTACTACTCGGTTACTTCGGACCTTCTCCCGAGGGAGGTTTCCTCGGAGAAGCGTTGGGGCCCTCGGAAAGTGAGCCGGCTCTCGCAGGGGCCTGCCATGTTGCACGTATGTCGCAGGAGCGTGTGGAACGGGGCGGGACAGGAGGGGACGCGGCGGGATACCGACTCCCAAGCATTCCGGGCGGTTGCGAGGTAAGGGCGCGATTCTGCTGGGAGTTTCGCACCGCCCGGCGTGGGTTCGATTCCCGCTGGGCTTGACGCGCGGGACGTGTTGGACCTGCTTGAGGAAGCCCGTGTCGTCCACAATCCAGACTTCCATCGGCTCGCGTTGAGTCATCGCCCTTGCGCTCCCTATTTGCCAACAAGCCCATGGCGTAGAGGGCGAACGAGTCACGTCGGCTCTGCTCGCAGAGCACGTCGCCGATTTGCTGGAAGTACCTATCGAGCCGCTGCACCGCAGCGGCATTCATGAAGGAGCCAATGCCTACTTCATGAACAGGACACAGGGCGCACAACGCAATAGCCGCCAGAGGGCGCAGCCCTCAGTCGCTCGCTCCCCCGCCTACCTGATGCAGTAGTGTTAGCAGCGAGTCGAGGGACTGGCACTTGATCCCTGATGGTCAGTTCACGGTAGAATCCCCTTGTTAGCGATTCCGCATGCAGCGAAGTATATGGCTGCTGGGCGTCGTTCATTGCGAAGTTCAACAAGGAAAAGAAAAGCCATGCGCAAGGGACGTATTGTCGGAACTACGCTGATTGCTGTCTGGACGCTGGCTATGGGAGTGGCCTGCGGTCCAGAAGGCACGGAGCTGGAAGGCACGGAGCCGCAGAAGCTAGGCACCGTTGAGACCATGCTGCGCGCCCCAACATACACATGCTCGTGTAGTGACCATGTTGGCACGTGGTCGGGGACGTATCCCTCCCGATACGCGGCGGAGGCGGACCTCTACTACTACTGCCGTGATATGAACCACAACGGCACCTACGGCGCGTGCACTGCATTGTAAGTGTTCGCCGTGCCCCGTCCCGACACTGAGCCTGCCGGGCCGGGGGGCGCGGCCGGAGCGGTGGTCAGCTCTGACTCTTGGGGAACGTGACGATGCCCAGGTTCTCGATGGCGGCGAGCGCAGCGCGCTGCCCCCAACACAGGCGTTCCCCGTGCATGAGCTTCGGCTTCCACCCCTTCCACGAGTCACCGCACTGCACGCTGCCGCTCTTCCTCACCCAATCCTTCCCAGCACGGCAGGGGAGCCACCTCCAATTTCCAATTCCACTGGCCAAGCGGTGCAGGCGTCAACTCCCCTGACACAGGGGGGGACGGCCCCGGCAGCGGTGAGCCATACAGCTCGGGATGGCCCAACGACGGGAGGTAGGCGGTCCCGCCATGTTGCACGTATGTCGCAGGAGCGTGCGGAATGGACCGGAACGGGACGGGACAGGAGGGGACGCGGCGGGATATCGACTCCCAAGCATTCCGGGCGGTTGCGAGGTAAGGGCGCGATTCTGCTGGGAGTTTCGCACCGCCCGGCGCGGGTTCGATTCCCGCCGTCGAGACCCACGGCCCCTGGCTGGTTTCGCCTCGCAATGGCTCCCAAAACAGGAGACGAGAATGTCGCAGCGATCCAGGGTGTTCGCGGTGCTCGTTGGTCTTGGAATCGCTAGCAGTGCGTGGGCGGCGCCGAGAGCGGGAAGTGCAGTGGGTCCGAGGCTCGAGAACGCGGTGCGGACGCAGAAGGCCGTGGGTCCGGACATCGAGAACGTGGTGCGGACGCAGAAGAGCGTGGGCCCGAGCGGCAGCCTCGCGGTGAAGAGCGAGAAGGCGGTGGGTCCGGTCTGGAGCAGGGCTGTCCACACGGACAAGACCGTGGGGAATGACGAGAAGCCCGCCGGCCCCAGCCCGGTGTTGGACCTCAACGCCGGGTTCTGAGACCCTCCCCCGCGCAGGCCCTCGACGCCCCTTCCCTGGGCCTGCCCTCCGCTGGTGCCGCCACTGTGGCAAGACTCTTCCTGCTCGCACTCACGGTGGCGGCTCCTGTATGGCTACGCGCCCAATGCCATCGCCACGTCCCAGGCCCTGGTGGCGACCGCGCACTACACCTTCCCCCTGGCGGAGATCAGCCGCGGCCTTGGCACGCTCCCGCTCTCCTTCCAGCGCATGTCGGCCGCGCTCCGGCTGCAGGCCGCCGCCATCGACTCGCTCCGCCCGGAGCGGCTCCCCCTGAGCGCGGGCGTGGAGCTGCACCCGGATCTGATGATTGGCGACCTGTTCGGCCTGGGCGCGCAGCTCGGCCTCTATCAGGGCGTGCCGTCGCTCGGTGGCGGGCTGCAGTTCCTCTTCATGCTGAGCACCAACGAGAGCGGAGGCGAGTCGGCGGCGGGCCGGCGGCACTGAGGCGCGGCCCGCTCGCCGCTCAGCCCGCTTCTTCATGGCCCCTCGTGGGGCGCCACGGCTTGCGGAGGGGACAGCGGCAGCCGGACCGTGAAGGTCGAGCCTTCGTCCGGAACGCTGGCGAGCTCGATGCTCCCGCCATGCGCATCGACGATTTCCCGGACAATCCACAGCCCGAGCCCCATGCCCGAGTGACCGCCGCTGTGTGCGCGCTCGAAGCGCTCGAAGATGCGCCGGTGCTCCGACGCCGGCACGCCCAGCCCCGTGTCCGTCACCGCCAGCAGGGCGAATGCCCCCTCCCGGCGGACCTCGAGGTGCACCGGCCTGCGGTTGCCATATTTCAACGCGTTGGAGAGCAGGTTGCCCACCACCTGTTCGAGCCGCGCCACATCCCAGTCCCCGGTGACCGGCTCCGCATTCAGCGTGACCTCGATACCGCCCGCGGTGAGCTCGTCCGCACTGCGGGCCAGGATGTCCCGGGTCAGCTCCGCCAGGTCCACGCTCGAGCGCCTCAGCTCGATACGCCCCACCGTCATCCGCGAGACGTCCAGGAGAAGGTTGATGAGCGCATGGAGCCGCTCGGTCTGCCGGACGGAGGCCTGCAGCTTCGTGGTGAGCACCTCCACCGTCAGGCCCGCTCCACTGCTGACGCGGTGCAGGAGGTTCTGGACCTGCAGCCGGAGCGCCGTCAGGGGCGTGCGAAGCTCGTGGGCCGCGGTCGCGAGAAACACATCGTGCAGGCGGACGGTGTTGCTGACCTCCTGATAGCGGCGCGTGCTCTGCGTCTCGCGTTCCCGGAGCTCGGTGATGTCACGAAACGACGTGACCACGCCGGCGCGGCTTCCATCCGCGCGCACCAGGGGATGTGAGGTGAACGAGAGCCAGCGCAGATTGCCGCCCGATTGCCGGATTCCGATGACCAGTCCGCGCTCGGATTGCCCGGTGCGCAGGCACACCAGCGCGGGACAATGCTCCAAGAAGAACGGGCCGCCGTCCTCCCGAAGCGGTTCACAGCGCTCGAGCACGGAGCGCCTGCCGAGCAGCACATCCGCCGGGATGCGCAGGATGCGCTCCGCACTCGGGTTGGTGGCGCGGATGACGCCGTCCTGATCGTGGAAGACCACTCCTTCTTCCATGCTCTGGACGACGAGCCGGTAGTGGAGCTCCATAGGGTGCGAGGAGGCAGACCCCCCCACCGCTTCTTTCCCAGCGACGATATCCTTGGCCACTTTCACGCGCGTTTCTCCTGGTTGCGCCGTCACCACCCCCTCCCCCAAACCGGCAGGGCCCAAAGCAATTGAAATGCCACCCCTCGGCTCATGGGGCGGTGCTGAACAGGAGCTGCTCTTCCCCTGTAATTTTGGGAGGTTGAGCGTCTGTCGGCGAACAGCGAGCGCATCGAGGCGCCCACGAGAACGGCGCCGTCCCCAGGAACACTGAAAAAACAACAGCCCCGCACTCGGTAAAATCTTCCGGTTTGTCCTGCAACCAACCCACGCGCGTGCAGGCGCATCAGAAGGATGGGGAGGGCCGGAGGAAGGCCGCTGACGGGAGCCAGACGCCTTCCTCCACACCTGCTGGGGGGAGCCTCTACTGGTACTGGTACGGGGATTTGTATCCCTCGTCGAGGCTGTAGGCGCTGTTCACGAGCGCGAGGTGGCTGAACGCCTGGGGGAAGTTGCCAATCTGCCGGCGTTGCCCGGGCAGGTACTCTTCCGCGAGCAGACCCACGTCGTTGCGGAGCGCCACCAGCTTGTCGAAGAGCCGCCGCGCGTCCTCCTTCCGCCCCATGAGGTGGTAGGTGTTCGCCAGCCAGAAGGAGCAGGCGAGGAACGCCCCCTCCTCGCCGGCGAGTCCGTCCACGCTGTCCTCCGTCAGGTAACGCAGCACCAGCCCTTCCGGCATCAACTCCTCCTCGATGGCCCGCACCGTGCCGACGACGCGGGGATCCTCCGCCGGGAGGAACCCGGAGAGCGGGATGAAGAGCAGGCTCGCGTCCACGCCCTTCGAGCCGTAGTACTGCGTGAACGTGTTGCGCTGGGAGTCGAACCCCTTGGTGCACACCTCGTCGAAGATGGTCTGGCGCAGCGCCACCCACGGCGCCTTGTCCTCCTTCAAACCGTAATCCTCGATCGCGCGCACCCAGCGATCGATGGTGGTCCACGCCGCCACCTTGGAGGCGGTGAAGGAGCGCTTCGGCCCCCGCATCTCCCAGATGCCATGGTCTGGCTCCTTCCAGACCTCGGAGGCCCGGATCGCGAGGGTCTTGAGGACCTTCTGGCCGCGTTCTGGCAGCGAGCCCAGCAGCTTCGCATGGACGGAGAGGACCGCGGCGAACTCGCCCAGGACGTCGAGCTGGAACTGCGAATAGGCGCCGTTGCCGATCCGCACGGGATGGGCGCCTTCGTAACCTCGCAGCCAGTCCAGCGTGACCTCGGTGAGGCGCCGCTCGCCCCGGATGCCGTACATGATCTGCATCTGCTCCGGCGCGCCTCCGATGGCGTTCATCAGCCAGTCGCCGAACGCCTTCGCCTCGTCTCCGAGGCCGGCACGCATGAGCGCGTTCAACGTCAAGGCCGCGTCACGGATCCAGCAGAACCGGTAGTCCCAGTTGCGCTCCCCACCCGGGGTCTCCGGGAGCCCGAACGTGGGAGCGGCGACGATGGCCCCCGTGGACTCGAAGGTGCACGCCTTGAGGGTGAGCAGCGAGCGGATGACCACGTCCGCATCGCGTTCCGAGGGCGGGCGGATCCGCGCGGCCCACTCCTCCCAGTAGGACTCCGTCTCGCGCAGGGCCACCTCCGGATCGATCAGCTCCGGGATTCCCGAGAAGGGCCGTGCCCAGGTGAGCACGAAGGGAATCCGCTGGCCGGCTTGAACCGTGAACTCCGAGTCGAACGGAGGGGGCGTCTCACCGGGCCCGCCGCGCAGATAGACCGCGTCCGGACCGGCGACGGCGGCGAAGCTCCCGTCCCGCCTGCTCACCATGGGAATGGTGTAGCCGTTGGCGAACCGGGGGCGCAGGTCCGAGCGCATCGTCACCTTGCCCCGCACTCCCTCCACCCAGCGGATGAGGTGGGGATTGCCCTTGCGCGGGGGCATGAGGTCCACGACCCGCACCGTGCCCTCGTCCGTCACGAACTCCGTCTCCAGGATGAGCGTCCTGCCGCGGTAGCGCCGGCGCACCTCGCGCACGGGCGCCGTCGGAGCGAGCTTCCACCGTCCGTTGGCGGGTGTTCCCAGCAGCGACGCGAAGCACGCGTCCGAGTCGAAGTCCGGGAGGCAGAGGAAATTGACGGACCCATCTCGCGCGATGAGCGCGGCCGTGTACAGATCCCCGATGAGCGCATGGTCTTCGATGAGGACACCGGGCTCTGGCTGGGTGTCACTTCCCCATCCGGTCCTGGGCGCTTCCCGGGCCTGAGTTCTCTGTGTCGTCTCCATTTGCTCCTCCTGTTGTCGATGCATGTCCCCAATGAAGAAAGTAGGTCTGGGCACCGTGGGGACAATTCGCGCCGAGGGCTCGCCATCACGGAGTCTCGGCACGCGTACGGAAGAGCGCTCCCTTCGCGGAGGGTTCCAGGTCGGTGGTGAGCGGGTTGGCGAGGGTGGTGCGCAGTCACACGTGCCCGCCAGGCACCGTCCGCACCAGGTAGAAGCCGCCGCCGGTGACGAGCGACTCGCGCAGGCGCGAACAGGCCTTCTCAGTAACTCTCGGGGATGCGTTTCCGCTCCTCGAGCGAGGCGTTGTCGTCATAGGCCCCACGCATGGAACGGCGGGGCAACTTGACCTTGGGGCGCTTCACCTTCTTGTGCGGAATCTTGTCCAGCAGGAAGCGGATGCAGCTGAGCCGCGCCTTTTTCTTGTCGTCGGACCGCAAGATGAACCAGGGCGCATACGGCGTGTCCGTCGCGGCGAACATCATGTCACGCGCACGGGAGTAGTCGTACCAGCGTGTCCAGGACTCGACGTCCATCGGGCTCAACTTCCACTGCCGGAGGGGATCCTCGACCCGGGCCTCGAATCTCCTCTGCTGTTCCTCCATGCCGACCTCGAGCCAGATCTTCAGCAGGAGGATTCCGCTGTCGACCATGTACTTCTCGAAGACAGGGCAACCCTTCAAGAAACGCTTGTGCTCGTCGGGAGTGCAGAAGCCCATCACGAACTCGACCCCGGCCCGGTTGTACCAACTGCGGTCGAAGATCACGATTTCGCCCGCCGCGGGGAAATGGGGCACGTAGCGCTGGAGGAACATCTGGGTCTTTTCGCGGTCCGAGGGGGCCGGGAGGGCCACCACCCGAAACACCCGGGGACTCACCCGCTCCGTGATGGCGCGAATCGTGCCGCCCTTGCCCGCGGCGTCCCTTCCCTCGAAGACGACGACGACGCGCAGCCCCTCCTGCTTGACCCAGTCCTGAAGCAGGGCGAGCTGGGCCTGGAGCTTGCGAAGCTCTTTTTCATAGGCTCTGCGCTTCATGGGTTCCGTCTGGGTGACTGGTGCCATAGCCTTATGGTTGGGCTGGCGGGCAACGCTCGCAATGCGTGCTCTCGACGGGAATTGCCAGGCGTGGGTGCGTCCCCTCCCTCTCCCGGCTCCGCCCGCGAGCTTGCCCGCCTCAGACGGTGCGGCGCTGGGCCAGGGCATCGCGAATCTGACGCAGCAGGTCCACCTCCGTCTCCTGGGGGGCCTGGGCCTTCTGGGCGGCCTCCTCCTTCTTGCGGCGCAGCCCCTGCAACCGGTTGATGCCCTTGACCATGGTAAAGAGGGCGAGAGCGACGATGAAGAAGCTCACCACGGCGGTGAGGAAGTTGCCGTAGCGAATCTCCGCGCCGTTGAGGGTGAAGCGGAGATTGCTGAAGTCCGGCTTGCCCCCGATGGCGGCGATGAGCTGCATGAGGATGTCATGGGTGAAGGAGGCGACGACGAGACCGAATGCGCCGCCGAGCACCACGGCCACGGCCAGACCAATGACGTTGCCCTGGGAGATGAACTCCTTGAACTCCTTCCAAATGGCCATCGCGCCTCCCTCCAGACGGGTGTAACCCCGCCATGGAAGGTAAGCAGCGCCCCATGGGCGGGGCCGTGGTCTCGCGGGGCGTGTCCCTCCCGGAGGCATGGCTGGGCAACCCACAAAGGAGGGGCAGGCAAGTACCGCACGGGCAGGACCGTGCGCTCCTGGCTCGTGGGTGCGCTTCCCGAGGGAGGGGCCGCCCGCTCGTGGGATGAGCGGGTGGCTCAGCGCTCCGCGCGCGCGAGGTGGAGGTGCACGGGCGTGGCGGTGAAGGGCAGCGTCACCTCGCAGGTGAGCTGGCAGGTGCCGTCGCGGCACCCGTCGCGCGCGCTCAGGGTGAGGGTTCCCGTCCAGACCTCCTCGCCGGGGGCGAGCACGACCTCGGCCGCGGTCTGACGAGTCAGGACGCTCGCGCCCTCCACACGCGCCTGGAAGCTCTGAAAGGAGAAGCGCGCATCGGAGCCGAGCAACTGCTGGGGCAACGTCACCTGCCCTGCGTCGCCGAGCACGAAGGAGGGCGCGCCGAGCTCGAGCACGCTCCGGCCACCCGCCTCGGTGCGCAGCACCCAGGTCAAGCCCTGCTCCGGACCGGGCGCGGGCCAGGCCGCCGCGGGCGTGCGGAAGCACGTCGGGGGCAGCGCCGAAAGAGCCGCGGTATCCAACTCCACGTGCAGCGGGTGCGGCGCGTCGCCGCTGGGCGCGGTCGCCACCGTGAGCGCGGCCAGGACCGTGAGGAGGCTCTTCATCTACGGGCTCCGGGGGAGAGTGGATCTCGAAGGGCGGGACGACGCCAGTCACCCTCACCCGGGATACAGGCCGGAGCAAATTCGTAGCCACCTGTAGCATCCCACTGCGCTCGGGCACCCGACGGTGCGGGGTGAAGCGCACCCGCCGGCCTCAGAAGGGCGCGGGGCACTCGAGGTCGAAACGCTTCCCCGTGTGCGGATGGAGGAAGCTCAGGGCCTCGGCGTGGAGCATCAGGCCCGTGTCGTTCCCGCCGTACAGCCGGTCACCGACGATCGGGGCCCCGAGGCCGAGCGGGTCCGCGGCATGGATGCGAAGCTGGTGCGGGAGCGCCGTACGCGGCACGAGCGATACCTGGGTCCGGCGCTCGGTCCGCTGCGTGACACGCCACTCGGTGAGGGCGCGCTTGCCCCGAAGCGGAAGCTCGACGACGCCCTGGTCACCCGCGACGTGGCCGTCGAGCCATGCGACATGGCGCCTGTCGGCCTCGCGCCGCGCGAACTGTCGCTGGAGGGCCGCGTGGGACTCCCGGTCCCTGGCGACGAGCAGAAGCCCGGAGGTCTCGGCATCCAGGGCGTGCACCACGAGCGACCCGGGCGCCTCCGGGTAGCGCCGCCGGAGGCGGACGAGCGCCGAGTCCCGGAGTGGAGAATGGCGGCCGGGGAGCGAGAGCAGCCCACGGGGTTTGTCGACGACGAGCAGCCACGGGTCCTCGTACACGAGCCGGAGCTCCTCCTGGCCCGGTGCCCCATCGAGCGGCGGTGCCGGATCGACGGACAGCCCCTGGAGCATGTACGGCAGGACCTCGCCACACTTGGCGCGACACGCCGGATAGTACTCTCCCGCGTGCCGCTCCCCCGTGAGGGGCGGTGCACCCCACCAGAACTCAGCGAGCGCCAGTGGCTTGAGGTGGTGGCGATAGGCGTGACCGAGAAGCTTCGGTGCGGCACAGTCGCCCGCGCCACCCGGCGGCGGCTTCGGCGCGAACAACGCACCCAGGGGCCGCTCTTCGCCCCGCGCATTCGGGATGATGTAGGTCGAGGCCAGCTGCTGCCACAGTTGCCGGGAGCGCTCGGCACGCAGGTGCTCGTCGAGCGTGCGCAGCTCGGCCTCTCCCGCGGGCCAGAAGGCCTCACGTGCGGCCGCATCGAAGAGCGGCGGTGCGAACCCGTCGAGCCGCCACTTGCCGCCGAGCATGCCAGAGAACGCACGGAGGTAGCCCACGCGGCCATCCGGAGCCGAGACGACCAGCACTCCGAACATCTTGCCGCCGCCTGGCTTGTCGAGAGCGCCGAGGTCCAGTCCACTGGCGAGCTCGCCCCGGCGCAGCTGCAGGCGCAGTGCTTCGGCGGCCCGGTGCGCGAGGGGATGCGGAGGGCCGGGCGCGAACGGGCTCGCGAGCCGCACGGGCACCTGGGCCGGAGCCGGCTGCGGTTCGAAGTACGTCACGACGTGGTGCAAAGGTGGGCTTGCCCCGGTTGCGAACTCAAGATCAACGGCGAGCTCCAGCTCCAAGCTGCTGAACAAGGGCCCCCCGCGAATGGCTCGCGGAGGGCCCCGGGCCCACACCGTGTCGGGCTCTGGCGCTGACTAGAAGAGGTACCTCGCGCCGAGCTGGATGCGCCACCGGGAGAGGGTGGGGCTGTACACCGTGGTCGTCACCGTGGAGGGCTCGGCGAAGGTGTAGAGCGGACGGTTGTTCGCGGCGTCATAACCCACCGCGCGCAGGAACTGCGAGCCGTGGGTCTCGAACTGCGCGTCCTGGTTGAAGAGGCCCCACTTGTTGTTGAGCAGGTTCAGGACGTTGAAGATGTCCGCCTGCACCTCCAGCCGCTGGCCCTTGATGAACTCGGGCGAGACCCAGCCGAGCCGGACGTTGACGAAGCTCTGCCACGGGTTGCGGCACTCGCCACGATGGACGAGGCGGCCCTTGGCCTCACGCAGGCACTGCTGGCTGTCGACGAACCTGGTCAGGGCCTCGTACTGCGTGGGGTCCTGGAGGGAGATCTGACTGGGATCCGCCGGGATGAACGCCAGGTCGTTGCCGCTGATGCCGTCCGCGTTGACGTCACCGTTGACGACCCAGGTGTAGGGCAGGCCCGACTGGCCCGTGTAGATGATGCCGCCGTTGAAGCCGAAGGGCAGCGAGCCGCTGGCGGTGAGGGTGACCCGGTGGGTGCGATCGAACGCCGACGGCCGCAGGTTCCGGTTCTGGATGTCCCCGTCGACGGGAGCGAACTGGAAGTTGGAGAGGCCCTGGGAGCTCGTGAGCGACATCAGGTCCCGGGCGTTGGTGTAGCTGTAGGCCAGGCTGACATCCAGGATGTCGCTGAGCTCCTTCCGCAACTGGAGGGTCGCGTTGTAGACCCGGGCGCCGTTCTTGTTGAACACCTTGACGGCCTGGACGAGGTTGGTCGCATCGACGCGGGTGGGCGTGGAGGTGAGCCGGGGCGCGGTCGCCGTGCCACCCGTCGCGAGCTTGCCGTACACCATCCGGCCCTCGCCGTCCTGGCCCTGGGCCACCAGGTTCTCGTCGGTGGTGTACCAGCCGTTGACGTCCCGCGTGTAGAGCAGGTCGGCGGTGGCGATGAGGCCAAAGGGCAGGCGGCGGTCCGCACCGAGCGCCACGCGGAAGTTCTGCGGGTACTTCGTCTTCGGGTCGAAGTAGTCGATCTCACCCTGGTTGGTGGGTGCCGTGGGCGGCGTGGTCCCACCCGCGCAGTCGAACGGCTGGGCGTTGGGGTCGGCGGTGAAGGCCGGCACCTGCCGGCTGCCCGCGGCCCGCTGGCACGTCAGCTCGACCTGGGACAGGCCGTTGATGCTGTACGCATTGGCCACCCACACGTAGGGCGGCCGGCCCGAGAAGATGCCGGTTCCGCCGCGCACGATGGTGTTGGCGTTGTTCTCCACGTCCCAGTTGAAGCCCACCCGGGGCGACCAGAGGATGTTGCCGCTCGGCACCTGGCTGGTGTCGATGGGAAGCGCGGCGTTGTTCACGAGGACGGGATTGGTGTTGGCCTTGGACAGGAACGGCACGTCGAGCCGGATACCGGGAGTGATGGTCAGGCCCCGGACCGGCGCCCAGTTGTCCTGCAGGTAGAAGCCCGGCTGCACCACGGTGAACGCGGCCGTGCCCGGCTCCTGCAGAGGACTGACCCCGAAGCGGCGCTGGAAGGCACTGGGGATTCCGGCCTCGAAGTCGTCCAGGCTGTCGAAGGCCCAGACGCCGGTGGACGCCTGCAGGAAGGCGTTGCGCAGCTTGAGGAAATCCGTGCTCGTTCCGGCGGTGAGCTGGTGCTCGCCGAGCGCCAGGGTGAGGCTGTCCTGGAGCTGGTAGATGTCCTGGTCCAGCTGGTTGAGCTGGGAGAAGCGCTCGCCGCCCGCCGCCAACCAGGAGTCGGCCGCGCCGAGCTTGCCGGCCTTGACGAGGATCAGCGGAACATCCGAGGAAGGATCCCGGGCGTCGCGGATGATGGAGAAGCCCGTCAGGAACTCGTTGGAGAGCTGGCCGTCGAGCCAGGTCGAGGTGAGCTTCGCGCGGGCGGTATGGGTCCGGGTCTTCTGGGCGTAGCCGGCGTTGGACAGCTGGTAGCCGTCGCGCAGGCGGCCCGGCACGGACGGACTGGTCGGCGCGCGGGTCAGCGTGTCCTGCAGGGCCCCCACGAAGTTGTACGACAGCTCCAGGTAGCTGTTGGGGATGACACCCGTGCTGACCTTGGCGAAGACGTTGCGGTCCGGGTTGCCCAGCTCCGTGGCCAGGGCGGTCCCCGCGTCGGGGACGCCGTACTTCTCGGTGAGGATGCGGTTGAACCGCTCGGCTTCCGCCTGGGTGAACCCCGCCCTGGCCACGTCGGCTTCCGGGTCCACGCCACCGATCTGGAACTGGTTGCCGAACGCGGACTGCCGCTCCTGGATGTCGGTCGCGAGGAAGAAGTGCACCTTGTCCTTCACGATGGGACCGCCCAGGCTGCCGCCGAACTGCCAGATGCTGTAGCCGAGGAAGGTCGGGTCGTCCTGGAACCCGGCGAGCGCCTTGTTCTGCCCGTAGCCGAAGAGCGAGCCGTGGAACTCGTTGGTGCCGCTCTTGGTGACGGCGTTCACCATGCCGCCCGCGAAGTTGCCGTAGCGCACGTCGAACGGGGACACCTGCACCACGAAGGTCTGGATGGCCTCGATGGAGATGGGCTTGGCATTGGCCTGGCCGCCCGGCGTGCCCGAGGTCGCCAGACCGAAGATGTCATTGTAGGCCGCGCCGTCGATCTGGATGTTGTTGAAGCGGTTGTTCTGGCCGGCCATCGCGTTGCCACTCACCTGCGGGGTGGTCGAGATGAGGTCGGTGAAATTGCGGCCCTGGAGCGGCAGCCGGGACATCTGCGTGGCGTCCACGGTCGTCGAGGGGCCGGTGCGGCCCTGATCCTGGAGCTCGTCGATCGGGGTGGCCTCGACCGACATCTCCTCCTGGAACTCCTCGAAGGGCTTCAACTGGAGGTTGAGGATGAGCCGCTGGCCCAGCACGAGCCGCATGTCCGTACGGGTGTGCCCGTAGTAGCCATCGATGGCGGCCGTGAGGGTGTACGGTCCTCCCGGGGGGAGGTTGTCGAGGAGGTAGCTTCCCGACGTGCCGGTCACCGCGGTGAAGGAGGTACCGGTGGCCGTATTGCGCATCTGGACCACCACGCCGGGGAGCGGTTTCTTGTCCTCGCCAGTAATGGTTCCGGTCACCGCCGAACCCGTAACGCCTTGCGCCAGCGCTCCTGACGCGAGCACGGTCGTTACGAGGAAGACCAATAGTTTCAGGTGAGATGGACGAAGAGGAGTCATGGAACCTCGCAAGGCCAGGAGGGGGGAGCGGGAACCCGCCGGCGGCGATGCAGACCGGCGGATTCGCAGCGGAGCCGTCATGAGTGGAATGCAACTCGGGGGGGGAGCCACTTTTGCTTCGTTCGCATGCACGAGGGCATCCCTGGGGGAAGTAAGGGGGTTGGGCTCGAGACACGACGGACGTAGCTGAGCGAACGGCGGCCACTGCCGGGGCAGCCATCTATCAACATTTGAGACCCCTAGGAAAGCTCAGGGAGCTTTTGAGCGTGGCGGGCAGGTGCCGCGGGAGCTGTGCGTCAGGCCTGTAGCGAAGTCATCCTCGACCGCCTCCCCCACTTGAAGAAGCAGGCCTCGTGGACGAACACCACGCGGCTCCAGGGCGACCTCGCCGCCGAGGTGCGCGAGCTGAAGGCCGGCGCCGGACCTGGTGCTCATGGGCAGTGGCGGCCTCGTCTCCCCGATCACGAACGCGCGGTTGATTTCGGCCACGGCAACGTCCTGCGCTCGTCCACACGAGCCGCCTGACCGTCGGCTGGGACGCCTGCCGGGCAACCGGGCGGACGAGGGCTGCTCCAACGGGCCGGGCCTCCCCAGGAGTGGGGAACTCCCCCACCTTCACGCGGCGGAGGAATGGAATGCACATGGACCCGGCGCCTGACGTGCTCTTGTCTGAGGAACCCACGCGACGCGATGGGCGCCACGAGGCGAAGCTCGAGCGGATCGCGCGGCAGTTGCGGCAGCGGACGGGCACGCGGCCCGTGTCCTTCAAGAAGAAGACGCCCCCGCATCAGGTGCCCAAGCGCAACGACCAGCGGCGCGGCGACGAGAAGATCGACCTGAGTGACCTCGACCAGATTCTCGAGATCGATCCCGTGGCGATGACGTGCACGGCCGAGCCCGCGGTCACCTTCGAGGAGGTGGTCCGCGCGACGTGGCGCTACGGGCTCGTGCCCATCATCGTCCCCGAGCACAAGACCATCACCCTCGGAGGGGCCGTCGCGGGGTGCTCCATCGAGTCCATGTCCTTCCGGGAGGGGGGCTTCCACGACACGTGTCTGGAATACGAGCTCATCACCGCGAAGGGAGACGTGCTGCGCTGCTCTCCTCGAGAGAACCCGCTCGTGTTCCAGATGATCCACGGCTCGTTCGGGACGCTCGGCGTGCTCTCGAAGCTGAAGTTCAAGCTCATCCGCGCCGCGCCCTACGTGCACGTGACGTACGAGACGTACACCTCGCTCGAGGCCTTCCAGCAGGCCATCTGGCGCTACTTCACCGCCCGAGATGTGGACTACCTCGACGGGCAGATCTTCTCCCCGGCGAAGCACGTGCTGTGCGTGGGCCGCTTCGCCGAGCGCGCCCCGTACGTGAGCCGCTACGACTGGCTCAAGGCGTATTGCGAGAGCATCCCCCGCCGCGCCGAGGACTACCTCACGCTCTACGACTACCTCTACCGCTACGACCGGGGCGTCACCCACGTCAAGCCCAGCAGCCTCGTGGGCCGGGCGTTGTTCGGCAAGCTGGTGCACTCGGACAGCGTGCTGCGGGCCGCGGACCGCTTCCACCGCTTGCTGCCGAAGAAGGACCCGCCCGTCATCGTGGACGTGTTCATCCCCTTCTCGCGCTCGGCCGAGTTCATGGACTGGTACCACCGCGAGATGCACTTCTACCCGGTGTGGTGCGTGCCCTACCGACGCATGCGGGATTACGAGTGGCAGACGCCCCGCTGGTGGTCCGGCGTGAAGGATCCCCTCTTCCTGGACCTCGCGGTCTACGGGCTCGAGCAGCAGCCGGGCCGCAACCTCTACAAGGAATTCGAGGACGAGCTGCTGCGGGTCAACGGCACCAAGACGCTCATCTCGTACAACTACTACGACGAGCAGACCTTCTGGAGCATCTGGAACAAGGAGACCTACCAGGCCGTGAAACAGCTGACGGACCCGGACAACATCTTCCGCGACCTCTACACGAAGATGTGCCGGGCGGCGCTCGGGCTGGGGGAGCAGCCGCCTGACCCCGGGCCCACGGTGCACTGAGGCGGCCCTGGCGGGAAGGCCGCGGGAAGGTGTCAGAGGATTCGTACAGGCCCCCTGCTCGGCTGGGAGGCCGGACAAGTGATAGGAACGTGGGCATGTGGCTCACGCTCCTGCTCCTCGCCGCCGCCCTCGCCGGGCTCGTCGTCGCGTGGCGGCTCCGTCCGACGCCAGCCCCCTGCCAACCCCAGCAGTACGACGCCGCGCCACAGCCGGGGACGTTCGCGGTGCGGGCGCTCGAGGCGATGCCGCCCATCGCCCGAGAGACGCCCGCTCTCGAAGCCCAGGCCCCCGCCTGGCGCGAGGCGATGGAGCAGGCCGGCCTCCGGCTGCGCCGCGCCGGGGTGCGCCACGTCATCTTCGTGCACGGCACCTTCGTCGGCCACGACCCCACCCAGCTGCTCACGGCGCTCGCGGGGCCTCTCGCGGCGCTGGGCCCGGGGCTCATGCCCTCCCTGCAACGTCTCTCCAAGCTCCCGAGCGATCGCGTCCTGCGCGATCTCGGCAACTACACCCCCGAGTACGTCTCGCTCTTCCAGAAGGCCCTGGGCGGCGACGTGCGCGCCACGCGCTTCGTCTGGTCCTCGGCGAACAACCATGTCGCCCGCCTGCGCGCGGCCGTGGACCTGCTGCGGCTGCTGGCCACCTCGGAGCTGGGGCGCGAGCGGGCGCTGCTCCTCGGACACAGCCACGGCGGCCAGGTGCTCGCCCTGCTCACGCAGCTCGTCTACCCGGCGCGGACCGCGGAGGCGCTCTGGCAGGCCGTGCGCGACGCCGGCGAGCCCGCGGACGCCCTCCAGGAGATGGCTCGCACGGTGGCCCGCGCGCGGCTCGATTTCGCCACCTTCGGCATGCCGCCACGCTATGGCTGGGCCACGGGCCGGCGGTGCCGCGTCCTCCACGTCATCAATCACCGGGGGGCCGAGCCCCGCGGGAGCACCGTCGCCGGTGTCCTCCACACCGAGAACGGCGACTACGTGCACCAGTGGGGCATCGCCGGTTCGGACCTACCGCCGGGCAACGCGAAGGAGCGGGAGTTGGCCGCGCGGCTCGATGCCATCCTCGGCGTGGGCTACGACGTGAAGGCGTGGCTCCAGCACGTGCGCCACGGCGCGCGCGTCCCGCGGGATGGGTTCAGCTACCTCGTCGACTACGGGGACCGGGGCACGGGCGCCATGCCCAACTGCCTGGCGACGTGCTTCGGGCACGGCGTCTACACGAGCTACGACGCCATGCTCTTCAACACCCGCCTCCTCGCGGACCACTTCTACCGGCCGGGCTATTGGTCCTGAAGGATTGGCGGCAGGCGACCCGCTACACTGGGCCGCCGCAGGCTGGGACCCCCTCTACCCGAGAGCGCCATGACCGACGAACTCCACTCGCTCACCGACCTCCACACGCTCGAGCAGCTCGCTCGCACCCAGGGACTGGACGCACTGGATGCGGCGCTGGGCGAGGCCCTCGCGCGTGTTCCCGAGGAGGCCCGGGTGACGTTGGACGGAGGGCCCACCGTCTCTCCGAGGACGCTGCGGATGATCCGGAGCGCGCTCGCGCTCGACGCCGGATTCCTGCGCGCCCATCCGGAGGCGCTCTTCCAGTGCCTCTTCAACCGCCTGCGCTGGTTCGACGCGCCCGACGCCGAGGCCTTCTTCACCCCAACGGAGCACGCGCCCTGGAGCGCGGCGGATGCGCACCTGCATGCGCTCGCGGAGCACTGGCGCCGCCAGCGTGACGCGCGCAATCCCGCTCCCTGGCTGGAGGCACTCCGTCCCCTGCGCGGCGGTCTGGAGAGCCGTGAGCAGCTCTTCCGCGGACACGAGGCGCAGGTCCTGTGCGCGGCGTTCAGCCCCTCGGGAGAGCGTCTGGCCACGGGCGCGTGGGATGACGAGGACAACCTGCGCATCTGGGACGTCGCCACCGGGGAGTGCACCCAGGTGCTCCAGGGCCATGAGTGCGAGATCCTCGACGTGGCCTGGAGTCCGGATGGGAAGCTGCTGGCGACGGGCTCGCGCGACCATGACGTGCGCCTCTGGGACGCGGCCACGGGAGCGCTCCTGCACGAGCTGACGGGCCAGGAGGGCCGCGTGACCTCGGTGGCCTTCAGCCCGAATGGCCGCATCGTCGCCGCGGGAAATCTCGGCTGGAGGGTACGGCTGCTCGAGGTGTCCTCGGGCGAGGTGTTGAGGGAGCTGCAAGGGCACGAGCAGTCCGTGCTGTCCGTGGCCTTCCATCCCTCCGGACGCTACCTGGCCACCGGGGCTTCCGACGACACCGCGCGCATCTGGAACGTGGAGACCGGCGAGCAGGTGGCGCTCATCGAGGCCGAGCGAGAGGTGGCGTCGCTGGCCTTCAGCCCGGACGGCGCGTGGCTCGCGCTGACGGTGGACGAGGGCATCGCGCTCGTCGAGACGCAGGGGTGGACGCGCGTGCGCACGGTGGGCGGTGAAGGCCCCTACTCGCAGGTGGCGTGGCTCGGCAACGAGACACTCGGCGCGCTGTCGTATGACCGGCTGGTGGTGCTGGACGCACGGAGCGGGGAGATTTCGCGCTCGCGCCCGCAGGAGTCCGACGGCAACGAGCGCCGCGTGGCCTTCCATCCCGACGGACGGCGCTTCGCCATCACCGCGGCGGACGGCGTGGTGCGCATGAGCGACCTCGCCTCCGAGCCCCCGCCCGAGCCTCTCTCCGAGCTGGCCCGGGTGGATGAGCTCTGGGCCTCGCCCGAGGCGGGCCTCGCGGTCATCCCCTCCAGCATCTTCGCCTTCGTCCTGGATGGGCGGGGCCAGGTGCGACAGATGAGGCCGGAGCCGTATGCGGCGCCCGGACAGCCCTGGGTGGCGAGCCCCGATGGGAAGCTGCTGGCGTATCCCGCCAACCACTACGAAGAGGGCGGTATGCGTGCGCTCGTCGTGCTGCTCGACGTGGAGACGCTCGCCCCGGTGCGGACCCTGTCGGCGGAGCCGGGTCCCTCCGAGGACGGGGAGCGCTCCGAGCCCGACGCTCGGCTGGTGGCCTTCTCCCCGGATGGAACGTCGGTCGCGGCCGTCGTGGAGGAAGGCGCGGTGCGGCTATGGCGGCTCGCGGACGGCGCGTTGCTCCACACGCTGCGCGGCCATGAGGACGCCATCAGCCTGCTGCGCTTCACGCCCGATGGAGCGTACCTGGTGTCCGGCTCCGCCTCGAGCTCGCGCCTGCTGCTGCACGACACGAAGAGCGGCGCGATCGCCGTCGACACCCGGGCCCTCCTGGAGCCCGTGGTGGCCTATGCGGCCGCGTCGCGGGCGCCGCGCATCTGCGTCGGCCGCCGCTCGGGGGAGGTGGAAATCTTCGAGCTGGCGACGGCCTCACGGCGGCTCGTGCGGGTGACGGAGGGCGCCGTGGTCGGCGTGGACCTCTCCCCGGATGGCGCGCTCGCCGCCGCATGCTGCGACGATGGCGCGGTCCGGCTCGTCGACACGCGGACGGGGTCGATCCTCCACGAGCTCCAGCACCCGGCGCTTCCCTTCCGCGTGGCCTTCGGTGACGGCGTGGTGATCACCAAGGCCAATGACGAGCACGGGCGTTTCTTCTCGCTCTCCACGGGAGCACTGCTCGCGGAGATTCCGGGCCACGTGGAGCCGGACGAGGCCGTGCACCAGGAGGACTGGGTGGTGCTCGGAGAGGACGCGCTCGCCCTCCACCGGAGGCAGGAGCCCACCCCGCGCATCTTCTTCCAGGACCCCATGGAGCAGGCCTTCATCCTGCGCGGCGGGCTGGTGGTGGGACGCGGGCGGAGCGAGAGGGATGCCCTGTACGTCCTGCGGATTCACGGCCAGGGCTGACCCTCTGGGGGTGAACCTGGGCTAGACTGCGGCCCGGTCAGGGGTGGCCCCCTCGGGGTGGTGGAAGACGGATGAACGGCATCGAATACCGGATCAGATCGGGCGACACCCTGTCGACGATCGCCCGCCGTTACAACGTCACGGTGGAGGCGTTGGCCCAGACCAACCGCCTCCCCAACCCGGATCGCCTCTGGGCCGGCCAGATGCTGCGGATTCCTCGCGGCCCCCACACCTCCAGCGCCTCCACCACCCAGACACCCGCCCCCTCGCCCGCTCCCTCTTCCCGCCCTGCCTCGCGGACGCAGTCCCCACCGGGCTCCACCACGGGAAGCACGCCCGCCAGGCAGTCCGGTGGCGCGAGCGCGACCTACGATGGGAGCAAGCCGGCGCCCGGCACCGTCAAGGCCGCGGGTGTGCCGGTGGATGCACCGGTCAGGGGAGAGCCGGACCACCGCGACGCCGCGACCTACGACGCGGTCATCAACCAGTTCGCCGTGAAGGTGAACACCCGCTACACCCCGAAGGGGAAGATCACCTACTGCAACATCTTCCTCTGGGACGTCACCCGGGCAATGGGGTGCGAGATCCCCCATTGGATCGACGGCAAGGGAAACCCCGCGAAGCCGAGCGTCAAGCACACGGAGCTCACGGCCAATGCCACCTTCGAATGGCTGAAGCGGCACGGGGGCCGTTTCGGCTGGAAGCGCATGGGCGAGGCCGGCAAGCCCCAGGGCTCCGCTCCCGCCTCGAAGTGGCCCAAGCTGTGGCAGCAGGCCCAGGAGCTGGCCAACAAGGGCGTTCCCGTCATCGTCATCTGGCGCAACCTCGGAGGAATCGGCCACGTCGGCGTGGTGCGCCCCGGCCAGGTGAACGCCAATGGCCCGGCACTCGCCCAGGCGGGTGCGAAGAACTTCAACCAGGGCCACGTCCACGAGGGCTTCGGCAACCGGGTGGTCGAGTACTGGGTGAACGATGGCGGCACGGCCGTCGCGTCCTCCGGCCAGCAGCCCTCCCCCACTCCGGCGACCCCGGTGCCGTCGGCGACGCCCGGGCCCCTCAACTTCAAGGACGAGGACAACCTCGCGCTCGGCGTGAACGAGGTCTACCGCAAGGACCTCCTCGCGGCCGCCAAACGCTCCGGGCTGCCGCCGCAGACGCTCGCCGCCATCATCGACGCCGAGGCCTCCAAGAGCCGCACGGGCCTCTGGCAGACGAACTCGCGGGCCGACTCCACCAAGGCCGTGGGGCTCGCCCAGTTCCTCGGCTCGACGTGGACGGGCGAGGCGCTGCGCGAGGGCACCTCGCTGCATGCGTATGCGCGCGACCACCGGCTCATCAAGCGTGGCTCGAAGGGCGGGTGGCAGGTCGCGGGGGACGCGGAGCAGCAGGCCCTGCTGGAGCTGCGCCTGCAGCCGGACCTGAGCATCCTCGCGGCGGCCGACCTGGCGGTCTACAACCTGGCGGCCTTCAAGAAGTCCTTCTCCACGAGGGACGCGCTGAGCCGCGCGGACGTGGCTCGCATCGCCTATCTCTACCACCATGAGGGCATCGGGGGAGCGCCCGCCTTCCTCCGCCAGAAAGACACACATACGAAGCAGGCGCTCGCCACGCAGGTGGGGACGGCGAAGGCCGAGGCCTGGCTGCGAAAGAGTGGCAACGACGCCACCAAGGCCTACCGGGCGTGGCTGTGCGACTACGTCGAGAGCAAGGTCGACCCGCTCCGGTTCGCGCGAGACAAGAGCCGGTTCCCCGCGCCCCGGCCCTTGATGAAGATCGTGGCGGAGCTCACGCCGGGCTCCGGTGTCTCCAGCGGCCCCAGCGAGGGCGATCCGCGGGTGCCGACGATCAAGGAAGTGGCCGCCGGCAAGGGCGTGATGCGCCGGGGGATGTCGGGCCCGCCGGTGAAGGAGCTGCAGCAGCTGCTGGTGAAGGTGGGCTACCTCTCCCAGGAACGGATGGACTCGGGCGCCGGCCTCTTCGGTCCGGCCACCGCGGGCGCGGTGAAGGACTTCCAGCGGGACAACCGCCTCCAGCCTCCCGGCGGAGAGAAGGGCGCCGTCGACCGGGCGACGCTCGAGGCCCTCACCAAGGCCAGACCCGGCAGCCGGCCCTCGGGCCCCACCACGACGGACCCGAGCCCCGGGGGCACGGTCAGCGCCAGTGGCTTCAAGACCCTGTCGCTCGACGACTTCCTCTCGGACGCGAAGGGCACCTCGTCCCTGGCGGCCATCATCATCGGCAACGCGGAGGGCACCCGGACGCCGAGCGGCGGCAAGACGGACGCCTTCAAGGGACACACGGACCCGGGCAACGGCAAGAGCAACAAGGGCTCGTTCTCGTACCAGGTCGCGTCCGTCCAGAGCGCGGAGGACGCCGATCGCAAGCAGCTCGCGGCGATGCGCAAGATGAAGGGGACGTACACCCAGGCGGCGCAGAAGGCCGGGTTGGAGCCCAACAACGTGCTGCTCGCCGCCGCGTACTTCGACAGCTACAACCAGTCGCCCTCGGCAGCGTCCCGTTTCCTGAAGCAGTTCCCCTACCTCAAACAGCAGGGCCTCGGGGTCGAGTCCATCATCCAGGGACGCATCCGGAGCTGGGTCGATCCCAAGACCCGGAAGCGCTACGTCGTGGACGGCAGCACCGTCGGCGGTGGGTTCGTCAACATCGCCAAGGCGAAGGCGAAGAAAGCGAAGCGTCTCTTCGGCGGCGAGCCGGAGGTCATCCAGGTCATCCACGACGACCAGGCCCGCCGCGTCAACATGATGGTCGGGGCCCTGAAGACGCAGGGCCTGACCGGGGCCTCCGGCAGCACGACGAAGCCCACCACGCCCACGAAGCCCACCACGCCCACGAAGCCCACCACGCCCACGAAGCCCACCACGCCGGAGCAGGGCTCGGACAAGCCGCTCCTGCCCAAGACGGCGGGGATGTCGGAGGCCAGGCGGTACGACCTCTACGCGGCCTACTTCAAGGCCCGGCAGGTCACGCTCGACACGCGCCCCGAGGAACGCACCCTCCTCGGGCTCCGGGTGCGCAGCAACACCGGGTGGAACAACAACAAGGGCAAGTACGACGACCGGATCGTCCTGCTCTGGCTCGACAAGAAGGGCCAGAAGCACGCCCTGGAGTACCTCGCCAACACGGAGCCGAGCGCCAGGTACCTGGCCAAGGGCTACGGCGCCAACGTGGATGGCAAGAATGGCAACGAGCTGAGCCAGCTCATGGAAGGCTATTACGAGTACGCGAAGAGCAAGGGTTACTCGGGCTGGCTCAAGGGCAAGAACGTGCTGCGGCCGGTGCGCGATGTCGCCGCCCAGTACGACGTCAACCACGACGGGTGGTTCGACGCCAAGGACGGCACCTTCCAGGGCAAGGCCAATGATCTGCTCTTCCACGAGGGCGGCAACACCATGACGGGCTCCGCCGGGTGCCAGACGATGAAGCCCGACGACTTCCGGCGCTTCTGGAACGAGCTGGGCGGTGACAAGAACTTCATGTACCTGCTCGTGACGGTGGGTTGAGCGGGGTCCGCCACGAAGCTTCGCGGGATTCACCGCGGCGCGCGAAGCCTCCGCCCCTCATACCGGGGCCGGGTGCACGGGCTCCTCTCCGGCCAGGGGCTGAGCGCCCACCGGGAGTTGCAGCACGAAGGTCGACCCCTGCCCGGGGCGGCTCTCCACATGAATCGTCCCCCCATGGGACTCGGCGATCTGCCGGGCGAGGAACAGTCCCAGGCCCAGCCCGCCGTACTTGCGGGACGAGACCGCCCGCTCGAAGCGCTCGAAGATGCGCTCCAGCGCCTGCGGGGCAATGCCGATGCCATGGTCCCTCACCGCGATGCGCGCCCACCCGTCCTCGTGGGAGACCAGGACCTCGATGGGGTTGCCGGCCCCGAACTTGAGCGCGTTCGCCAACAGGTTGACGAGGGCCTGCTCGACACGGCCCCGGTCCCACCACGCCGAGGGAACCGCCTCGGCCTCCACGCGCAGCGCGCTGCCAGCCCGCGAGGCCTCCTCGGTGAAGGACTCCACCACCTGCTCCACCAGTCCGGAGACGTCCACCTGCTCCCGGTGGAGCTCCAGGCGGCCGGTGGTGATGTGCCCCACGTCCAGCACGCGCTCGACGAGCTGGCCCAGCCGCCCGAGCTGACGTGACGTCGCGTGGACCTTCTCGAGCGCGGCCCCGGACGCCTGCTCGCGGCGCAGCAGCGTCTCCAGGCTCCTCATGCGCAGAGAGAGCGCGGTGAGGGGCGTGCGCAGCTCGTGGGCGGCGATGGCGATGAACTCGTTGCGCGCCTCGATGGCCTGTTGCGCCTCGGTGTACAGGCGTGCGCTCTCCAGCGCCATGCCGCAGCGGAGGGCCAGCTCCCTGGCCAGCGCGAGCGCCTCCCGTTCCTCGGAGTGGGCCCGCGCATCGCGCATGAGCACGAGCACCCCTTGCACGCGGCCCAGGGCACGCAGCGGGGCCAGCACCACCGTGCCCTCCTGGGTACTCCAACACTTCACGCTGTCGGGCAGCGGCGGCAGGTGCCCCCGCAGGCGCGCTTCCCGGGCGGCACTCCATCCATCTTGAGCCACCCGCTCCAGCAGTCCGTTCTCGCCCACCAGCCACACCGCGCAGCCCACGCACGCCCTCGGGACGACGAGGCGAGCCACGCGTGGGAAGGTCTCGTGGACGTTCAGCGACGCCGCGAGCACCGCCCCCGCCTCCGCCAGCAGGCTCTGGAGCTCCTCCGACCGCCACCGCTCGGAGACCACCGCCGCCAGCGACAGCGCCGTCAGCCCGAGGATCGCCAGGAACAGCTGGAGGGAGAACACCTTCTCCGGCGCCGAGGCGGCCAGCGCCCCGAAAGGTCCCTGCCCGAGCGTGGTATGCCCGAGCG
The DNA here is from genome assembly GCF_045802675.1 of Archangium sp. GTDB lineage: Bacteria > Myxococcota > Myxococcia > Myxococcales > Myxococcaceae > Archangium. The sequence goes on along the minus strand of NZ_JBJMQO010000022.1, from coordinate 74,306 downwards.
CGACGAGCGACACCACCGCCGAGGTGCTCGCCGCGCCCAGGGGACCCAGCCGCAGCGCCCCCCACAGGACGAAGGGGAAGCTGGCATAGGCCAGCGAGGCCCGGACTCCCACGGGGGCGGTGTGGCCGAAGATGAAGTGCGCGCCCAGGGCCGTCAGGGCCAGCATCCCGCCCAGCTCCACGAGCCGGCGCAAGCGCTTCGGCCGGAAGGCCGTGGGCGTCCAGGTCAGCAGCAGCGGGGCCACCAGGATGGTTCCCAGCCCGTCACTCAGCCACCAATTCACCCAGTCCCCACCGAAGGAGGCTGACTCGCTCGAGAAGAGGTAGCCAAGAGAGCCCAGGGTCGCGCTGACCAGGGGGCTCACCAGCCCCCCGAACACGAGCAGCCCGGCGATCTCACACCGGCGGGAGAGCCGGACGGAGGTGCCCACGAAACGCCGCATCAGCCATGCGCCCGACAGCGCGCGCAGGCAGTTGGCCAGGCCCCACACGCTGGAAACCCAGACGGGGATGGGAAAGCCATGCACGTGGACCGAGAAGAGCTCGGCCACGAAGAGGGCGGCGAGCAGGGCAGGCCAGCGCCGGGGCGGGCTCCGCAGCAAGAAGGCGAGCGAGAGCCCACTCGGAAGCCAGAGCATGGAGCTCGGATGCGGGGGGAGGACGAGCTGGTTGGCCAGCCGCCCCGTCGCGAAGAAGGCAATCCCGAGCACGAGCGCGTGAAACCACGTCTCGTTCCAGAAGGACGCCGGTCTGGCTGTCGCGTCGGAGTTCATACGGCCCCCACCATGGGAAGGCTATGCCTCCCAAGCGGGAGCCGCTCCTCGGTCAGCTTCCAGGAGAGGAGAGACGGGCGCTCCCTCGCCTGGGGGCTGGCCGCGGCCAGGCTGAGCGACGACCCCTGAAGATGTCTGGGTGACAGGATTTGAACCTGCGGCCTCGCGGACCCGAACCGCGCGCTCCACCAAGTTGAGCTACACCCAGAAAAAGACGGCTGGAACTTCGAGAGGCGGAGCACCCTCTCGGGCGCCCGTGCCTTTCATCGAGAAGAGACGCCGGGGCCGCGCAATCCTGACGCGGTATCTTCCGGTGGAGCCCGCGTCACTCCTTCACGGACTCGGGCGGCTCGGCCAGGTCGAGCGCCCGCGTCAGAGGGACATGCGGCGAGCAGTCTCCAATGACGTCCCGGCGTCCGCCACGGCTCAATGTCTGCTCAAGGTTGACAATCCGCGCTGATGCTTTAAATATGTTCCCGTCATGAGGCCCGTCTCCACCATTCTGGGTGTGCCGTCCGTGCGCGAGCTCGCGCCGATGGCGGACGTGCGTCTCGGCTCCCGCCACAAGGTGCTGCTCGACATTTGAGCAGGCGGACCGGGGTTCCCTGGTGCGCGGGTTGGCTGGTTCCCGTGTACCGCAGGGGTTCGGTTCCGCCACGGCTCTGCTCGTCGGGCCTTCGTGTGTCCTCGCGCCGTCCTGAGCGTCCCTGAGGGGCCGCTCCCGGGCATGCGTGCGCGCGCCGGCACCCCCTGGCCCCCTTCCCTCATCAACCAGTGTGTCTGTCTTCAACCCGCGGGTGCCTCCACCCGGCGGGAATGGGAGTCTTTCATGTCTCGCACCACCCGGATCGAGCGCTACCGCAACATCGGCATCATGGCCCACATCGACGCGGGCAAGACGACGCTCACCGAGCGCATCCTCTTCTTCACCGGCCGCATCCACGCCATGGGCGAGGTGCACACCGGCTCCACCGAGCTGGACTGGATGGAGCAGGAGAAGCTGCGCGGCATCACCATCACCTCGGCGGCCACCACCGCCAGCTGGAAGCCGATGCGGGGACCCTTCGCGGGCCTCCCGCACCGCATCAACATCCTGGACACGCCGGGCCACGTGGACTTCACCATCGAGGTGGAGCGCAGCTTGCGCGTGCTCGACGGAGCGGTGGCGGTGTTCGACGCCAGCCAGGGCGTGGAGCCCCAGTCCGAGACGGTGTGGCACCAGGCCGACCGGCATGGGGTGCCGCGCATCGCCTTCCTCAACAAGATGGACAAGGTGGGCGCGGACTTCTCCATGTGCGTGGACTCCATCCGTCAGCGGCTGGGGGCCAACCCGGTGCCGGTGCAGCTGCCCATCGGGGCGGGCCTGGAGTTCCAGGGGCTCGTGGACCTGCCGCGCATGCGCGCCTTCTTCTTCGACGAGGAGACGGGCGAGGCCACCGAGGGCCGGGAGATTCCCGCGTCCCTGCGGGCGGAGGCGGAAGCGCTGCGCCTGCGCCTCATCGAGGCGTGCGCCGAGGTGGATGGCACCGTCCTCCAGAAGTACGTGGAGGGGCGGCTGGCGGACCTCACCGTGGAGGAGTTGGAGCGTGCGCTGCGCACGGGCACCGTCCAGCGACAGCTGGTGCCGGTGCTGTGCGGAGCGGCTTTCAAGAACAAGGGTGTGCGAATGCTGCTGGATGGAATCATCAACTACCTGCCCGCGCCGTCGGACCTTCCGGCGGCCGAGGGCGTGACTCCTGGGGCACAGGTGCGGGTCACCCGTGCGGCCGGGGACGAGGAGCCGCTGTGCGCGCTCGTCTTCAAGCTCATGCACGACAAGGCCGTGGGCACCATCGTGTTCCTCCGGGTGTACTCGGGCACGCTGCGCACGGGCATGGCCGTGCTCAACACCCGCCAGCAGCGCCGCGAGCGCGTGGGACGGCTCATGTTCATGCATGCCAACAAGCGCGAGGAGGTGGACGAGGTGCACGCCGGTGACATCTGCGCGGCGCTGAACCTGCGAGGGGTGCGCACGGGCGACACGCTGTGCGCTCCGGAGGCTCCGGTGGTGTTGGAGACGCTCCGCTTCCCCGAGCCCGTCATCCAGCTCGCCATCGAGGCCCGCTCTCGCGCGGACCAGCAGAAGATGGAGGAGGGACTGACGCGCCTGGCCGCGGAGGATCCGTCCCTCCGAGTGGAGGTGGACCCCGAGACCGGTCAGCAGCTGCTGTCCGGCATGGGAGAGCTGCACCTGGAGATCATCGTGGACCGATTGAGAACCGAGTACGGCGTGGAGGCCCGGGTGGGCCAGCCCAAGGTGGCCTGGCGCGAGACGCTGCGTCAGCAGGTGCGCCAGGAGTACCGCCACGTCCGGCAGACCGGCGGGCCGGGGCAGTACGCGCATGTGGTGCTCGAGGTGGGACCCGCGCCGCGAGGCTCGGGGCTCGTCTTCGTGGATGAGACGCATGGGGGTGTCATCCCCAAGGAGCTCGTCCCCGCCATCGAGAAGGGCGTGGCCGGCGCCATGCAGAAGGGCGTGCTGTCGGGCCATCCGATGGTGGACGTGGAGGTGCGTCTGGTCGACGGGAGCACGCACGTGCGGGACTCCACGCCGCAGGCGTTCACGATGGCGGGCTCGCTGGCCTTCCAGGAGGCGACCCGGCGCGCGGGCGTGCAGTTGCTGGAGCCCGTGATGGACGTGGAGGTCACCACGCCGGAGGAGTTCCTGGGCGACGTGCTCGGGGACCTGTCCTCCCGGCGCGGGCGTGTGCGGGGGATGGAGGGCCATGGCACGGTGCGTCGCGTCTCGGCGCGGGTGCCCATGGCCAGCCTCTTCGGCTACGTGACGAGCCTGCGCGGCCGTACGCAGGGACGCGCCTCGGCCACCCTGCGGCTGGACACGTATGAGCCGGTACCCGACACGCTCCAGGCGTCGGTGCTCGCGGCGCAGCAGGCATAGTGGGGACAGGGTCCCGGGGTCGTCTGGCCCCGGGGCCCCGCGTCCGTCATGCGTTCGTGACGACCACGCACCGCGTCAGGCCGGAGCACCGCGTCACGCCGGAGCGCCGTGAGAAATTCCTCCGGCCGTGTCAGAGCGATGACGTGGCACCGGTAGATGGGACGCATGTTCCTTCACGCGCTCGGTCACTTCCATCCGGAGAACCTCATCACCAACGCGTTCCTTCAGGACATCGGCCTGGAGACGGATGACACGTGGATTGTCGAACGGGTGGGCATCCGCACCCGGCACACGGTGCTGCCGCTCGACTACATCCGCGAGACGCGCAACCGCGACGTGCGCGGAGCCCTGGAGGCGGCCCTGTACTCCAACGCGGAGACGGGCAGGCGCGCGGCGTTGATGGCGCTCGAGCGCGCGGGACGGAGCGTGAAGGACGTGGGGATGGTGGTGTCCGGCGGCTGCTCGCCCGACGAGTGCATCCCGGCGGAGGCCTGCCGCATCGCCGAGGCGATGGACATCGACGCGCCCTCGCTGGACATCAACGCGGCGTGCTCCTCCTTCTGCGCGCAGCTGCACTTCCTCGCCAGCATGCGGCCCGAGCGCCTGCCGGACTTCATCCTCGTGGTGAACCCGGAGAACTCCACCCGCGTGGTGGACTATTCGGACCGCTCCAGCTGCGTGCTGTGGGGCGATGGCACCAGCGCCGCGCTGCTCAGTCCACGCATCCCCGGCCCCTGGCGCATCACGCAGACGCTGCTCGGGGGCGACCCCGCGGGCGCGGACAAGGTGAAGGTGCCTCGTGCCGGCCACTTCACCCAGCAGGGCGCGGCGGTGCAGACCTTCGCCATCAAGCGCGCGAGCGAGACCTTCCACACCCTGCGCGGGTACTACCTCGCGGCCGCCCCGGGGCGCACTCCGGACGGGCTGAGCCTCATCGGCCACCAGGCCAACCTGCGCATGCTCGAGTCGGTGCAGCGGCGCACCGAGGTCTCCGACGCGCGCCACTTCTTCAACGTGGACCGCCGTGGCAACTGCGGAGCCTCGGGGGCGCCCACGGTGCTCTCGGAGCACTGGGACAACCCCCAGCTAGGAGACGCCGTGGCGCTCGCCGTGGTGGGCAGTGGCCTCACCTGGGCCGGCGCCCTGCTCGAGCGTCACCGCGAATAATCGAATCGCCCGGCGGGAAGATTTCCGAAAGGCTCCAGCTCGCTGAGCTGCATCGGCCGATGGGCCCCTCTCATTGCGTCTTCCATGCAGGGGGTGGGCGCTGTGATTCCAAACCACCCTTGTCGCGATTCATGGGATGCGCTGCTGCTCACAGGCTTCCTGTGAAGCGCTTCACGCCCCGTGCTCAGGGTTGGAAGCGGTAGATGCCGTAGGGGCCGCGCTCGGCGGGCGGCAGGTGGAGCTGCGTGGTGGTGACGTAGATCCACCCCTGGGGGCCCTGCGCGAAGCTGTCTGGCCAGAGCAGGCGGGGATCATGCATGACCTGCTCGTAGGCGCCGCCGGGCACGTAGCGGCAGAGGGAGCCATCCTCCAGGCCTCCGAGCCAGAGCACCCCGGTGCTGTCGAAGAGGATTCCATCGGTGGCCACGATGGTGTGAAGCCGCTCCACCCGGCCGGCGAGCAACGTCTCGTCGAGCTTCGTGTCGAGCAGCGCCTCGGTGGGAATGCTCCAGAGGGAGTGGCCCGTGAGCACGGACCAGTAGAGCGTCTTGCGATCCGGGCTGAGCGCGATTCCATCGGACTGGATCGACCGGTCGATGCGGCGGCCCAGCACCCACAGGTGGTTGTCCTCGGCGTGGGTGGAGGGATGGTCCTTCAGCACCTTGCGCGCGGTGCCGCTCTTCAAGTCGAGGACCACCAGCCCGCCGGCCTGCGAGTCGGTGAGGTAGGCGATCTCGCGCTCCGTGTCGACGCGGACATCGTTGAGGTAGCTGTCACCCGAGGACACCTCGGGCGGGAAGGGGTAGCCGCGCACCAGCCGTCCGCTGGAGAGCTCGAACTGGAGGAGCCGGGGCGTCGCGATGACGCCCTTGAACCTGGGGTTGCCGGTGTCCACCACCCAGAGCCGGTCCTTGTCGTCGATCACCACGCTCTGCACCGCGACGAAGTGGTTCTGCTCGGCCGCGCCCGGCTTCCACTCGTTCCAGGAGGCATCGGGCCAGGGGGTGACCTCCCCGTTCTTCAACTCGGCCACGGAGACGGGGACGTCCTCGGACCAGCGGGGGAAGTTGACGAAGACGCGGTTGTCCTTCGAGACGGCGATTCCCGTCCACTGGCGCGAAGACCGGGCCACGAGCTCGAGGCCCGGGGACTTGTTTCCCGCCGAGGGATCGCTGGCTCCGGGAGCGGGAGCGTTTCGGACACAGGCCGCCAGGGCCAGTGCGGTGACAGCCAGAAGAAGCGGACGCATGACGAGGGCCTCCGGGGTGGAAATGAGGGCTCGGCAAGATGCAGGAGCGCCACTGCCTTCGCCACTCCTTCGGAGAGGTCCGCGACAAAGGCCACACATGGCGCATCGACCGCTCGCCGCCGGTTCGCGACCACTCACCCGCCCCGCCCACCACCCCGGTACGGGCCGCTCGATAGTCGAGACATGCGACGCAAACTCCTGCTGCTCCTGCTGGCCACGGCGGTGTGGCTGCCGATGATTCATCTCGCGTTCCGGCCTGGGGATCCCCGCGAGCTCGCGCCCGACCTCGCCGCCCGGCTGCGCGAGCTCGCCCTGCGGGACGAGGGCCCCGAGCGTGTCCTGCTCCGCCGCAACAACCCCGAATGGGACCTGATGGCCCGCACCTTCTCCGTGCTCTCCTTCGCGAACCTCGCGCTGAAGGAGCCCGAACGGAAGGCGGAGCACCTCGCCGTCATCGACACCCTGCTCTCCCGCACGCTTCGCGACGAGCGCCTCGCCGATGACGTGTTCCTCCTGCCCTACGTACACCGCGCGCCTTTCCACGACGTGCGCGGGCGCAGCCTCTTCATCGACGGGGAGCTCGCCCTCATGCTCGCCGCCCGTCAGCTCGTGGAGCCCCGGGCGGACCTCGCACCGCTCCTGCGCGAGCGCATCGACACCGTCACGGGCCAGCTCGAGCGCGCCCCCGTGCTCGCCGCCGAGAGCTACCCCGACGAGGGATGGACCTTCTGCAATACCGTCGCGCTCGCGGCGCTCCGCCTCTCCGACACCGCCGATGGACGGGACCACTCGGAGCTGCGGCGGCGCTGGCTGGAGTCGGCGCGCGAGCACCTGATGGATGCGCGCACCGGCCTGCTCGTGTCGAGCTTCACCTTCCATGGCACCACGCGCGATGGGCCGGAGGGCTCCACGCTGTGGCTCGCCGCGCACATGCTCCAGGTGGTCGACCCGGACTTCGCACAAGACCAGTACCAGCGCGCCCGCCGAGAGCTCATGGGAGAGCTGTTCGGCTTCGCCTGGGCGGCGGAGTGGCCCGAGTCCTCGTCGCGCTACGAGGACATCGACTCGGGACCGACCATTCCGTGGGTGCACGCGAACGCGGGCTCGAGCGGGCTCGCGCTGGTGGGCGCGGCGGCCTTCGATGATGAGTCCTTGCTCGAGGGGCTCGTGACGAGCCTGCGCTTCGCCGCGTTCCCCGTCACGGACGACACGGGCCTGCGCTTCGCCGCGGGCAATCCGCTCGCCGATGCCGTGCTGCTGTACTCGCTGGTGGAAGGTCCACTCTGGCAACGCGCGCTGGAGCCCCGCGCGAAGGAGGCACACCGATGATCCGCGCCGCACTCGTGGTGACCGCGCTCTTCCTGCTGCTGCACCTGTCCGGTGGCCGCGAGGCCGTGGGCCTGCTGTCCGGCACACTGGAGGGAGGAGGCTCCAGCCTCGTGCTCGGCATTGCCTATACGCTGAGCTGGTTCAGCGCCGTGCTGCTGGCCCCGGTCCTGTTGCTGGCGGGCCTGGCGGACCTCGCCCTCCGCCGGCGGGCGCTCGCGAAGGGGAGCACACTCGCCTCGTAGGCTCCGTTCCGTGCCACAGGTGGCCTGATTCAGCCGGCGGCCCGGGCAACGTGACCAGCGATTGCCCCGCCAGCACCCTGGCCGAGCACGGCTAAGAGCAGATCATCCCCCTGTGCCAGCGCACCCGGCCGCAGCTGTTCCGCGAGTCGCAGGTGTGGGAGTTGCTGGATGCGTGCATCAAGTCCTCGGGTGCGTTGACGCCCGAGAGCGGCTTGTCCTGGGCCTCGACGGAGGACAAGGTCTTCTACTTCCGCGAAGCGCAGCGCCGCACGGCCACCGCGACCCCTTGAGCCGTGGGTGACCCGCGCCGGCCGCCTCCACTGGCAGGCCGGCGCGCACCCGAAGCGCTCCGCGTGGCATGAACCCCCGGCCTGGAAAGGGGGTTTCTCATTTTCTCTTTGTACGGCTTGCGAATGGATTTCCGGTATTGCATGATTCGCCCCTGCTCGACGCCTTACCCGAAAGGATCCGACACCATGCCATCCGTCGCACAAAGCCTGATGTCTTCTTCGCGCCGTTGGGGATTTGGCCTCCTCGTCTCCCTGCTCACGGCCTGCGGCGCCGCGGAAGTGACGCAGCCCGTGGTGGCCACGGGCGACCAGGACCAGGACGCGCTCGCCTCCTCCGAGCAGGATTTGCTGGATGGTGAATGTACGGCGGACTGGGCCGCCAACCCGTGCACCGTGGCGGACTCCGCCGCGTGCGGCACCGGCGACCCCGGCACGGACACCCTCAACAGCCCCAACAACTGCGAGCTCGGCGGAATGAAGTGCGATCCCCGCCCGCGCATGTGCAACCGGAACTCGAAGACGTACTGGTTCACGACCATCACGCCCACGTTCGTCTACGACAGCCTGGGCAACGTGCTCGGCAGCGTGCCCACCGGGACGAAGCTGCGCATCAACCTCGGGACGAAGAAGACCATCTCCACGGTCTCCGCCAACTACCTGGCCATGGGCTTCTCGGTCCCGACCAGCGCTGGCGCCGTCAGCGGGTGGATCCGCCCCGAGACGCTGGACGCGGGCTACACCAACGTCATGAACTGGCTGGACGCCAACTACCGGCCGGCGCCGAATCCGGGCGGGACGTACAGCGATTGGTACATCATCCCCTCGAACAACACGCCCTACCTGGACCTGCACGTGACCAGCGATTGCCCCGCCAACAACATGGCCGAGCACTACCTGGGGCGCAATGGCCGCATCAACCTCATCACCAACCTGCCCGGGAAGGGCTCGCCGACGAAGGCCGTCTACCCGAACAACACCGGGCTCAACTTCAAGCGCGCCCAGATTCAGCACTCCGTCTCGATGCCGCTCTATGACTGCAGCAGCGGCAGCGCGGTGAAGGTCTCGCGCACCCTCGACTTCCTGTATGGGTATGTCCAGTCCGGCCACTACGGCTGGATCGCCATGCCCAACCTGTCGACCAGCGCTCCCTGAGACGGCGGCAACGGATGACACTCCCGAGGGGCGGCTCCCACGCCGCCCCTCCAGAGTCCGCGCTCACGGAAAAGCCCACCGTGCCGCGTTATTGAGTCGAGCCCTTGGGGTGTCCGGACCTGACCCCCGAGTCCCCGTAGCTCCAACTGGCGTTCAGCCCGATTCCCCACCCGGAAGCGCTGTCGCTGGTGAGCGGGCAATTGTTCAGGTAGCCGCCGTAGAATGCTCCCGCGCCCGATCTGGCCACGCCCCACGGGCCGCCGCTGCCCGCCGTGTCATAGACGGCCTTCGGGCTGCACAGCCGCCAGCCGCCGATGCAGTCATTCGTGCTGAAGTTCTCGTCCTTGGTGCCGTAGTAGGGATGGAACGCCCGAGCGAGCACCTGATGCACATTGTAGGACCCCCCTTGTGTCACTGCATCGCGGTCTATAGCTGGAGCCGGTGCCGGGCGGGGAGAGCGCTCCCCAGGCGGGGATTCAACCGTTGACACACCCCACCGCCGCTCGAGGCCGGGTGCGGCTCGGGCTGGCCCGCTCCGGCGCGGCTCCGCGGACCTGGCGTAGGTGCCAGCCGGAACCGGCCTGTGCCATGCTCCGGCCTCGGGCGCACTCGCCAGCGCCCGCATCGTTCCGTCCGCCTCCCAGGGGAAATCCATGTCGTCCAGCGTCGGGCTGCTCCAGCGCATGATGCGCGATCCACACAATGAAGGGCTCATCCTCGAGGCAGGAGCCCTCCTGCGGAGCAACCCCCGCGAGTTCATCCAGGCCGCGCAGACGTTGCTCCCCTTCCCGCAAGAGGCCACGTCCTCTTCGAAGGATGGCACCTGGTCGAACTGCATTGGCAACCAGGTCTGTACGCCCGCGGCCATCCTCCGCCCCTCGTCCCTCCAGGACCTGCTCGACGCCGTCACCCAGGCGCGCGGCAAGCGGACCGTCCGGGCCGTGGGCTCGGGACACTCGTACTCGGATGTCGCCGTCACGGACGGACTGCTCCTGGATCCGCACGGGATGAACCAGGTGCTGCAACTCGACGCCTCGGTGCTCAAGGATCCCTCGGCGGCCAGGACTCTCTTCCCGGTGCAGAGTGGCATCACCATCGCCAACCTCAACCACGCGCTCGACTCCGTGGGACTGGCGCTGATCAACATGGGCGCCTACGACGCCCAGACGCTCGCCGGAGCCATCTCCACCGGAACCCATGGCACGGGCGCGGCCCTGGGCCCCATCGCCAGCTGCGTGCGCTCGCTCGTCCTCGTCACCGAGAGCGGAATCGTCTACCAGCTCGAGCCCCGCAACGGCATCTCCGACCCGGTGAAGTTCGCCGCCAGATATCCGGGCATCATCCTCAAGCAGGACGACGACTGGTTCCAATCCAACGTGGTCGCCATGGGCTGCATGGGCCTCATCTACGCGTACACGCTGGAGGTCATGCCCGCGTACCACCTCGTGGAGAACCGCACGCTCACCACCTGGGAGAAGCTCAAGCCGCAGCTGCTCGACGCGCCACCGGGACAGCTACCCTCCCTCATCACCGCCCACCGGCACTTCGAGATCGACGTCAATCCCTATGCGGTGGAGGGCGCGCACACGTGCGTCGTCGTCACGAGGGCTCTCCACACCGGTCCCACCTCCGGAAGCCGAGGCTTCTCCAACTGGATCTCCGGGCTCCTGGCACAGATACCGCTCATCGAGGAGACGCTCGTCTCGCTCATCAACGCCTTCCCTCACATGGTCCCGCACCTGGTGGACACGGCGCTCGAGACGCTGAAGGACTCCAACTACATCGACAAGAGTTACAAGGTCCTCAACCTCGGCGCCGCCAACGAGGCCAGCGCCTACGCCATCGAGCTCTCCTTCGACGCCACCCGGTTCGTCGCCTCCATCGACCAGCTCCTCGCGCTGTTCGCCGAGTACGCGAAGGCGCACAACTGGTACCAGTCGGGCCCCATCGGCATCCGCTTCACCGCGCCGGCGCAGGCCTACCTGGCGCCCCAGTACGGCCGCGTCACCTGCATGGCTGAATTGGACATGCTCAACGGCACGAGGAACGGCATGAACCTGCTCAAGGCCATCGAGCAGCTCATGTGTGCCGAGAAGGACGTGCGCGTCCATTGGGGATTGGAGTTGGACACGCTCCAGGGGGGCCAGATTCCGATGATGTATCCCCAATACGCGCAGTGGCTGTCCGTCTACCGCCAGCTCAACTCCACCGGCATGTTCGACAACAGCTTCACCACGCGCCTGGGCATTTCGATGGGGTCCGCGGCGACGGGACAAGCCAAGCGCACCGCGTGAGACCTATTCGGCCAGGAGGGGTCCCACGAGCAACCCCTCCGCCGTCTGGGGCTCCCCGAGGCTCCGGCTCTGCCCGGTTCCGCGGTAGGGGTACACCAGGAATAGCGAGGAGGCGCGAGTCTCGACCTGGACGCCGAGGCCGGACTCGCTTCCGGAGTCGAGCGTGGTGACGAGTGCGATTGCCCCCACACCGCCCGAGCCAATGCTGCGCTCGAGATGCGCGATGCTGGCGTCGAGCAGTTCGTCCCAGGAGGCGCGCGGCAGTTGGTCCCGGGGAAAATAGGTTCTGGGGTTGTCGCCCGCCGGGTCGAGGGTCAGCGCGAACGGGAGCACCGTGCCCTGTTTGCGGAGCAGGAGCAGGCCCGCTTCCTTCGCCACGTGCAGCGCCTTCCCCAGCAACTCTTCATCCTTCATCACCCTGTCTCCCTTTGACGCCTTTCCGGGCGAGGCCCTGAGCGAAGGGCCCCGCGCCACTCACTGATCGACCGACTGCGGGGGCGCCGACTTCGCGCTGACGGCGGGCACGTAGCACTTACCCTGGAATTCGTAGAGATCCTCCGGGCACGGAGCCTTGAGCTCGTGCGCCATCCAGCAGCCGCCGACGAGCTCAACCTCGCTGGGGCGTTTACACGGAGGGCGCTTCTGCCCCTTGAAGGGCCCGCTCGGCAACGGACGGGTGACCCCGGACGTCCCAGCGTCCACGGTGTCCGCGAGCCCCTCATGGGTGGGCATGTCTGGCACCGCTTCCTCAATGGACACCTCGTCGCTCGTGGGCGCGAGTGGGGTGTTCGCCAGGAGTTCCGGGCCGCTCGGCGGAGGGGACTCGGGGGACAGACGCCCCAGCGCAAAGAAGAGGGCACACACCGCGGCAGTGCCCGCCAACGCCAGCCCCAGGCGCCATGGGAAGCGCGGCTCCTCGGGATCATCCAGGGCGCGGGCCATACGCCGCAAGCCCTCGCGAACCTCCTCGAGCAGGCTCATCAGCGACTCCGCCGAGTGCCTGCCGCGGGCCCTCGCCCTGCGCGAGTCTTCTACCTCCAGAGCGATGTAGCTCGGCACTTCCGAGGAGATGACGTGCACCCGGAAGTCCGTCGTGGGTGCCGAGTCCTCGTCGGCGGCGGGCTTGAGCACCAGGGCCGTGGCCCCGCTCTTCTCATGCGTGGCCACGTAGAGTTCCCCCGGGCTGTCAGGGGACTGGGGCAGCTGCTCCTTGAGCTGGTAGGGCCCCAGGTGCGTCCGCTCCTCCCACTTCCTCTCGTCGTCCATGCGCGCTCCTCCCAGGCCTCCCGGTCCGCCAGTGGCCTGGGCCGTTGTTCGCATGGATCCGAGCCGTCGATCCAGGAGTTGCCCGGTGCCTCGGGGGTTTCCTACCCCCCAGGTGCACTCTCGACCTCCTTTAAACACCTCCGTTCGCTGATATGTGGTCCTTGGAGGAGGAATCCATGACGATCATGACGGCTGACCTACTTGTGAAGGCAGTCCAGGCGCTGGAGCTCCAGCCCGGCGGACTCGTAAGCGCGACGGACATCACGGAGTGGTGCCGGCAACACGGCATTGACTACGGGCCTCCCGTGAATAGCCATTTCTTGAATGCCGATCTCAAAGAAGCTGGGGGCCAGCATCGCTTGTTGAAGTTCAAGACCGCTCCGTCAAGGGCGGGCCGAAACTTCTTCGCCCGCCGCCTCGATGCTCCCCGGGCTCCGGGCCCTGCCTCTGGTCACCCTGGGCGTGAGGAGGCCCTGAAGAACGGATGGGTCGAGTGCGCGTGGATTCCACCGTGGGACTGGAAGAACGCCCAGGTCCCGTCGCCGTAGCCGTGAAGCCATGCTGTACGCGTTGTCTGAACACCTTCCCAGACAGATCAAATACACCACTCTCCTTCTACGAGGAGGCTCACCCTCCACTCGAATAGAAAGCCTCAAGGATTTCCGCTGCGGTCATTGCCGGGGTCACCTTCACTTCTCCACTCATACCCTCATCGCAGAAAAGTAGAGGCAGGTGAGCGGGTACGAGGGAGCGGCACCATTGGACGAATTCCGACATTTCCCGAAGGGGGACACCTTCAAATGTAATGGAACCCTTCGTCCTGTGAAGCAAACCCTCCAATCGTGAATCAGCCATGGCAACACTGAACTCCAAAACGTAGCTCCTCTCAGGATTGGAGATTTGCTTCACCGTGGCACCGGGCCATCGAGCGTTCAGGTGGGCCGCGAAGTCAGATGCGGACGGCAGCCCGTCACCCGCGATGATGAAGAATTTCATTAGAGAATGGCTCTCATGGTGGTTGACGGTAGCACCACGCTACTCCATGAGGCCCCTCGCGCGTCGCGTCGATGCCAGTCCGAAACGCGCCCCCACCCTGATGTGCCTTCGTTTCGGCTCACTGCCATCCTCCTTCCCCGCTGTGACCAGGTGTCTGGTCTCCTCCCCGCCAGCGTTGGCCAGCAAGCGCCCGGACACACTCGCCCGGCTGCGAGGGCCCGCCGCGTGGCATAAACCACCCCCATGCCTCGCGACGTCTCCTTCTTCGACTCCCTTGGCCGCCTCCTCGCCCTCGAGCGCGAGGCCGAGCGCGCTCGCATGGAAGCCCTCGCCGAGGGCATGTCCCTCCAGCAGCGCGCCGAGCAGGGCCTCTCCTTCCTCGACCTCGAGAGCATCGAGGAGGAAGTCGGCCTCGGCGGCCGCGTCCTCGTAACGCTCGCCCGCAAGGACAGGGCCCGCTTCCCCGCACGCCTCGACAACGGCGACCAGGTCGCCGTCTTCCCCCGCCGCTCCGAAATCAAGGACCTGGTGGTGGAAGAGCACCCCGACCGCGTCCTCTCCCGCGACCGGTTGGAAGCGGGCGCAAGCCCCTCGGCGGTCTGAGGCGCCGCGAGACTTCACATCAGAGCAAGGTGTTGACGGCGCGGAATAGCGCCTCGAACCGGGCGAGCGTGTCAGGATCGACGCTCGCTGGCGGCTCGCTCACGAACTTAGAGGCAACGGCATAGTGGTTGAATCCCCCACTGGGGCGAAGAAGTGTGCCGGCGTCGGCGAGGTAGCGCTCGATGCGATGGAGAATTCGGTCTCCGGGCGGCAAGTCCGTCTCGGTGACCTTCTTACCGCCGAGCTGCTTCTCGAACGTCCTGCTGAAGTAGTCCAGGTAGAGGCTAGGCGACAGCAGATCCTCGGTATCCGAGGGCCGCCAGCTCTTACCCAAGCTCGCGAGGTCGCGGAACTGCGATGCGTCGAGGACTGCCTTCGGTGAGATCAGCTTCTGCCTCACGAGGTCTTCGAGCTTCTGCTCTGGCCGTCCTTGGTAATCATGAAGGACCGCCAACTTGAGCCCACTGGCACCGAGAAGTGCGATAAAGGTCACCACCTTGTCGAGTCCACCCGCCGGAACGATAGTAATTTCCTCGCGAAGGCCAACTCTGCCCTGGGCCTCTATGATCGACGACAGCGCCTTGAGATACAGGAGGTCAGAAGGCCCCTCAACGAGTAGGTTCCGCTCCGAGATGAACAAGTTCTGCGCCAGGGTCCAGCCGAGCGCGGCCTGAAGCGGGAAAATCGTTCGAGGATCAGAGCTGCTCACGGTATCTGAGATGACCGTGCCGACCTTCACGCGATCCTCGACCACCCGAACCTGATGAAGACGGTCAGTGTGTATCATGAAGGGCGAGTGCGTAGTGTAGAGGACCTGATGCTTATTCGCGAGGTCGTCGATGTACCGAAGGAAGTCAGCCTGGGCGAGCGCGTGGAGATTCAGACCAGGCTCATCGAGCAGCAGGATCAGGTCACGCGCTCGTAGCTCACGGTCCGCCTCAAGCTGATGCTGAACGCTGTCGAACCATACCAGAAAGCTGAAAAACCACGTGAAGCCCCGGCTTCGCTGACGGAAGGGCGTACTGACTCCCCGGTGGCGTCGGTTCTTGATCCGGAGGTACAAGTTCGGCCCATTGTTGAAGGGCGCCACGTCGTTCGGGTCCGCCTTGATGTCTACCTCGACCTCAAGGTCCTCGTTCTGCTTCCAGAACTCGAGGATTTGATCGGTAAGCTGAATCGACACCGCTTCGAGTCGGGCCTTGAGCGACTCGTACCCACTTGGCTTCGTGAAATCCTCCACGGAGATGTCCGCCATCCGGAGTAGGGCCAGCACGCCACGGTGTTGAGACTCGAGAACCTTCGGCGCAAGCCGCGCCGACTGATTGGGGTTTTGCGCCTTCCAAGTCTGGACTTGGTGAACCCGATTGGCGAGGTCCGCGAGGTTTATCTTGCTCGGGAGCAGCTCGTATTCCCCGAAGAAGGCAAACTTCGGCACGCGAGGCTTGAGCCACTCCCATACTTCCCATTCGACAATGGAGTCCCAATTGGTCTTGTTGATCCGCTGCTGGATCTTAGCGAGCCACGGCTTATCCTTCTCGGTGAGCCCGATCTGTGTAAGGGTTCCTGGGATATCGCGGATCCTGGTGATGGACGCCAACGCCGCCTTCACATCGGAGCTAAGTCCCGGCTCATCCCGCAGGCTCGCCAGCACCGGCGTCTCGTCAACCGATATCTCTATGGTGAGTGTGTTGTCGTAGAAGCGAAGGATCGAAAACTCGAAGTCCGTCCGCAGGTTCGTCCGCAGGTCGCCGTTCAACTCATCCAGCTCTTCCTTGGAGAGTCGGTACGTGAACTTCGTCACCCTGGCTGGCTTGCTCTTGTGCTGCTTGAGGTAGGTGGACAGGTCCTTGCGCGGGTAGTCCTCAACCGGGTCGAACGCAGCGAGTTCAACGGTGTCGTCTGACTTCTCAAGCGCCTGTAGGCACACCGTCTTTCCGGCCTCGTTCATCCCGACGAGCACGGTCACGGACGGATCGACATGCACCGTCTGCGGTTCGTTGATGGACTTGAAGGGGCCTACTTCAGCGGTTACGAGCTGCACAACTGACCTCCCAGGAGCCAGCGGATTCCCATGAACCGTAGCAGAGCATAGGCGGAATTGATGCCTCCTTGTGAGCTGCGGACCAGCGCAGAAAGGCAGAGGCTCGCCGCTGCCCAGTAGCAGCAGAAGCGTCCGCTCCCGCACGCGCCGACGCGCAGCCGCACTTCCGTGGATCCTTTTCTGGGATGGGGTGTCCAGGTGTCTCGTTTTCCCCGCCAGCGTTGGCCAGCGGGCGCCCGGCCGCACTCGCCGGCCATGCGAGGGCTCGCCGCGTGGCATAAACCTCCCCATGCCTCGCGACGTCTCCTTCTTCGACTCCCTTGGCCGCCTCCTCGCCCTCGAGCGCGAGGCCGAGCGCGCTCGCATGGAAGCCCTCGCCGAGGGCATGTCCCTCCAGCAGCGTGCCGAGCAGGGCCTCTCCTTCCTCGACCTCGAGAGCATCGAGGAGGAGGTCGGCCTCGGCGGCCGCGTCCTCGTTACGCTCGCCCGCAAGGACAGGGCCCGCTTCCCCGCACGCCTCGACAACGGCGACCAGGTCGCCGTCTTCCCCCGCCGCTCCGAAATCAAGGAGCCCGCCCGCGCCCTCGTCTCCCGCGCCACCGCCACCCGCGTCCAGCTCGCCTTCGACCGCGAGCCCCCTCCCTTCGTCCACGAGGGCCTCCTCCGCCTCGACCGCGTCCCCAACGACGTCACCTTCGAGCGCGTCCGCGCCGGCCTCGCCCGCGTCAAGGCGCTCGACAAGGGCGCCGCCCGCCGCAAGCGCGAGGTACTGCTGGGCAACGAGCCCCCCCGCTTCGACTCGCTCCGTGACTTCTCCCCCTCCCGCCCCCTCAACCCCGAGCAGCTGGACGCCGTCGCCCGCGCCCTCGCCGCCGAGGACTTCTTCCTCGTCCACGGCCCTCCCGGCACCGGCAAGAGCACCGTGCTCGCCGAGGTCGCCGCCCAGGCCGTCGAGCGCGGCCAGCGCCTGCTGTGCACCGCCGCCAGCAACGCCGCCGTCGACCACCTCACCGACCTCTGCCTCGACAAGGGCCTGCGCGCCCTCCGCGTCGGCCACCCCGCCCGCGTCACCCCTCGCCTCCAGGAGCACACCCTCGACATCGTCGTCGAGGAGCACCCCGACCGCGTCCTCTCCCGCGAGCTCTTCGACGAGGCCTTCTCCCTGCTCGGCTACGCCCGCCGCCAGCGCACCCAGGGCCGCAGCCGCGAGCGCTTCTCCAACGCCCGCGCCTCCACCACCGAGGCCAAGAGCCTCCTCGACGAGGCCCGCGCCCTCGAGCGCAAGGCCCTGAGAAGCGTCCTCGAGCGCGCCCAGGTCGTCTGCGTCACCCTCGCCAGCCTCGAGTCCGGCATCCTCTCCCACGAGGAGTTCGACCTCGCCCTGCTCGATGAGGCCACCCAGGCCACCGAGCCCCTCGCCCTGCTCGGCTTCCTGCGCGCCCCGAAAGTCATCCTCGCTGGAGACCCCCAGCAGCTCCCCCCCACCGTCCTCTCCCCCGAGGCCGCCAAACAGGGCCTCTCCGTCAGCCTCTTCGAGCGCCTGCTCTCCGACCACGGCGAGGGCGTCAAGCGCATGCTCCGCGAGCAGTACCGGATGAACACCGCCATCATGTCCTTCCCCTCGCGGGAGATGTACGCCGGCGAGCTGCGCGCCCACCCCAGCGTGGCCGACCGCACCCTCGCGGACGTGCTCCCCACCGGCACCACCCCCGACGCCCCGCCCGTGCTCTTCCTCGACACCGCCGGCAAGGGCTTCGACGAAGAGCTGGAGAAGGACACCGGCAGCCTCTTCAACACCGGCGAGGCGGACCTCGTCGTCGCCCGGGTGAAGGAGCTGCTCGCCGCGGGCCTTACGCCCCGGGAGCTCGCCGTCATCACCCCCTACCGCGCCCAGGCCCACGCCCTGCGCGAGCGCGTCGAGCCCCTCTCCCCCGACGTCGAGGTGGACACCGTCGACGCCTTCCAGGGCCGCGAGAAGGATGCCATCCTCGTCTCCCTCACCCGCTCCAACTCCGAGCAGCAGATTGGCTTCCTCTCCGACCTGCGCCGCATGAACGTCGCCCTCACCCGCGCCCGCAGGCACCTCTTCGTGGTGGGCGACTCGGCCACCCTCAGCGGCCACCCCTTCTACTCCCGCTTCATCGAGTCCACCCAGGAGGGCGGTGGCTACCGCTCCGCCTGGGAGTGGCCCGACCCCTCCGAGGCCCCATGAATGCCCGCCGCCCCAGTCAGACCTCCGTCATGGTCGCCTTCCTCCGGGCGCTCGCCCACGACGGCTTGACCGGCGTGCCCTCGTTCTCGGACCCCACCGCGCGAAAGCTCCTCCCCTTCCCCTGGTCCACGCTGCACGCGGGCATCCGCAGAGCCACCAGACGCCTCGAGCCGGAGAAAGCGCGGCGCCGCTTCTCTCCCCTGGTGGACATCCTCCCGCTGCGCACGCTCCACATCGACGAGGAGCTCGCCGAGGCGGTGGCCCGGGGCTGCCGGCAGCTCGTCATCCTGGGCGCGGGGCTCGACGGGCGCGCCCACCGTCTGCCCGGGCTCGCGGGCGTTACCGTCTTCGAGGTGGATCACCCCGCCACCCAGGCGGACAAGCGCGTCCGTGCCCGCGGCCTGCCCCTGGTGGCCCACCGGCTCACCTACGTCCCCGTGGACTTCGAGCACGAGCGGCTGGCCCAGCGCCTCCGGGAGGCGGGCTTCGACCCGTCCGCGCCCACGGTGTGGATCTGGGAAGGCGTCACCATGTACCTGACGGACGCGGCCATCGCCGCCACGCTCGCGGACGTGAGCGGGCTCTCCGCGCCCGGAAGCCGGCTCGTCGTGAACTATCGCGAACCGGGTGAAGTCACCGCCGCGGAGCGCCCCATGCGCTGGTGGTTCACCGGGCGCGTGAAGGAACCCCAGATTGGCGACCGCTCCCGCGACACCATGACGCGCGAAGTGGAGACCGCGGGGCTGAAGGTGCTCCGCGACAGCGGCGGCGGGGACTGGGCGGCCCGCTACGGCGCACCGGAACCGACGGTCCCGACCCTCCTGCGCACTCGGAACATGGTCGCGGAAAAGCCCTAGCGCGGCGTCCCGGCCAGCCCACCCACGAGGGCAGGGCCGCCCCCCGGCGCCGGGCCGCGGCAACCCCGCGAGCTCCCTCCAGGAACCGAGAAAGTGAGAACCTCCAGGGTCACCTCGCCGCACTCCGCAAAAGGTGCGGGCCTACCTGCACGTTTTGTCACCGTACCCCGCAAGATTTGTCACCCCCGGAGGGATGGGTAGGCCCTAAATCCCCGGATTCCTTGGGGAGCCGCCGAGAGGGGACCTCGGCACGGCGCATGCTTGGAGAGGGACTGGGGGAAGGCACACCTCGAGGAGGCAGCCATGTCGCAAGTTCGTCCCGTCGTGTCCAAGGAAGCGGATGTCTGGATCCTTCGCCTGGAGAAGGCGAACGGGAAGGTGCAGGAGTACCGCTGCACCACCGAGGGCCAGGCCCGGCAGCTCGCGATGGTGCTCGCCGCCTCGGCGCCCCTGGAGTCCGTGCAGCTCCAGGCCTGAAGTCCGAGTCGTACCTGTAGTTCCCGGTGACGGCGGAGCGCGTCAAGCCGGAGGGAGTCGGGGTACTGTGCCCCGTTCCCTCAGGAGCCGCCGTTGCCCGCTACCTTCGAAACGTTGACCGTCGATGCCCACGGCCTGGCCCTCCACGTGCGCCAGCGCAACCCCGTGGGCTCGCCCACCGTCGTGTTCCTCCACGGCTGGTTGGACCACTCGCACAGCTTCGACTTCCTCGCCGAGCACCTGCCGGACTCCTGGCGCCTGCTGCTGCTCGACTTCCGCGGCATGGGCCGCAGCGCCTGGCTGCCGCGCCCCGGCCTCTACGAGTTCGCCCATTACCTGGTGGACGTGGAGGCGGTGGTGCGCGCCTCGGGCGCCCAGGCGGTGCACCTCGTCGGCCACTCCATGGGCGGCATCGTCGCCACGGCCTACGCCGCCGCGCGCCCCTCGCGCGTGCGCAGCGTGCAGCTGATTGAGAGCCTCGGCCCCACGGGCGGCCCTCCGGAAGTGGCCCTCGCGCGCCTGCGCGGCTTCCTCGAGGACATGGAGCGCGCCCCCAACCGCAAGCCCTACCCCAGCGTGGAGGCCGCCGCCGCCCGCCTCCGGGAGAGCAACTCCTCCCAGCCCGAGCACGTCACGCTCCACCTCGCCCGCCATGGCACCCAGCCCGTGGAGGGCGGCGTCGTCTTCACGTTCGACCCCGTCCACCGCCGCCGCTTCGGCCACGGCTTCGATGATGACCAGTGGCTGGCCATCTCCTCGGCCGTCGAGTGCCCCATGGGGTTGATCCTCGGCGGCGACGGCTTCCGCTTCGAGGACGAGAAGGCCCGGGCACGGCTCGCCGCCCTGCGCACCCTGCGGCCCCCGGTGACGATTCCCGGAGGGCACCACGTCCACCTGGAGCAGCCCCAGGCGGTGGCGCGGGTGGTGGAAGCGCTCGTCTCCGAGGCCCGCTGAGGCGACCGGAGTGCCCAGCAAGACGGGGAAAACTCCTTCACCCCCCGGGGCATACGGGTTCCCTCCGTTCCCATCCTACATTTCCTCCTCCGCCAAGCCCCTGTTTTCATTGGGCTGCCCGCCGACGCCGGGTTGGTACGAGTCTTGATTAGGTAGGGGCCGGATGGGTTCGAGGCGGGAACGGGCAATGACAACGGGGCTGGGCGGTGTGCGGTTCTTCAGGCTGTCACTGCTGGCGGCACTTCTGGTCGCGTGCCACGAGCCGGGGAATACCCGCTCGGTGCAGGCTCAGGCGGCAGTGGACACGGACACACTCGACTTCGGCGAGGTGCCGGTCGGCGAATGGCGCGAGAAGGTCGTGCGCCTGCGCAACGTGGGCTACGTGCCCTTCCATGCGCTGGAGGCGCTGGGGCTGCGGAAGGACCCGTCCTACGAGGTGTCCTTCGAGGGCGAGGGCCGGGTGATGCCCGGCGACGAGAAGCTGGTGCACGTGCGCTTCCACCCGCTCGCCGAGGGCTCCTTGGAGGAGACGGTGCACGTGACCACGGACGCCAACGCGGGCCGTGAGCACACGGTGCGAGTGCAGGGCCAGGGCGTGCCCTCGCCCATCCAAATCCAACCGGCGCAGCTGGACTTCGAGACGCTGGAGATCGACAGCGAGCGCGCCCTGCGGCTGACCATCACCAACCCGGTGGACCTGCCGCTCACGGTGACGGTGCGGGGCTCGGCGGCGGACGCCTTCAGCACGGACACCATCACGGTGCCGCCCTTGAGCAGGCAGCAGGTGGAGACGCGCTACCTGCCACGGGGCCTGGGCGACATGCGCGCGCAGGTGGAGGTGAGGCCCTGCGCCACCTGCACGCCGACGACGGCGGAGCTGGTGGGCCGCTCGGTGGCGAGCGCCTTCGTGTTCGACCCCGAGCCGGTGCCCTTCGATTTGATTCCCGTGCACGAGCGCACGAAGTCCTTCACGCGCGCGCGCAACATCACCTGGCGGCCCGTCACCATCATGGGGCTGAGCACCAGCGACCGCTCCTTCACGCCGCTCAACCCGCTGCGCGCGCACGAGGTGAAGCCGGGCGAGCAGGTGGAGGTGCCGCTGGAGTTCGCGGCGCGCTCGCCGGACCTGTACACGGGCCTGCTCACGGTGGGCTACGAGTCGGACAAGCCGCGCCAGTCGCAGGTGCTGCTGGACGCGCGCGGTGGCCGGCCCACGCTGGCGGTGGCCCCGCTGGCGCTGGACTTCGGCGAGCTGCCCGTGGGCGGCAAGGTGGGGCAGACCATCCGCATCTCCAACGGCGGCACCACGGGCAACCTCTACTTCCGCGGCGTGAAGGGCACCGGGGCCGCGCAGCACTTCTCGGTGGATGTGCCCATGCGCGGCAAGCAGCCCTATGAGTGGAAGGCCGGCACCGCCTGGCCCACGCTCACCACCGACGACATTCCCATCGCCCCGGGCACGGACGCGCTGGATTTGACGGTGTACTTCGAGCCCAAGGACGAGGGCCCCTGGCAGGCCACGCTGGTGCTCGTCTCGGACGACCTCTTCACGCCCGAGCGCACCATCGTCCTCACCGGCCGCGCGCGGGCCACCGGCCCCTGCGTCTACGAGCTCAAGCCCCAGCCGATGATGGACTTCGGCAACGTGGAGCCGGGCCGTGGCGCCGTGCTGGGCTTCTACTTCCGCAACCCCGGCCGCGACGAGTGCGCCGTGAAGGACATCCACCTGTCCAACAACGCGGGGGGCGCCTTCTTCATGCCGGGTGGCGCGCTGGCGGGCGGCGTGGTGCCGTACGACACGGCCTTCAGCGCCATGATTGCCTTCCGGCCCCCGGCGCAGGGCGAGTACACGGGCGAGCTGAAGCTGACGGTGAACAACCCGGCCTACCCGACGGTGACGCTGCCCCTGCACGGCGTGTCCAACGCGACGTGCCTGGTGGCCGCGCCGACCTTCGTGGACTTCGGGCCCATCCGCTACGACTGCCCGACGATGCCCCGGCGCACGCTCGTGTCCAACCAGTGCGCCGTGCCCATCACCGTGAATGACGCGCACATCGGCGCGGGCACCAGTGACCAGTACACGCTGGTGACGCCGCTGGCCCTGCCGCGCACGCTCGCTCCCGGCGAGGGCTTCGAGCTGGAGTTCACCTACGCGCGCAACGTGCACGGCCAGCACTACAGCCCCTTCTTCGTCTCGGCCAACAACGAGCCGAGCCCCCTGCTCATCCCGCTGCTGGCGGAGACGAACCACGAGGGCCTGCAGCTCGACCGCTTCATCCAGGGCACGGACAGCCAGCTGGACGTCCTCTTCGTGGTGTCCAACACCACCACCATGGACCCCTTCCAGGCGCGGTTGAAGGCGGCCCTGCCCGGGTGGGTGGAGCGTGCGAAGGCGGCCGGGGTGGACCTGCGCCTGGGTGTCACCAGCACGGGCCTGGCCGCGCGAGCGGGCGTGTGCGCCACCCCGTCCGCGGGCGGTGACGCGGGCCGGCTCGTCCCGGTGGATGGGCGCCGCGCCCGGGCCGTCTCCAGCACCTCGGCCACGGCGGCGGCCACGGTGCAGGCCAACATCGACGACGTGGGCCTGTGCCACAACCTGGTGCAGGGCCTCGAGGCCATGCGGCAGGGCCTGTCCTCGCCCCTGGCCACCAGCGCGGATGATCCGCGCACCCCGCTGCCCAACGACGGCAACCTGGGCTTCCTGCGCCCCACGGCCCGGCTCGCGGTGGTGGTGGTGTCCGACGAGGACGACCACTCGGGCTTCGAACCGGAGAGCTACGTGCAGTTCCTCCAGGCCATCAAGGGCACGGGCATGGCGCACCGCACCCAGCTGTACGCCCTGGTGCCCACCGACGAGGCCTGCACCACCGCGGGCAAGCCGGGGCCGCGCTTCTCCACCGTCGCCCGGCGCACCGGCGGTGAAGCGGGCTCCGTCTGCCAGGGCGACTACGGCTCCTTCCTCGACAAGCTGCTGCAGCGCGCCGACGGGCCCCAGGCCGACTTCACCCTGAGCGCCACGCCCAATGGCACCGCGGAGATGTCCGTGCGCGTCCAGGGCAAGAAGCTCCCCGGCGACCAGTGGACGTACGACGCCTCGCGCAACGCGGTCGTCTTCCAACCCGCCACGGTGCCCACGACGGGACAGACGATCGAGGTCCGCTACCGGAGCGCCTGCTCGGTGCCTCCCGGGAGCCCCTGAGGGCCCCTGAGACACCCTCGAGGGACCCCGTCCAGGACACGGGGTCCCTTCCGCTGGTGGCCTCGGGGGGGCTATGGTGCTCCCCTCCCGTGGAAACCTTCGGCCGTTACGAGCTGCTACGCAAACTGGCGACTGGCGGAATGGGTCAGGTCTTCCTGGCCCGGCAGAAGGGGCCCGTGGGCTTCCAGAAGCTGCTGGTGGTGAAGCGGCTGCTGCCCCACCTCTCCGAGGACCGGGACTTCATCCAGATGTTCCAGGACGAGGCGCGCATCGCCGGCAACCTCAACCACCCCAACATCGCGCAGATCTACGACCTGGGGGACGTGGACGGGGTGCTCTACATCGCCATGGAGTACGTCCAGGGCGAGCCCGTCAGCCAGGTGAACGCGCGCGCCAACCAGCTCAAGGGCGGGCTGCCGCTGGGGCTCAAGTGCCGCATCGTCGCGGACGCCGCCGCGGCGCTGGACCACGCGCACCAGGCCCGCTCGCCCTCGGGACGCAGGCTGGGCATCATCCACCGCGACGTGTCCCCGCAGAACGTGCTCGTGGGCTTCAACGGCAACGTGAAGCTCATCGACTTCGGCGTGGCCAAGGCCTCGGGGAAGCTGTCGCAGACGATTGTCGGCACCATCAAGGGCAAGCACGCGTACATGTCCCCGGAGCAGGCCCGCGGCGAGGAGCTCGACGCGCGCTCGGACGTGTACGGCCTGGGCACCGTCTTCTACGAGCTGCTCACCAGCCAGCGGCTCTTCAAGCGCGAGTCGGACCTGGCCACCCTCAAGGCCGTGGTCGGCGCGCGCGTCACCCTCCCCTCCGAGGCCGTGCCGGGCCTGCCCAGGTCGCTCGACGCGGTGGTGATGAAGGCCCTGGCCCGCAAGCGCGAGGATCGCTACCAGAGCGCCGGGGAGCTCCAGCTGGCGCTCGAGGACTTCCTGCTCGCCGAGCGGCTCCCGGGCACCCAGGCGCACCTCACGTCCTTCATGAAGGACCTGTACTCCTCGGAGCTGGAGGAGGAGCGCTTCGCCACCGAGCCCACCGTCATCCAGTACGATCCGCGGCTGGCGAAAGAGGGCAGCTCGCCCTCGTCGACCAAGGTGGCGCCCGTGCCCGGCCCGCAGGCCCGGAAGGAGGCTCCCGCCGCGAGTCCGCGCACGCCCCCGCGCACCCGCGCCGTGCAGGCCGCTCCCGCGCCCCGGCGCTCCGGAGGCCATCGCGGCAACGGCGAGGACACGGAGACGTAACCCTCCCCACGGCCGAGCACCCAGCTTCCCGTGTACGCGCGCGAGGGCGTGAAGCACGTCTGGCTGGTGGACCCGGAAGCACGCATGCTGGAGGTGTTCCGGCTGGAAGGCGGGCACTACTCCCTGCGCGTCACCTCCTCCGGCTCGGCCCGGGTGCGCGCCGAGCCCTTCGAGGCCCTGGAGCTGGAGCTCGCCGCGCTCTGGGATGAGTCGTAGACGAAGCCGCTCCGGCTGTGCACCATCTCCTCATGGCGAGCCCCCTGCCAGGGACGAGCAAGTCCGACCACCCTGTCGCCTACCTCACGGACGTGGAGGGCATCTGGGAGAAGCTCACCAGCTTCTGCCAGGACAACCCCCTCGTGTCCCTGGAGGACGGGGAGCGGCTCGTGGTGCGGCCGGGCGCCACCTTCGTCTACGGGGGAGATGCCGTGGACCGGGGCCCCGACAGCCAGCGCGTCGTCCGCACCCTCCTCGACGCCTGGCGCCGGCAGCCCTCGCAGGTGGTGCTGCTGGCGGGCAACCGGGACATCAACAAGCTGCGCCTGGTGCGCGAGCTCAACGGCCACCCCCTGGCGAAGACGCCCGCGGACGTGCGCGGCGGCCCCCGGCCGGTGCTCCTGCGGTGGATCTTCGCGAACACCATGGGCGCTCGCGGCGCCTTCGACTTCCGCCACACCGAGCTGACCCGCTCCGGCTCGCCCGTGAGCGAGGAGGACGTGGTGGACAGCTTCCTCGAGGAGCTCGGCCCCGGGGGCGCCATGCGCGACTACCTCGCCGCGTGCCAGCTCGCCCACCGCATCGGCAACACCCTCTTCGTCCACGGCGGCGTGCACGAGGACAGCCTCGAGGTGGTGCCCGCCCTCGGCCGTGTGGAAGGAGTGGACGCCTGGAGCGAGGCCCTCAACCACTGGTATCGCGAGCAGGTGGGCGCCTTCCTCGAGGGGCGTCTCGGGCCGGATGGCACCCCGGCGTGGGAGCCGCTCATCGCCTACCAGGCCCCCACCCCAGGCAAGCACGTCAACACCGCCAGCGTGGTGTACGGGCGCATGGCCAACGAGCGCAACCACCCCGGACTGCCCTCCCCCGCCCTCATCGCGACGCTCGCCCGCTCGGGCATCCACCGGCTCGTGGTGGGCCACACGCCGAGCGGCGACTGTCCCTCGGTGCTCCGCGAGGAGGCCTTCGAGCTCATCTGCGCGGACAACTCCTACGGCCGCGTGGAGGGCGCCTCGCAGCTCTTCCTGCGCGATGACAGCGTGTACGTGGCGGGCCGGGTGAAGCTGGAAAACGGACGGCTGGAGCACGTCCACTTCCAGCTCGCGCTCGGCGACGCGTCCGTGCCCATCGGCCGGCAGTTGCTCGACACCGGGCAGCTCGTGAAGGGGCCCCTCACGAGCGGGGACTGGCTGCTGTTCCGCGCCCTACCTCAGTTCCACGTCGAGCAGCTCCCCATGGCCCCGAGCACCCTCGCGGGCCGGACGCTGGGCCCCGCGCGGACGTCGGCGCACTGACGTCCGGCCCGGGCCCGGCGCGCCGTCAGGACCGCAGGCGCTTGATGACGTCCAGCGCCTCGGTGATGTGGCGGGTCGCCTGGATCTGCGAGTTGAAGACGTGCTGGACGATGCCCTTGCGGTCAATCACATACGTCACCCGGCCCGGCAACAGGCCGAGGAACGAGCGCGGCACCCCGTAGCGCTGGCGCAGCGAGCCGTCCTCGTCGCTCACCAACGTGAAGGGCAGCCGGTGCCTGGTGGCGAAGGCCTCGTGCTTCGAGGACGCATCCGCGCTGACGCCGATGACCTCGGCCCCGGCCTCGGAGAAGGACTCATAGGCGTCGCGGAAGGAACAGGCCTCCTTCGTGCAGCCGGGCGTGTCGTCCTTCGGGTAGAAGTAGAGGACCACGGCCTTCTTCTGGAGCAGGGACTTGAGGCTGACCGGGCTGCCGTCCTTGAGGGTGAAGGGAAAGTCCGGGGCTTCGTCACCGACTTGAATCGCCATGGGGCTCCTTCGGGGGAAATGGGGGCCCAGGCAATAACGCCCGGCGTCAACGCCTTCAACGTTCAGTGCGCTCGCCCTGGGCCGTCCACCCCTCAACGGGTGCGTCGGCCCACCGGTCCGCTCCGGGACACGTGCGCCCATGCGCATCCTGAGGGGAGGCTCGAGGTGCGCGCGTCCATGTCACTCCTCCACGAATTCATGCCGGGCTACTCACTCCGGGAGGTCGATCGCGTGGCCGTCGCCGCGAGCCCCGAGCGCGCCTGGGAAGCCGTGCGAGCGATTGATCTCTACCGCGTCCCCTTCATCCGCTGGCTCTTCACGCTCCGGCTCCTTCCCGAGCGCCTCATCGCCCGGCTCCGCGGCGAGCCGATGCCGAAAGCCGCCCACTCGGGCATCGACGACATCGTCGCGCCGGGCAACGGGTTCATCCTGCTGGGCGAGAAGCCGGGACACGAGCTGGTGGTCGGCGCCGCCGGCCGGTTCTGGCAACCGCGCATCGAGTTCGCGGACGTGCCCCCCGAGCGCTTCGCCGCGTTCGACGGGCCGGGTTTCGGCAAGCTCACGTGGAACCTGAGCGTGGTACCGCGCGAGGGCGGCGGCTCGTGGATTGGCGTCGAGCTGCGCGTCACCGCGACGGATGCGGCCTCGTGGGCGCGCTTCCGGAGGTACTGGTGGCTGATCGGCCGGTTCTCGCGAGCCATCCGCTGGGGCGCGCTGCGCAGGCTGCGGCGAGACCTGGGCCGGGTGCCCTCGCCTCGGAGAGAGCCCCTGCCGGGAGACGCGCTCCTCCCCTCGGCACGCTTCCAGCGCACGCACGTCCGCGTCTTCGAGGCCCCACCCGAGCGCCTCTGGCCCTGGCTCGTGCAGATGGGCTGCCAACGCGCGGGCTGGTACAGCATCGACCGGCTCGACAACGCGGGCATCCCGAGCGCGGACCGGCTCGTGCCCGAGTTTCAGCACCTGGCCGTTGGGGACGTCATTCCGGGAAGGCCCACGGGCTCCGAGGGATTCGGCGTGCTCCAGCTCGAACCGGAGCGGTTGCTGATGCTCGGCTCCCCCGAGCTGCTGCCAGGAGGTGGACCGCCCCAGCCGCATGCACCGCCCTGGCGCTCGACCTGGGCGTTCGTGCTCCAGCGCGTGGGCGAGGAGGCCACCCGGCTGGTGGTGCGAGTGCGCGCGGACTACGCCCCGAGCCCCCGCATGGCCCTCGTGCGCCCCCTCATGGGCGTACTGCACGAGCTGATGGAACGGGCCCAGCTGCGCCACCTCCGGCAGCGAGTGGAGGGGCTCCCCTCGGCCACGGCCTGATCGATGAGAGGTCCACGGGCGCATCCTCCCCGCCGGAGCCTTCGGTCCACTCCCCGCTCGAGGCCGAAAAATCGGCCTCGGACGCTGCCGAGGCTTCGTGCTCTCAACGGATCCGCACCGCGAAACCGTTCCGCATCTTGCGGACTCGCGCGCGAGAGAATAAGGGCATGTGTGTCCCACTCAGGAGACTCCACATGGCCGCAAAGACGAAGACCGCTACCGCGAAGAAGTCCGCTTCCTCCTCCGACAGGGGGCCGACGAAGTCCGAGCTGCTGGTGTCCATCGCCGAGCAGACCGGCCTCAGCAAGAAGCAGGTCGGCTCGGTGTTCGAGGCGCTCGGCGGGCACATCGAGAAGAGCCTCGGCAGCCGCGGTCCCGGCAAGTTCGTGGTGCCGGGCCTCATGAAGCTCAAGGTCGTGAAGAAGCCCGCCACCAAGGCGCGCAAGGGCATCAACCCCTTCACCGGCCAGGAGACCACCTTCAAGGCCAAGCCGGCCCGCAAGGTCGTGAAGATCCAGGCCCTCAAGGCCCTCAAGGACATGCTCTAGACCGCTGAACCCGGGGACCGGGGCTCCTCGAGGGCCTCGGTCCCTCCTTCCCCGCGCTCAGAGGCTCGCGAGCGCCACGCGGTACAGCGCCCGGTAGCCCATGCGCGGCGCCGGCTCGAAGCGCTCCGCGGAGAAGAGCTCCTCCAGCAGGCGCTTGCCCTCCTCGCTCTCGTGCAGCCCGAGCAGCGCCCGCTCCAGCATCCCCACCAGCTCCGGCGCCACGCCCATCCCCACCGGCACCCCGTCGTTGGGCGCCTCCTCGGTGTAGGCGATGAGCTCGAAGGCCCCACCCTTCCCCGGCAGCACCACCTCGACGCCGTCCGCGTACGTCAGCCCGGTGGACTCGGGCGGGCAGAAGACGCTCGCCATGTCCGCCGTGCCGCCGAGCACCGCCTCCAGCGCCGCCTTGTACGAGCCCGCGAACTGCTGCGCGGAGAACGTCTTCGCCGGCTCCAGCCCCTTGGCCTTCAGGTACGCGGCCGGCAGCAGGTAGCCGCCCACCGAGTCCCGGTCCACCCACGCCATGCGCGTGCCCGGCAGCTTCTCCAGCGTCAGTCCCGAGCCCGCGCGCGTCACCAGCGCCGCCCGGTACGACGAGCGCCCCCGCCGCACCCCGCGCGCCAGCACCCGCACGCCCATGGCCTCCACCCGCGCGCACACGAAGGGCGGCGCCCAGATGGCATCCGCCCGCCCCGCCAGCAGGTCCTTCGCCAGCGCCTCGTAGCTGGACGCCACGCTCACCTCCACCTTGCGGCCCAGGGCGCGCTCGATGAACGAGGTGAAGTGCTCGGCCCGCTCGCGCGCCAGCGTGTTGCCCAGCGAGGGCGGCAGGGCGAAGCGGAAGGAGAAGCGCGCCGGATTCGGAGGGGGAACGGACATGGGGGGCCGGGCTCCTGCTTACGCCTCGCGGTCCAGCCGCGCCACTTCGTCGTCCGCCAGGCCGAACGTCGCCTGGAGGATGTGGAGGATGCGCTGCTCGCCCGGGCTCGGCTCCTGCCCGCTCGCGTGGGCAATCTTCGTCGCCAGCCGGTAGGCCTTCAGCCGCTGGGGGTGCGTCGTCAGCCCGTGCGCCAGCACCTGCAACCGGGTCGGCAGGCCCTCGGCCACCAGCGCCGACACCGCCTCGCTCACGAAGGCCTGGGCGCGCTCGGGGCTCACGTTGTGGAAGAGCGGATCCGACGCGAAGCTCTCCACCAGCGCCCGCGCCTCGGCCTCCTTCAGGTGCCCGTCCGCCGCGCTCACCAGCACCATCACCTCGGCGTAGAGGCGCTCGAGCGGCTCGCCCAGCGCCTCCGCCAGGCTGCCTCCACCCTCGATGACGTCGACAATCTGCGCCACCTCGTCCTCGGAGATGCCGAGCGCGGCCTGGAACGTCTTGAGCAAGCCCAGCTCCGTGCGCGTGGCCCGGTGGTCCGAGAACGCGATGGACGCCGCCAGCCCGAAGGCCAGCATCCGGTTCTTGTGGTCCGGCAGCCGTGCCCGGAGCGAGGCGAGAATCTCCTCGAGGTCATGCGCCTTGGACAGCCGCTGGGCGCTCGCCTCCACCAGCGCGTTGAGCTCCTCGGGCCTGGTGCCCTCGAACTCGGGGCGCTCGATGACGCGCCGCAACAACGTCTGCAGCTCGTGCTGCGACACCCGGCCGTCGGCCATGGCGGCCAGCAGCATCATCTCCACCAGCGCCGCGTTGCGCTCCTTGCGCGCCTTCACTGCCTGTTCACGAGGCATCCGCCAACCCTTCCTGGGTTCATGCTGCGTCGTCGTGCGTGCGCGTCTGTGTGCGCGGGTCCACCGGTTCAGTACCCTCGGTCGCGAGCGAGGCAAAGTCGAAAAGACTCCGGTCCATCAGGTGGCTCGGCCGCACGTTACTCATGGCGGACAGAACGCTCTGGCGGACGTTGGGAATCTCCTTGCCCAGCTCCTCCACCAGCCGCTGCATGCGCTTGCGCTGGAGGTTCTCCTGCGAGCCGCACAGGTCGCACGGGATGATGGGGAAGTGGCGGGCCTCGGCGTAGGCGGCGATCTCCTTCTCGGCCGCGTAGCACAGGGGGCGGATGACGGTGTTGCGCCCATCGTCACTCTTCAGGATGGGCGGCATCGCCTTGAGCGAGCCGGCGAAGAAGAGGTTGAGCAGCAGGGTGTTGATGAGATCGTCGCGGTGGTGGCCGAGGGCAATCTTGTTGCAGCCCAGCTCCACGGCGGCGGTGTAGAGGATGCCGCGGCGCAGGCGGGAGCAGACGGTGCACTGCGTCTTGCCCGGGGGCGTCTTCTCGAGGACGACCGAGTAGGTGTCCTCCTTGAGCATCTTGTAGGTGAAGCCCTCGCTCTTGAACCAGCCCTCCAGCTTGTCGGCCGGGAAGCCAGGGTGGCCCTGGTCCAGGTTCACGGCGAGCAGGTCGAACTTCACCGGGGCGCGGCGCTGCAGCTCGCGCAGGAGGTAGAGCAGGGTGTACGAGTCCTTCCCACCGGACACCCCCACCATGATGCGGTCCCCCTGGGAGATGAGGGAGTAGTCGGAGATGGCGCGGCCCATGTGGCCGAGCAGGTTCTTCTCGAGGCGGAGGACGTCGGGGTTCATCGGGGTTGTCATCCTAGCGGCGGCTGGGGAAAAAACACGCTACACGTACATACCTGGTCCGCTAGCCTGCTCTCCGCCATGCCGACCTTCCCAACAGGTGCGCAGGACATCGTTGACGCCCCCGGAGCCCAAGCGGCCGCCCGGAAGCTCGAACAGGCCACCGAGCTGGCCGTGGACGTGGAGGCGGACGCGATGCACGCCTTCCGCGCCCGCCTGTGCTTCCTCCAGGTGGGCACGGACGAGGACGTCTACCTCTTCGACACCCTCCAGCCCGGGGTGGAGGCGTCGCTGCTGGCGCCGGTGATGGCGGACCCGGGAAGGACGAAGTTCTTCCACGCGGCGTCGGGCGACCTGCCCTACCTGGCGGAGGCGGGAGTGCGGGTGCAGGGCCTCTTCGATACCCACCGGGCGGCCACGCTGCTGGGCTGGCCCAAGGTGGGGCTGGCGGACCTGGCGCGCGAGCGGCTGGGTGTGGAGCTGCCGAAGGAGCACCAGCAGTCGGACTTCTCGCTGCGGCCGCTGCCGGCGGGGATGCGCGACTACATCGCCAACGACGTGCGCTACCTGGTGGAGCTGGGCCGCCAGGTGCGCGAGGAGTGCCGGAAGGCGGACCTCCTGGAGGAGGTGCTGCTCGACTGCCAGCGCATGTGCGACGAGGCGGCGGCGAGGCCGGACGTGGGCGCGGAGTTCAAGCCGCGGCTGCCGAAGGCGGGGTGCACGCCAGCGCAACTGGTGCTGGCCAACGCCATCGCGCACGCGCTGCACCGCAAGCGGCTGGAGTGGGCCGAGGCGGAGAACGTGCCCATGGGGCGGATGCTCTCCAACATGGCGATCTCCGACCTGGCGGTGAAACCCCCGGGCAACGCGAAGGAGCTGGCGAGGGCGGCGGGCGTGCGAGGCGCCTTCGTGAGGGCGCACGGCGACGAGGTGCTCTCGGTGGTGCGCGAGCTGCTGGAGAGGTCGCGCCGGGGCGAGCTGAAGCCGGAGCAGGAGCAGAAGGGGCCGAGGGATCCAAACCGGCGCAAGCGCGAGGACGCGCTGAAGGCGTGGAGGGCGGAGAAGGCGGGGGCGCGCAAGGTGACGCCGTCCGTGGTGCTGCCCAACCCCATCCTGGACACGCTCGCGTCCAAGCCCCCGGTGAACCTCGAGGAGCTGGGCACGGTGCCGTACATCGGAGAGAAGCGCGTGCGGCTGTACGGAGAAGAGCTGCTGACGCTGCTCGCCCAGTATCCGGTCCAGGGCTGAGAGCCCGTGTCACGCCCCCTCGCCCTCTGGGAGAGGGCGGGGGTGAGGGTCTCCAGCCCCCATGTCCCCCACTTGTCTCACCAGAAGGGAGCATGGCCGACCGTGTCCAGACAGTCAGTTCTGCTGTTCGTGCTGCTCTCGGGCTGCGTCACCGGAGGCACACGGACCTATGTCGAAGGGGGCCTGAGCCCCAGGCACTTCCACTTCTACGAAGTCGTTTCCAGAGAGGACGACGAAGCAGCAGGAGGCTGGCGGTCCGCTTGTCTCGAAGTGGGTATCGAGCGAGCCAACACCGGGGAGTTGTTCTACTGCACGTTCGGCGTCGAGGTGCCCATCGCCACCACGGAGCAGGGAGAGATTCCCGTCTACCGGGCCCAGAGCCTCTGCGCGAGTTGCGCCAATCAAGCCGCGAAAACAACACTCTCCACCGTCACGCCGACAACCCCCATTGGCATTGCCTGTGAAGAGTTCAAGACCCTTTACGAACTGACGCTCAGGAACGTCATTGACGGAGCCAGGGTCCCCAAGAGGTGCCGTCAAGGGATTCCCCCTGTCAGGCTCACTCCACCACCCCGCCGGTAAGACCATGAGTCTCGATCGCGCGCAGTTGCTCTCCATCGCCTTGGACTATTGGCCATCGTTCAAGGACTACAGTCAGGAACCTGGCCCCGAGGACAAAAGGCGGTTTGCGATCTGCGAGCAGAAGCTACAAGAGCATGGCCGCTGGCGGGCACTGCTCAAGGACCTCAGAAGCGAGTTGCCCGAGTTCAGCATTGGCGACTACACCGGGCCCGGTACCTGCTTTTGCTGCGTCGCCTATCCGCCGAAGCGCGAGCCACCGGGCCTTCGTTGGGTCGTCGTGGGGTGCGTCAGCTTCCTGGCGCCCGTCTACAGCATCTACGGCGTGCAATTCGACTACAGCAACAACGACCGGGCGTTCGAGCAACTCGCGTTCTGGCCACTTCCCTCTGAGCTCCAGCCCACCGCCAACCTCATCGCCAGGAAGCTCGAAGCGGCCTTCGCCGTCACCGCGCTTCCGCACGAGTGGGCGCAGATGCGCGTCCCGCTCTACGTGCAGTTCACGAAGCCACCGGAGACGACGCTCTTCCATGCGCTCTTCCTGGACAACCCCGAGAACCTGCCGTGAGGGGCGCGTGGGCCCGTCAGGAAGAACCGTCTCCTTCGTCGGACTCACACCGGGCGTAATGTTTCATCCGCCCTCGGGATTGCGGGAGTTTCGCGGAGAACGGGGCGGGAACCGTGGTGCGCGCCTGTACGTCTTACCTGGTGTCAGTAGGCACGCACCCCATGCGTCATGAGGCGGATTGAACATGTGGCCCGGAGGGCGACGGTTCTGGTTGCGGCTGCGGGGAACGTGCGTAGTTTTGGAGCCGCTGTGGAGGTGGCGTGGGCATGTCTGGAGTGCGACTGGGTGGCGCGACGGCCGACATCCATCACTGCATCGCCGCGAGCCTGAGTTGTCAGGCCTCGTGCGAGGCGGCGATGGCGCAATTGGCCGCCACGGGTCTGCGCGCCGACAGCGAGCCCATGCGCCTGCTGCGCCAGTGCGCGGAGCTGTGCGAGCTCAACGCCCGGGCCTTGCAAAAGGACAGCCGGCTGGCGAGGCGCACGGCGACGCTGTGCTTCGAGCTGAGCAACCAGGTGGCGCGCGCCGCGTGGCTGGACGGCAACATGTCCACCCAGTCGCTGGCCCGGGACGCACTGCAGCTGGCCCGCGCCTGCCGGCCGCTGCTCTTCACCTGACGGAACAACCTCCCGTCTTCCCGATGAACGGGTAGCCTCGTTGCCCCACGAGGTGACGAGGAGCGCATGGCGGAGGGAGACGGGCAGGACCTGCGGGAAGTGGTGAAGCGGCTGGAGGAGACGGTCTCCCGGCTGGAGGCTCGCCTCGAGCGCCTGGAGGCCGGGGCCCCGTCGCGGCCCGCCCCGGTGTCCGCGCCCCTGGAGGCCCCCGCCGGGCCCGAACCGGAGAAGAGGGACCTCGAGGCGCACCTGGGCACGTACTGGTTGAGCCGTGCGGGCATCGTGGCGCTCATCCTCGGCTTCGCCTTCCTCATCATCTACCACTTCGGCGAGCTGGGCGTGATCGTGCGGGTGGGCGCGGGCTACCTGCTGAGCGCGGGGCTCGCGGCACTGGGCCTGTGGCTGTCGCGGCGCCACCTGCTCTTCGGGCGCATCGTCTTCGGAGGAGGGCTCGCGCTCGGCTACTTCGTCACGTACGCGCTGCACTTCGTGCCGGCGGTGCGGGTGATCGAGAGCGAGCCGCTCGCGCTGGTGCTGCTGGCGCTCAACGTGGTGGGCATCATCGTCATCGCCCAGCGGATGCATTCGGAGACGGTGGCGGGCATCGCGCTCTTCCTCGGGCTGCACACGGGGATGCTCAGCGACATCACCCTCTTCACCCTCATGTCCACGTCGATGCTGGCGGGCGGAGCGCTCTTCTTCCTGGTGAAGAACCGCTGGGTCATCGTCCCGTTGTCGAGCCTGGTGGCCGTGTACTCCACGCACGTCACCTGGGCGATGCGCACGGACGCCATCGCCCCCGGCCAGCCCGACAGCGAGCGGCTGGCGCTGAGCCTCTCCTTCCTGTCGCTCTACTACGTGCTCTTCTCGGTGGCGCTGCTGGTACACCCGCGCGAGCTGTCCCGGCGCGCGGCGCTCGCCTTCGCGCTGCTCAACTGGGTGGGGATGCTCGGCCTGGGAGTGCTCGAGGTGGCGCGCTGGGGCGAGCCACACCTCTTCACCTTCTTCGTCATCATCGCGCTGACGCAGGGCGCGGGGGCGGCGGTGGCCCGGTGGAGGAGCGCATCCGCCGCGCTCATCCAGACGTTCCTCGCCACGAGCGTCCTCACGCTCGCCCTCGGCATCCCCCAGCACTACGGCGACACGGGACAGGTGTGGGCGTGGATGGGGGTGGGGCTCGGGGCGGGGCTCGCCGGGCGCGTGCTGGGCGCGGGCGCACTGCAGGTGGTGGGCCTGGGCGTCCTCTACGTGGCGCTCGGAGCCACCTGGCTGCCGGCCTCGGGCCGCGCGCTCATGGACGCGGCGCTGCTGGTGAGCTTCTCGCTCGTCGAGCGGGGCGCGGTGGTGCGCTCGGAGCGACTGCCGTCCCCCATCGAAGGGGGGCGCCGCGGTGCGCTCCAGTTCTTCTGCGCGGCGGGCGCGGGGCTGTCTCTGCTGTGGCTCCTGGGCGAGCTGATGCCCCGGGAGCTCATCACGCTGGGCTGGGGCGTGGCGGCGTTCGGCCTCTTCGTCCTGGGCTTCGCCCTGAGCGAGCGCTGGTACCGGCTCGTCGGCCTCGCGGTGCTGGCGGTGACGCTCGGGCGGCTGATGTTCGTGGACTTGAAGGGGCTGCCGCCGGACCAGCGCATCCTCACCTTCATCCTGCTCGGAGTGATGCTGCTGGCCATCTCCTTCGTCTACACGCGGCTGCGCGGCAAGCGCGGCTGAGCCGTTGGGCAGACCCCCTCTCGGGACGACACCCTCGCGTTCCCGCGTGACCCTCGCGGGCGAGCCAGCGTATGAGTGGCCGCTCATGCCCGGGGAGACGTCAATGGACAAGGTCATTTCGAAGGACGGGACGCCGATCGCGTACGAGAAGACGGGCTCTGGACCCGCGCTCATTCTTGTCGACGGCGCCCTCTGCAGCCGTGCGTTCGGGCCGATGCCGAAGCTGTCGCCGCTCCTCGCCCGGCACTTCACGGTGTTCACGTACGACCGCCGCGGCCGGGGCGACAGCGGCGACACGCAGCCCTACGCACGAGAACGGGAGATCGAGGATATCGCCGCGCTCATCGAGGCCGCAGGCGGCTCCGCTGCCATCGCGGGCCTGTCGTCCGGCGCGGCGCTCGCGCTCGAAGCGGCGGCGAGCGGGCTGAACATCACGAAGCTCGCGGCGTACGAGCCCCCGTACGTAGCCACCGCGTCCGGACGTCCCGAGGCCGACCACGAGGCGCACCTGAAGCGGCGCCTCTCGGAGGGGAGCCGTGGAGACGCAGTGAAGTACTTCATGCGGGACATGATGGGCGCGCCCGGGTTCGTCGTCCTGCTCATGCGGCTGATGCCCGGCACCTGGCGGCAGCTTCAGGCAGTCGCGCACACGCTGCCGTACGACGCGAACGTCATGCGCGGCTACTCGGTCCCGACGGAGCGGCTCTCGGCCATCCGCGTCCCGACGCTCGTCATGAACGGCGGGAAGACGGACCCCCGGCTGAAGCAGGCGACCGAGGCCGTCGCGAAGGCCGTGCCGAACGCGCGGCATCGCACGCTGGCGGGGCAGACACACAACGTGAGCCCCAAGGTCCTCACCCCGGCGCTCGTCGAGTTCCTCTCGTGAGCTCTCTTCTGGATCCATGGGTGCGCGTGGCCTACCGGGGCGCCTACTCGCTGGCGCTCGCGTATTGGTTCGTGCGCCGCCCCCAGACGGAGGGCACCCTCGTCGGCGTGTGGAGGGGCCGCGAGGTGCTGCTGCTGCAGAACTCGTACAAGCACGCCTTCAGCCTGCCCGGTGGAGGCCAGCACAAGGGCGAGTCCCCTGCCGAGACCGGGGCCCGCGAGCTGCGCGAGGAGGTGGGGCTGCACGTCTCCCCCAGCGCGCTGCGCGAGGTCTTCTCCTCGCGGGGCACGGACGAGTACAAGCGCGACCTGTGCCACTTCGTCGAGCTCGAGCTCGACACCGAGCCCTCGCTCGTCCTCGACAACCGCGAGGTGGTGTGGGCCCGCTTCCTCGACGTGGACACGGCGCTCCAGTTGCCCCTCATCCAGGTGGTGCGCGCCTACCTCGAGGAGGCCTCAAGGCGGCGCGCGCGCGGCTCGCACACGCCGTAGAAACCCTGGCACCTCAACCTTCGGAGCCCTCAACCTCACGTTCCGCGCGCAGTTCCTCCCCCACTGCGTGTTCATGAAACTCCATCGCGCCTGCCGCGCGGTTTCCCTCCCGGCGTCGCGAGCGCGCGCCGACACGCATTCGCTATGCTCCGGGTGCTTCACCCCTACGACCCTGGAGTCATTGACATGAAGAGAGTGAAGGCACTGCCACTCCTGGCAGCCACCGTCCTGCTCGCCGCCCTGGTGGGGTGCGTGCGCTCGGCGACCCCGGCCTCGGCGGCCACCCCGCCGTCGCCGGTGAAGGACATGACCATCGACCAGCTCGTCGAGCTGCGGAAGGCAGGCTCGGTGGTGGTCCTCGACGCAAACCATGATGATTTCCGACGGGAGAACGGCATCATCCCCGGCGCGATCCTCCTCACCTCGTACTCGAAGTATGAGCTGTCGCAGCTCCCGGAGGACAAGAGCCGGAAGCTCGTCTTCTATTGCACCAGCCGGCTTTGAATGGCTTCACATCACGCCGCGGGTCGCGCGGCGGAAGCGGGCTACACCGATGTCAATGTGTTGAATGAGGGGTTGAAGGGCTGGAAGGCCGCGAACCAGCCAGTGGAGCAGGTAGCACCGAAGTAGCTGGGAAGAATGGCGAGAGGGGCTCGATGGCCAACCACCCGGTTGGAGTAGCGGCGCACCAGGTGCCCGGAGAGGAGGCTGTAGCCATCCAGGGCACCCACCCACAGCCCAACGGGGGAAGTGTCCGAGCAAGGCCAGCACCGGCTGCCGCCGTGTCTTCCACTCTCCGGGCTGTTGACGCCAGACTCCGGGTCCCCGGCCCGGCGGGTGAGGCGGCCGGGGAGAGCGGATGTGTCCCATGGGAAAATGGATGAACGTCGCCTTCGTGCGGACGGCGGAGCTCGGGCGGCTCGAAGCGGCGGTGGAGAGGCTGCTCGAGGAGGCCGGGCGCCACCAGGTGCGTCCCCCGCCGCGCACGCCCGAGCCCTACGATCCGATGCAGTACGGGCATGGCGAGGACGTCCCCCGCTGGGGCCTCGCGGGCTTTCTCGCCTCGCCGGGCTGGTGCGCCCTGCGGAGCGCGCCCTACGAACTGCTCATGGAAGGGGAGGCACCGCTCCTGGCGCGCCTCACCGAGCGGCTCGGCACGGTGGGTTTCCAGTACAACCTCTACGATAGCACCGGGGAATTCCTGTTCGAGGCGGATGCGCGGGGGGGCTTCGAGCAGTCGGGCCTGGGCGGCAGCCACAACTGGCAGCGCCTGTGGCGAGGAGCGGAGCCGCCCATGGAGCGGCTGGAGGTGTGCTTCCGACGCGTCGACCCGGGCCCCGCAGCCCGGCTCGCTCGGGAGCGCTGGCCGGCTCTGTGGGTGTCAGAGATAGCCTCTTCGGGGCCAGAGGAGGAGGCGCTCCGAGCCTGGCTCGCGGCCGTGGGCGGAGAGACATTCACGCGCCAGTACCCTGGAGGGAGCCTCACCCGGTGGCGCGCCCACCCGGCCCACGTGGTGCTCGCGATGGTGGCTGGCCAGGACGCCTCGTTCCTGAGCGGGGACGTGAAGGCGGAGGCAGTGCGCCTGGTGTTCGGCGGCGAGGCCGCGGAGTACTGCGACAATGGCTTCCTCGTCGAGACGCTCATCCCACACGCCCCCCTGCCCCTCAGCCCCGCCTTCGTTCTTTATGGCGACCGCGATCCGCCCTCGCGCTCACGACGCCGGTGGTAGGTGCTCGCCGGGCCCCGTCGTGACGGGGTGCGGCCTCATGTGAGACCTCCAGGCAACAAACCAGGAGGAGCACATGGAGAGACGGCACGGGGCTGGTGCTGCTCACCAAACGCCTCTTCAAGGGACGCTTCGCCAGGCCCTGGACACAAGAGGGTGCCCAGAGCGTGGAGTTGACGGGGGCCGAGGGGAGGACGCCCAGGCGCGGCTGCAATGGGAGCTCACGCAACTTGCGGAGCAGCTGGCGCTCATGCGGCAGCGCCTGTTTGGCGCCTCCAGCGAGAAGCGCAAACCCGCACAGGAGGAAAAGGCGCGCCCGCGCACACAGAAGTCCGCCCCATTGGTGGCTGCAATCCGTGAATGGGCTCTGGCTCAGCGCTCGATGCCGGGCAGTGCCCTGCGCTCGGCCCTGGAGTACATGCTGGGCTTGTGGCGCGGACTGACTGTCTTCCTCACCAACACCAGCCCTCCCCCTCCACACCTTCTCTCTCCTGCCTATACGCTGGAACAGCAACGGAGGCGTCGCCACGGTCCTCACCGGTGACCGCCTGACCGCCTGACCGCCTTCAAGCAGGGGCTCGCGAGCGGGTAGCCGGGCCCCAAAAACGACGAGCCCGTACGAGACGCGATGGGTCTCGTACGGGCTCGGGGGCGCTTCAAACTTCAATTCAGCCGATGAACCCGTTCCACTGGGACCCGATGGTCTGGAAGTTCGCGTCCGAGAGAACGCCGACCCGGTAGCACACGTTGGTCGAGCCCTTGTTGTAGCCGATGTTGCTGCGGCAGACGGGCGAGTAGCGCTTGGTCCAGCCGTCCGCCGCCATGTTCGCGTCCAGGCTCTGCTCGGCCTCGGTCACGTCATAGTGGCCCACGTTGGTCTGGCACTGGGTCGGGGAGATCGAGACACATCCCGTGGGCACGGGGTACGGCCAGGTGCCGGTGCTGCCACCGCCGCTGCTGCCGCTCGAGGCGCCAGTGACCGTTCCAAGCTCATCGGGGGAGCCACCATTCGCCTCGGGGCCGCAAGCCGAGAGCAGGAGGGACAGGCCAAGGACAGCGAATCCAGTGGTGAGGTTGCGGCGATTTTGAGTCTGCAAGATGGGTGCTCCTGAGTGTTTGAGATGAGACGGGTGCGCTTCAAAGCGAGCACCGTGCTGAACGAATTAGACGCCATTTCCGAGCACTTACGCAAACATGTAGTCACCTCAAGTACACACTGGACTGGGCTTGCCCGGTGACGTGGACAGTACTGTCCAAGCGGGACTGACTTCAGCCGCGCATCTCGGCGAGCCCGGCTTCGCGCGTCATGTGACCCACGTAGCCCAATTCCGCGCGGGCCTTGGCGTCGTTGACCGTCACCTCCTCGCCGATGAGCTTGAGCACCGAGCGGTGCAGGGGCGGCTCTCCCTCGAGGGGCAGCACGCGCCAGGCCGTCTCGGCCACCGTGGCGAGCACGTGGGCCACGGCGCGCGGCACCTCGCCCTCGGGCGCCTTCACCCCGCTCGCATCCAGCATGCGGGTGACGAAGGCGCGGAACTCCACCGGCGGGCCATCGGTGAGGAAGTACGCCTCGCCGCCGCGCCCCTTCTCCATCGCGAGCAGGAGGCCCTCCACCACGTTGGCCACGTGGCAGGTGGACGTCTGGTAGTGCCCGCCGCCAATCCAGCGGAACTGTCCGCTCCGCACCTTGGCGATGATCTCCGGCAGCACGGCCATGTCCCCCTTGCCCCAGATGAAGCGGGGGCGGACCACCACGGTGCGCAGCCCGTCCTGCCCGTTGGCGGCCCGCACGCGCTCCTCGGCGAGCCCCTTCGTCAACGGGTAGAGGCCGAGCGGCTTCTCCGGGCGCGGCCAGCTCTCGTCCGCCTCGACGATGGGACGGCCACCCACGAACATGGCCTCGGTGCCCACGTGCACCAGCACCTTCACCTTCGCCGCGCGCGCCGCGTCGAGCACGCGCTGGGTGCCCTCCACGTTCACCCGGAAGAACTCCTCCCGCGGCCCCCACGTCTTCACCGTCGCCGCGGCGTGGACGACGGCCTCGCAGCCCTCCATGCCCCGGCGCAGCGCCTCGGCGTCGTCGAGGTCCCCCCGCACCGGCTCCGCCCCCGCCTCGCGCACCGCCCCGGCCGCCTTGTCCGAGCGCGCCAGCGCCCGCACCTCGTCGCCCCGTGTCTTCAGCGCCTCGATGAGCCGCTTGCCTACGAAACCGGAACCGCCCGTGACGAACACGCGCATCGACTACCCCCAATCAATGACCTTGGGTCATATAACCAACGGCCCAGGGTCATTTGTCAAACCGGAGCGCGCGGGCGCCGTGGGCGCGGGCCGGCTCAGAGGCTCACGCCATAGAGGGCGCCGTACTTGGACTTGAGGTAGGCGAGGAAGTCCGTGTCGGTGAGGCCCTGGCCCGTCACCTTGCGCACCAGC
The DNA here is from genome assembly GCF_045802675.1 of Archangium sp. GTDB lineage: Bacteria > Myxococcota > Myxococcia > Myxococcales > Myxococcaceae > Archangium. Next base: position 32,349 of record NZ_JBJMQO010000022.1, on the reverse strand, counting down.
TCCTCGGCGGGCTGGCGGTAGCCCTCAGCGTGGACGTGGGTGCGCAGCCAGTCGCGCAGGGGCTTGAGCTCTCCGCGCGCGAAGCCCTCCTCCAGCGTGGGCACGGCGCGCTGCGCGGCGCGGTAGAGGGACGCGGCGTAGAGATTGCCCAGCGAGTACGTGGGGAAGTAGCCGAACTCGCCCCAGGCCCAGTGGATGTCCTGCAGCACGCCCTGCGTGTCGTCCGGCGGGGTGATGCCCAGGAAGCGCCGCATGCGCTCGGCCCATGCCGAGGGCAGCTCCTCCAGCGGCAGCGCGTCGCGCACCAGCAGCAGCTCCAGCTCGTAGCGCAGGACGATGTGCAGGTTGTACGTCACCTCGTCCGCCTCCACGCGGATGAGCGAGGGCGTCACCCGGTTGACCCCCGTGTGGAAGGTGTCCAGGTCCACGCCCTGGAGCGCCTCGGGGAAGGCCTCGCGCAACGCCGGGAAGTAGTGCGTCCAGAAGGGCCGGCCGCGCCCCACCAGGTTCTCCCACATGCGCGACTGCGACTCGTGCAGGCCCATGGAGGGCGCGTTCGCCAGCGGCGTGCGGTAGTGGGCCTCGGAGAAGCCCTGCTCGTACAGGCCGTGCCCGCCCTCGTGCAGCGAGCTGAAGAGCGCCGTCAGCGTCCCCTCTTCAATATCCGTGGTGAGCCGCACGTCCGTGGGGTGCTGGCCGCTGGAGAACGGGTGGATGCTCTTGTCCTGCCGCCCCGCCTCCAGGTCGAAGCCCATGTCCCCGAGCAGCCGCAGCGTGAAGCGCCACTGCGCCTCGGAGTCGAAGCGCCGGCCCGCGAAGAAGTCCCCCACCTTGCGCGGCGCCGCCTGGAGGGCCGCCACCAGGGGAATGAGGTTGTCGCGCAGGGCGCCGAGCACCGGGGTGAGACGCGCCACGCGCATGCCGGGCTCGTACCCCTCGAGCAGCGCGTCATAGCGCTCGCCGTCGTGGCCGTAGGCGTCCGCCTGCTCGCGGCGCAGGCCGAGCATCCGCTGTAGCGCGGGCTGGAAGACGGAGAAGCGGTTCTGCTTGCGCGCCTCGCGCCAGGCCACGAGGCCCCGGCTCTGCGCCTCGGCGAGCGCCTGCACCAGCGCCTTGGGCACCTTCACCGCCCGCTCGCGCTCGTGGGTGAGCACGCGCGCCATGGCCCGCGGGTCGTCCGGGAGGTTCTTGTTGCCCACGGCCCAGGCGAGCAGCTCGCCCAGCCGGGGGTCGACCAGGCGCTCGTGGTAGAGGCCCTGGATGGTGGAGAGCTGGTGGGCCCGGGACTCCGCCCCCTTGGGAGGCAGGTAGGTCTCCTGGTCCCAGGTGGCCAGGCCGATGAGCCCACCGAGGTCCCGGAGCTCCTGCATCCGGGCGAGCAGCGATTCGAAGGTCTTTTCCATGGCGGTTTCTTTAGTCCGATTCGCCTTCGGTTCGCCTTGGACTTCCGCAAGCGTCGGCATTCGGTTAATTGCCCAGGCATGGCCAGCCAGATTCAGTTCTTCATGTCCCCCGACGACGAGGTCGCCTTCTTCCGCTTCCTCGAGCGCTACGAGCTGGAGGTGTACCCCCGGCGCGTGCCGCCGGACTGGAAGACCTTCCGGACGAGCCAGGAGAACGTCCCCCGGCTGCCCGAGGAGGACCTCTACCTGGTGGCGGTCAGCGTCGGGCCCGCCATCGTGGACAAGGTGAAGCGCGGCCCGGACAAGGGCTTCTGGCGCATCGACGAGGTGCGCTCGCCCGTCATCTTCATGGAGCGCTGCCGGATGAACGAGGAGGGCGAGCTGCTCAGCGGCCAGATGTGGGCCGAGATGGAGGTGACGCCCCAGACGGGCCGCAAGGACGCGGCCTCGGACCACTTCCGGCGCCAGTACCGGGAGATCGAGGAGTACATCAAGAAGACCTTCCGCAAGGGCGACCCCAAGGCCTTCTTCGTCGGCCCCAAGGCCGCGCGCCTCTACAAGGAGGGGCTGGTGCTGCGCGACTCGGCCCACCGCGGCGGCACCGTGGTGCCGTACAAGTGAGCGAGCCCCTCGCCAGCGTGTAGCGTTAGACTCCGTCAGCCCCCGGCACCCGTGTACCGATGGGCTGCTCTCCGGAGACGCGACCTTGCGACCCTTCTTCTCTGTCCTTCTTCCCCTCTCGCTCGGCCTCGCGCTCACAGCCACCGCCTGCGATCCGGACAAGCCCGGTGGGGGCGCTGGCAACGATGCGGGGAGCGAGGACGCGGGCGGGGACGAGGGGAAGGATGCCGGCGCCGGGACGGACGCGGGCACGACCGACGCGGGGACCGAGGAGCCCGGCGACGCCTGTACCCTCGCCAACCCCCAGCCCTCCGAGTGCGTCTACGGCTCGTTCTGCGGCTTGAGCGCAACCTGCCAGACCGTGCCCGCCCCGGCCTGCTCGAACTTCAGCGGCTTCCCTGTGCCGTGGGACCCGTCCACCTCCTCGGGACCGGTCATCTACGCCGCCGAGCTGATCTCCTTCGCGACGGATGACACGTACTGCCCCCCCACGATTCCCACGCGCCTCCGGACGCGCCTCCGGGCCTATTCGCTCTCGGGCGGCCTCCCGCAGACAGCCTCCGAGCTCGCGGCCGTGTTCAGCTACGTCCGCGACAACGGCTCGAGCGTGGGGGACGCCAGCCTCTTCAGCGACATCGTGACCAGCGGCGATCGGAAGAACATGGAGTTCCAGGTGAGCCTCTGCTTCAGCGCTTCGCGGACCACCGCCAGCCTCGGCTTCTACTTCGAGGGTGGCAACGCGTACTGCCAGGTCGCCAACAAGTAGCGCTTCGGGACCCGGGGCCACCCGGGGCCCTTACGGCACCGCAGCCCGCGGCACCTCCACCGTGCCCCGCGCGCCGTTGACCCTGAGCCGGGTGCTCAGCCTTCCTCGGCGATCCGGCGGCCCGTCCGCACCACCGCCTCGACCAGCGCGTCGATGTCCTCGAAGCGCGTGCGGTGGTTCACGAAGCAGCAGCGCAGCGCGAACCGGCCCGCGAGCACCGTGCTCGACGGAACGGCGAGCCCCGACTCCTGGAGCCGCAGCAGCAGTTCCTGGTTCACCCGGTTCAACGCGCCGTCGTCCAGGCCTTCACGCTTGAAGCGCAAGCACACGATGTTGAGGGGCACCGGGGCGAGCAGCTCCAACTCGGGATGCGCCGACACCCGCTCCGCCAGGTAGCGCGCCTGCTCGACATTCTGCTCGATGAGCTGGGTGAGGAGCCCCACGCCGTGGGCCTTGAGGGCCATCCACACCTTGAGGGCCCGGAAGCCCCGCGTCAGGTCGATGCCCCGGTCCGCGAAGGGCAGCCCTCCGGAGATGACGCCGCGCTCCAGAGTGGCCAGGTAGCTCGCGCTGCTCGCGAAGGCCGCGCGATGCACCGCCGCGTCCCGGACGAGGACACAGGCCACGTCGAAGGGCTGGTACATCCACTTGTGGAGATCGAACGCGAGCGAATCGGCCTGCTCGAGGCCCCGGACCCCGGGACGGAGCTTGTCGCTCATCGCCGCGAGCGCGCCGAAGGCTCCATCGACGTGGAACCAGAGTCCCTCCTCGCGGCAGAGCGCCGCGAGCCCCACCAGGTCATCGGACGCGCCCGTGTTGACGGTGCCGGCGGTGCCGATGACGCAGAGGGGGTGATGGCCCGCACGGCGATCCGCGGCGATGGCTTCGCGCAAGGCGCCCAGGTCCATGCGGAACGACGCGTCCACGGGCAGCAGGCGCAAGGAGCGCCGCCCCAGGCCGAGCAGCTCGGCGCTCTTGGTGGCCCACCCGTGGGTCTCCGTCGAGGCGTAGACGACGAGCCTCGGACCTTCCCTCTGCAGCCCGTGCTCGCGCACATCGAAGCCCGCCTTCGCATGCCGGGCGACCGCGAGACCGAGCACGTTCGCCATCGTCCCACCGAGCACGAGCAGGCCACTGGCGGACTCCGGGAAGCCCACGAGCTGGGTGAGCCAGGCGAGCACCTGGGACTCGACGAGGGCCGGGGCCTGATCGAAGCCCGCCATGTGCGGGTTCATGCCCGCGGCGAGCATGTCGGCCATCATGCCGAGCGGCGTCCCATTGCCCTGCACCCAGCCGAAGAAGCGCGGGTGCCGGTTGCCATTGGCGTACGGCAGGACGTAATCGAGGAACTGCTGGTAGGTGGCCTCGGCGCCCTGACCCTCGCGGGGGAGCGGCTCGCGCAGGTGCTGCCGCACGTCGCTGGACATGGGCTGCCAGGCGGGTTGGTCGCGCAGCGTCCGCAGGTGCTCGACCATGTCATCGACCATCTGGTGCGCGAGCTGGCGGAAGGAGTCCCAGTCCGCCGGGTCGAGTGTCAGCTCGGGTGTTGGAGTGTTTCGCGTCGTCATCACGCGGCGTTCGTAGCGCGGACACGGGTCCCTGTCTGGCCATTTCCGGACCTGGGAGCACCACCCCTCCAGGACAGAGGAGCGATGCGTCCGCCTAAGAACCCGTGCTGGCGAGCTGGCGCAGCATCGGCGCCGCCGAGAGGAACTTGAGCTCCGGGTGCTTCTCCTCGGCGTGCTGCAGCGCCCAGTCGTCCCGGAAGAGCACCAGCGGCAGCCCGTCCCGGTCCTGCACCGTCTGCCGGTTGCCTTCCCAGTCGAAGCTCTTCGGATCGAAGTTCGGCCCCACCACCCACCGCGCGTGGCTGAAGGGCAGCCGGTCCAGCATGATGCGCGCGCCGTACTCGTGCTCCACCCGGTACTGCAGCACTTCGAACTGCAGCGCTCCCACCACGCCCACGATGGGATCCTTCATCCCCATCCCGAGCTGCTGGAAGATCTGCACCGTGCCCTCCTCGGACAGCTGCTCCAGGCCCTTCTCCATCTGCTTGCGGCGCAGCGGATCCTTCGAGCGGACAATCGCGAAGTACTCGGGGCTGAAGCGCGGCACGCTGTCGAAGAGCAGGTCCTCGCCCTCGCACAGCGTGTCCCCGATGCGGAACATGCCCGGGTCGAACAGGCCGATCACGTCCCCCGGCCACGCGTCCTCGATGGCCGTGCGCTCGGCCGCGAGGAACTGGCTCGGCTTGGCCAAGCGCACTTCCTTGCCCAGCCGCGAGTGGAACGCGCTCATCCCCTTCGTGTACCGGCCCGACACCACCCGCATGAACGCGATGCGGTCGCGGTGCGACGGGTCCATGTTCGCCTGGATCTTGAATACGAAGCCCGCGAACTTCGGGTGCGTGGGCTCGCGCGGCCCGGCCTTCGTCAGACGCGACGTGGGCGCCGGCGCCAGCTCCAGGAAATGGTCCAGGAACGGCCGCACGCCGAAGTTCGTCATCGCGCTGCCGAAGAACATGGGCGTGAGCTGGCCCGTGGCCACCTTCTCCTGGGTGAACTCGTCCCCGCCAATGTCCAGCAGCTCGATCTCCTCCTTGAGCGTGGCCAGCTCGCGCTCGCTCAGGACGGTGAGGATGTCCGGCGAGTCGATGGAGACGGAGCGCTCGGCCACCTCGGACTCGCCGTGCCGGCCTTCCGCGGAGAAGACGTGCACCACCTTGGACTGCCGGTCATACACGCCCCGGAACTCCGGCCCCATGCCGATGGGCCAGTTCATCGGGTAGGCGCGGATGCCCAGCACCTGCTCCAGCTCGTCCATCAGCTCCAGCGGCGCGCGGCCCCAGCGGTCGAGCTTGTTGACGAAGGTGAAGATGGGGATGCCGCGCATGCGGCACACCTTGAAGAGCTTCTTGGTCTGCGGCTCGACGCCCTTGGCCGCGTCGATGAGCATCACCGCCGAGTCCGCCGCCGCCAGCGTGCGGTAGGTGTCCTCGGAGAAGTCCTGGTGGCCCGGAGTGTCCAGCAGGTTCACCGCGTGGCCCTTGTAGGGGAACTGGAGCACCGAGGAGGTCACGGAGATGCCGCGCTCCTTCTCCAGCTCCATCCAGTCGCTCGTCGCATGACGGCTCGCCCGGCGGGCCTTCACGCTGCCAGCCAGGTGGATGGCGCCGCCGTAGAGCAGCAGCTTCTCGGTAAGAGTCGTCTTACCCGCGTCCGGGTGGGAGATGATCGCGAAGGTGCGCCGACGGGCGACTTCCTGGTCGAGCTCGGATGCCATATCGGGAAGCCAACTATCACGGGGCGTGTGTTTTTTCGCGGGGTTCCCTCTCCCTGTGCCGTTCCCCCGGAGTGCGGCCGGGTCTCCAGGCCCCCCGCCGCACGCCGTGTGAGTCCCCTCTCCCTCTGGGAGAGCGGTAGGGTATGCGTCTTCCCTCTTCTCGCTCGGGAGCCAGGCATGCAGCGCAGCACCTACTCGACCGGAACCCCCTGGGAGCCCCGCGTGGGCTACTCCCGCGCCGTGCGCGTGGGCCCCTTCGTCACCGTCTCCGGCACCACCGCCACGGAGGCCTCGGGCCAGCTGGTGGGCAGGGGAGACGCCTACGCCCAGGCCGCCCAGGCGCTGCGCAACATCCAGGCGGCGCTCGAGGCCGTGGGCGCCCGGATGGAGCACGTGGTCCGCACCCGGCTGTACGTGACGGATATCTCCCGCTGGGAGGAGGTGGGCCGGGCCCATGGCGAAGTGTTCGGCACCATCCGCCCCGCCACCTCCATGGTCGAGGTGAAGGCGCTCATCGACCCGGCCATGCTCGTGGAAATCGAGGCCGACGCCATCGTGCCGGGGTGAGCGGGCCCATGCGCATCGTCGAGGGCAACCTGCTGGACCAGGACGTGGACGCCATCGTCAATGCCTGGAACCGCAACATCATCCCCTGGTGGCTGCTGCTGCCCCAGGGTGTCTCGGGAGCCATCAAGAAGCGCGGCGGGCTGGCGCCCTTCCGGGAGCTGGCGCGCGTGGGGCCCATGCCCCTGGGCTCGGCGGTCGTCACCTCCGCGGGGCGCCTGCCCTTCAAGGGCATCATCCACGTGGCGGGCATCAACATGCTCTGGCGCGCCTCGGAGCGCTCCATCCGGGACTCGGTAGCCAACGCGCTCGCGCGGGCCCGGGAGCACGGTTTCCGCTCGGTGGCCTTCCCGCTCATCGGCGCGGGCAGCGGAGGCTTCGACGAGGAGAAGGCGCTCGCGGTGATGTGCCCGGCCCTGGAAGCGGCGCGGGGAGAGCTCGCGGTCACCGTGGTGCGCTACCGCCCTCCCCCCTAAGCCAAGTGGGGAAAGTCCTGTCAGGGTGCTCTCGGCGCGAAGAACGAGGCACCTTCCGGTCGCGTTTCGTCCCGACTGGTACGACCATCGGACCAGTTGCGGGAAAACGCGCCCGGAGCCTCCCCCCTGACAGGACTTACCCCATCTGGCTTAGAAACGCCGGGAGACCCGTGGGGCCGCCCGGCGCTTCACGCGGGGATTCAAGCCGCGCGAGGGGGACTCAGAAGTCCGCCGTCACGTCGCCCGGCGCCTCGTCGGGCGTCTCCGAGGGCGCGCCCGGCTCCTGCGTGGTGTCGTTGGGGTTCTCGGCGGGCGGATCCATCTCGGTGTTGCGGAAATCCGCGGCGCAGTTGAGCAACTGGCCCTCCTTGAAGAGCACCGTGCAGCTACCCGGCTTGCCGTCCGTGCCCTTCACGCAGTCACGCAGCGCCTTGAGGCCCTCCTGCTCCTGCGCGTCCCAGCACGCGGTGCCCACGTAGACGTGACCAGCCGGGATGTCGCCGCCCGTGGCGAGCACGTCCGCACGGCCACCGATACCCGGCTGGAAGCGGATGCGGCTGAAGATGTTCTCCTTCTCGGCGGTCGCCGTCTGGCCCAGGTTCCACTTGCCCACGACGCGGATGCCGGTGACGCGCGAGGGCATCCGCCGGTAGCCCACGAAGGCGCCCGTGACGGCGTCATGGTTGGCCGGGTTCGGGGTGAAGTTGGCCAGCCGGTAGGAGACCGCCTTGTCATCGCCCGCGGTGTGCGCGAAGGAGGCCATCAGCTTGCCCTGGCCGGTGGTGTTCGGAGCCACCGCCTTGAGGTTGTCCAGGTTGAGGGCGAGCACGCCGCGGCCGCGATGCGCCACCTGGCCCCTGGCCAGCCGGCCCGCGCCCACCAGCTTCCACGCCGCGTCCTCCGTGCTGCCCAGCGGCCGAGCCTCCAGCTTCCACGCGAAGCGCTTGTCGCCCGTCTTCTTCACCTGCAGCCGGTAGGTGGCGTTGTCCTGGTCCTTCGGGCCGTACACCACCACGTCGCCCTTCGCCGCCTCCTTCAGGTCGCCGTTGGTCAGCGTGGTGATGCGCGTGACGGCGTCCTTGAGCGCGGCGTTGAGGGCCTTCACCTCGGCGCGAGCGCCCGCGAGGAATTCGGGCCCCTGCGCGGCGAGCGCCTGCGCATAGGCCCCGGAGAAGTCCTCCGCCGTCAGCGCCGCGCCCTCGTCGGCCGAGGCACCGTTGATCTCCAGCGACGTGCCCGCCAGGTCCGGCGTGGCCTCGACATACTCCGTGTCCTGCACCGTGCCACCGCACGCCGCCAGCACCAGCACCGCACCCAGCATCATCGACTTGTTCAGACGCATGACCCGCTCCTTGGGAATTCGTTCGCTCCTCTCCAACCCAGCGGGCGTGCGTTGGTTGCGGGGGGATTTTCCGGCGATTTTTCCCGCCCGCTGTGCCCCCCGCCCCTCCTTCATCCGACACCGGGCGGGCGGCCAGGCCCGGTTCACGGACCGGGACGCGCCGGGGCACCCCATTGCGGAGCGCCTTTCCTGCGTTACCCATGAATTCATGACCGAAGTCCAACCCACGTCCCGCGACTACATGATTCCCGAGGGCTGCCCCGTGTGCGCGGCGGACCTGCCCGTCCGGGTCACCTCGGCGGGGCCGAACGGTGTCTGCAAGCACTGCGGATGGTTCGGCCGCCCGCTCGTCACGGTGACCCACAGGGGACTCCGCATCACGTACGAGGGCGCACAGGCCTGAGAAGCGCCCCTCGCGGGTGAGCACTCCGCGGCTCAGCTGCTCGCGGAGGTGTAGCGGCCGATGGCGTGCAACCATACCCGGCGCGAGATGAACGCGAACACGAGCGAGCCCACCACCGCCCACAGCAGCGACGTCCACGGCAGCCGGCCCAGCAGGGCCTCGGCGGGGAAGGTGGTCATCACCGCGAGCGGAATCACGAAGGTGAAGATGAAGGACAGCACCCCGCGGAACACCGAGGCCGGCCAGCGCGCCGCATCGAAGATGGACGTGAAGAAGTACGTGAGGTTGTCCACCTTCACCACGTAGAAGGCCGCGGCCACCGTGAGAATCCACAGCGAGTAGAGCAGCAACACGCTCGTGGCCATCAGCCCCAGCGACACCAGCACCCCCAGGGGCGACGGCCCCCGCCCCAGCACGTGGAAGCCGTAGCCAAAGACACCCAGCGCCGCGAGCACGTTGATGGCCCGCCACGGCAGGAAGCGCTCGGTGGACACGAGGAACTGCGCGTCCGCGGGCTTGAGCAGCACGAAGTCCAGCGTCCCCTTGCGGATGTGCTCCACCACGCCCGTGAGACTGGGGTTGATGGCTCCCTCGAGAATCCCCTGCAGCAACGTGAACCAGCCGATGACGAGCAGCGACTCGCCGAAGCTCCACCCTTCGATGTTCTGCTGCTCGCTCTGGAAGACGACGAACAGGGGCACCAGCGCGGTGACCGTCCAGAAGAGCGAGATGATGCCGTCCACGAGGAAGTCCCCGCGGTACTGCATCGCGAGCAGGCTGGAGGCCCGGAGCCGTACTCCGAGCAGTCGCAGGTAGCGGCGCAGCATCTCCCTACCCTCCAAACGCCGCGAAGCGCTTGAGGCCCCGCTTCCAAAGTCCGAGCGACACCGTCAACACCAGCCCCACCCACAGCCACTGTCGAACCAGCAGCCCGAGCGCCTCGCCCAAGCCGTGCTGGTTCGTCATCAGCTCCACCGGCAGGCCGATTTGATAGCGGAAGGGCAGCCAATCCAGCAGCCACCGCAGCGCGGGCGGGAAGAGCTCCACCGGGTAGAGGTAACCGGAGCACACGAAGAAGAGGGCGATCCACACGTCCATCAGCTTCAGGCTGCTCTCCATGAAGAGGCTCAGGGTGCCGATGGCCACGTTGCACAGGAAGGTGAGCAGCCACCCGCCGAAGAGCGCCAGGAAGAAGAAGACCCAGCGCCACCCCTCCCGGGGCACCGAGTCCGCGCCCAGCTGGACCACCGAGAAAACAGCCACCGGCACCACGATCAACAGCCGCATGGGGAAGGAGCCGAGGTTCTCCGCCGCGTAGCTCCACAGCGGAGAGATGGGACGCAGCAGGCGCATGGCCAGCGTGCCCTGGCGCACCTCGTAGTTGATCTGCCAGGCGGCCCAGGCGCCCGTCATCTGCCGCACCACGAAGGCGGCGAGGAAGTAGCGCACGAAGTCCTGCGAGCCATAGCGGCCCACGGGCTGGTAGCGCGCCACCGCCGTCCACAGTGCCATCGAGATGAAGGGCATGGTGGTGGACAGCACCCAGACGAACATCTCCGCCCGGTAGGCCACCGCCTCGGCCACGCCCACCCGCAGCAGCGTGGGCAGCGCCCGCAAGGTGCTCCGCGCGCTCATGCGCCCACCACCCCGCGCCGTGCCTTGGTCTCGGCGAACAGCTCGCTCATCACCTCTTCCAGCGGCGCGTTCTCCACCGTCAGGTCCTGCACCGGCAGGCTGGAGAGCGCCCGGCTCACGGTGGTGTTCACCGCGTCCTGCGGCACCTGCAGTACCGCCGTGACGTTGTCGTGCGTCACCACCTTGCCCAGCGGCGCCAGCACGGCCGCGTCCACCGGCTGGTTGAGCCGCAGCACCACGCGCTTCTCCGGCCTCACCCGCTGCACCAGCGCGTCCAGCCCCCCGTCGTACGACAGCACGCCCTTGTCGATGACGATGACGCGCGGGCACAGCGCCGCCACGTCGTCCATGTAGTGGCTGGTGAGGATGAGCGTGGCCCCGTTGCGCTCGTTGTAGGCCTTGATGAACGTGCGCATCGTGGCCTGCATGGATACGTCCAGGCCGATGGTGGGCTCGTCCAGGAAGAGCACCTTGGGCCGGTGGATGAGGGCCGCCGCCAGCTCGCACTTCATCCGCTCGCCCAGCGACAGCTGCCGCGTGGGCTTGGGGATGAGCTCCTCCAGCTCCAGCAGCGTCACCAGCTCGTCCAGCGTCTGCTTGTACTGGGCCCTCGGGACGTCGTAGATGGCGCGGTTGAGCTCGAACGTCTCGGAGGGCGGCAGGTCCCACAGCAACTGCTGCTTCTGCCCCGTCACCAGCATGATCTTCTTGAGGAACAGATCCTCGCGGTGGCGGGGAACATGACCATCCACCCGCACCTCGCCGCTCGAGGGATGCAGCAGCCCCGAGAGCACCTTGAGGGTGGTCGTCTTTCCGGCCCCGTTGGGACCCAGGAAGCCCACGCGCTCGCCGGGCTTTATCTCGAAAGAGATGCCGTCCACGGCCTTCACGGTGGTGTAGGTACGGTGGAAGACGGAGCGGAGGGCGGCCATGAGGCCGGGCGGGCGCTTGTGGACCTGGTAGTGCTTGCGCAGGTCTCGGACGGAAATCATTGGGACAGGGTTTAACGCGGTTGCCCGGAAGAGGCGACCCCTCGTTGGAAGGCAGGGTTGGATGAGTGGCGCTTACGGCAAGGACCTCGAGCGGTGGATCCCCCGGCTCATCGCCGTCTGGCGGCAGGCCCGTGGGCGTGGAGAGGGGCCCGAGACGCGCCTGACGCCCCAGGAAATCAAGGAGGTGGGCGCGGGGGTGAAGCAGCTGTCGCTCGGGCTGACGCGCGACCGGAAGCTGGCCGGGGCGAAGTACATGGACGACCCCAGGCTGCTGGGCGCCTACCTGCTCTTCTACTGGCCTGTCTCCTATGCCCAGGCCCGCGAGGCGCTCGGGGAGCTGGCGAACCGGCCCCGCACGGTGCTCGACCTGGGGAGCGGCCCGGCCCCGCTGTCCTTCGCCGCGCTGGACGCGGGCGCCGCGGAGGTAACGGCCGCGGACCGGAGCAAGCCGGCGTTGGCGCTCGCCCGGGCGCTCGCGATGGAGGCGGGCGAGGCGCTCGCCACCCGGGAGTGGGACCCCACGCGCAAGGCCGCCCCACCCGAGGGCAAGTACGACCTGATTACGATGGGCCACGTGCTCAACGAGCTGTACGGCGCGGGGGACGAGGCGGTGAAGCCGCGCGCGGCGCTGCTCGAGCAGGTGCTGGCGCAGGTGAAGCCGGGCGGGAGCCTGGTGGTGCTGGAGCCGGCGCTGCGAGAGACATCCCGGCTGCTGCTGAAGGTGCGGGACGTGATGGTGGAGAAGGGCTACGCCATCCGCGCGCCGTGCATGTTCCGAGGGGCCTGCCCCGCGCTGGTGAAGGAGAGCGACTGGTGCCACGCGGAGCGCCAGTGGCCGATGCCCGGGGTGGTGGAGGAGATCGCCAAGGCGGCGGGGCTGCACAAGGAATCGCTGAAGATGAGCTACCTGGTGCTGGCGCCCAAGGGCGAGGGCTGGCCGGAGCCGAGGCCGGAGCGGCTGTTCCGGATTGTCTCCGAGTCGCTCGAGGGCAAGGGGCGGCAGCGCTTCATCGGCTGCGGACCCGAGGGCCGCATGGGCCTGGCGATGCAGGAGAAGCACCGCACGGAGAAGAACGAGCGCTTCTTCAAGCTGCACCGCGGGGACGTCATCTCGGTGACGAACACGGAGGAGAAGGGGGACGGGCTCGGGCTGAACGACACCTCGGAGGTGACGGTGGTGGCGTACGCGGGCAAGGGAGTCCCCCCGGCGCCCAAGCCCACGCCGCCTGCGGAAGAAGCGAAGCCCAAGGAGCCCTGAGTCTCCGCCCGGGTCGGACCCCGAGCACCTTGCCCCTCGCCCTCCGGGAGGGGGGACATCAATCCGGGTCACTCCACGGAAGAAGATGAGAGGAATTGGAGGATGGCGCGGCCGAAGCCCTCGGGGTCGTCCTCGCAGAACCCGTGCCCCGAGTCCGGCACCGTGACCACGGGAATCCCGGCGGCCTCCACCTGGCGTGCCGTCTCGTGCGTGGCCTCGTCGCTGCGCCCTCCGAGGATGTAGCCCTTGCGCTCGAGCGGCAGGGCGGCCAGGTGCGCCAGCATGCCCGCCCCGTGGTGCACGAGCGACACGGAGCTGCGGTGGAACGCGAGCGGATCCGCCTGCCGGAGCGCCTCCTGGTACAAGCCCGAGGACTGGCGGACCCATCCGTCCCAGCGGCGGAGGAACACGTCCACCGGAGTGGCGGCGGCCCGGGCACTGCCCGTGGCGTCCTCGGGCCTCAGGTTCGGCTCGGCGACCACGAGCGCCTGGAGCGGACGGCCAGCTCGCAGGAGGCGCTCGGCGAGCAGCACCGCCAGCGTACCGCCCATGCTGTGGCCCACCAGGACGAGCGGACCTGACTCCGTGCCGAGCAGTGCCGCCAGGAGCTCCGCCTGCTCGCGCAGGTCATAGCTGAAGTCCGCCGGGCGCTCGCTCTGGCCGAAGCCCACGAGGTCCACCCAGAGGCTCGCGTGGCCCTGGAGCGCCGCACCGCGCGCGACGGGCGGCCATTCCAGGCTTCCGGCACAGCCGAGCCCGTGCAGATAGACGACGAGCGGGCCCGTGCCCGGCGTGCGGCCCATGGCCAGCCGGGGAGCTCCGCGAGACGAGGACGGAGGAAGGGAGGACACGACGAGCGGCATACACCCACCGCTCGATACGAACCAACTGACACACCTTCTGTTGGTAGGCCAAGCGCCGAACTGTTCACGGAGAGTCGGTGCTGCTTCCGGCTGCCAGGACGTCGCGATCGGTCTATAGGGACGATCCATGAAAGCCATCCAGATTCCCCGTCGTGGAGGCGCCTTCGAGCTCGTCGAGCGCCCCATTCCCGAGCCGAGTGCCGAGCAGGTCCTCCTCCGCGTGGAGGCCTGCGGCGTGTGCCACGGAGAGAACGTGGCCATCGAGGGCCACATGCCCGGCGTGCAGTACCCGCGCGTCCCTGGCCACGAGGTCATCGGCATCATCGAGAAGCTCGGTCCCGGCGTGAGCGGCTGGAAGCCAGGCCAGCGCGTCGGCGTGGGCTGGGATGGAGGGCACGGCCAGGTGACCGGCCTCACCGTCGACGGCGGCTACTCGGAGTACACGGTGGCCTTCGCCGATGCGCTCGTGACGATTCCCGACGGGCTCGGGGCCCTCGAGGCCGCGCCGCTCATGTGCGCGGGCGTCACCACCTTCACCGCGCTCAAGCACAGCAAGGCGCGCATGGGCGATGTCGTCGCCATCCAGGGCATCGGCGGGCTCGGACACCTGGCCATCCAGTACGCGCGCAAGGCGGGCTTCCGCACCGTGGCCGTCTCGCGCGGCCGCCAGAAGGAGGCCCTCGCGCGGCAGCTCGGCGCCCACGAGTACATCGACACCGACACCGAGGATGCGGCCAAGGCGCTCAAGGCGCTCGGTGGCGCGAAGGTGGTCATCGCGACCGCGCCCAACGCCAAGGCCATCCAGGCGCTCGTCGGGGGCCTCGCCATGGACGGCGAGGTGGTCATCGTCGCGGGCTCGGGCGAGAAGATGGAGCTGTCACCCGTGCAGCTGCTCGGCCGGCTCGCGGTGCGCGGCTGGGTGGCCGAGGGCCCTCACGACACCGATGCGACCGTGCGCTTCAGCGTGCTCCAGAACATCCAGCCGCTCGTCGAGGTCTTCCCGCTGGAGAAGGCCACCGAGGCCTATCAGCGCATGATGAAGGCCGACGTGCGCTTCCGCGCGGTGCTCAAGATGTCGTGAGCCTCCGGGCTCGCTGAGGTAAGTGTAGCGCGCATGAGCGAAGCACCCGCGACCCGTAGTTCCCCGACCCTGCCCCCCATCCCGGCGGTGCTCCTCGCCGTGGTGAGCGTGCAGGGCGGCGCCGCCTTCGCCAAGGACGTGTTTCCAGCGCTCGGCTCGGCGGGCACCGCGGGCCTGCGCATCTCGCTGTCCGCGCTCCTGCTGCTCGCGGTGGTGCGTCCGCCGCTCGCACGGCTCACGCGCGCGCAGTGGCTCGCCGTCATCCCGTACGGCCTGGTGCTCGGCACCATGAATCTGAGCTTCTACGTGGCGCTCGCCCGCATCCCGCTGGGGCTGGCCGTCACGTTGGAGTTCGTGGGGCCCCTCTCGCTCGCGGTGTTCGGGTCGCGGCGCGCCGCGGACTTCCTCTGGGCGCTGCTCGCCGCGGTGGGCATCCTCCTCATCGCCCCGTGGCGCCAGGGCGTCGGCGCGCCCGACCTGGTGGGGGTGCTGCTGGCGCTCTTCGCGGGGGCGTGCTGGGCGGCCTACATCGTGCTCGGCGGGCGCGTGTCCCGGGTATTTCCCGGCGCACAGGGCGTCGCAACGGGGATGCTGTTCGCCGCCCTGACGGTGCTGCCCTTCTCGCTCGCGCAGGGCCTCGCGGCACGCATCACGCCTCCGCTGTTCGCCGCGGGCCTGGCCATCGCGCTGCTCTCCAGTGCGCTGCCGTACACGCTGGAGATGATGGCGCTGCGCGTCCTCCCGAGCCGCACCTTCGGCATCCTGATGAGCCTGGAGCCCGCGGTCGCCGCCCTCGCGGGTCTGGTATTCCTGCACGAGCAACTCACCGTGACGCAGTGGCTCGCGCTGGTGTTCGTGAGCGCCGCGTCCGCGGGGGCCGCCCTCACCGCGCGCCGCGTGGCTCCGCCCGTGGAGGCCTGAGCGGTTGCTCCGCCTCGGGTGGGGGCCCTAGGCTGCGGCTCCCCCACTTTCCCGCACGCTCGTACTGGAGACACCATGTCCGCAGCCCGGAGTCCCGGGCGGGCCGTCCTCTGCCTGCTGTTCGCGTTGGTTCTCGTCCTTCCCCTCACGCTTCACGCCCAACAGACCGCCAAGCCCGTGCTGCATGGCAAGCACTGGGTCGCCATCACCGGCAAGCCGCTCGCGGCCACCGCGGGCGCCATGGTCTTCCAGAAGGGCGGCAACGCCGTGGATGCCGCGTGCGCGATGATCGCCGCCACCTCCACCATGTGGGACACGCTCGGCTGGGGCGGCGAGACGCAGGCCCTCATCTACAACCCGCGCACCGGCAAGGTGGTGGGCATCAACGCGCTCGGCGTGGCCCCCACCGGCGCCACCGTCGAGTTCTACAAGAGCCACGGCATGCAGTACCCGCCCGAGTTCGGTCCCCTCGCCGCCGTCACGCCCGGCACCCCCGGCGGCCTCCTGGTGATGCTCGCCGAGTACGGGAAGCTCTCGCTCGCCGACGTGCTCGCCCCCGCCATCCAGATGGCCGACGAGGGCTACGCCCTCGAGGCCCAGTCCTCGCGCACCATCGAGAAGAACAAGAAGAAGCTCAAGGAGTGGCGCTACTCGCGCGAGGTGCTGCTGCCCCACCTGGGCCAGGAGTACGAGGCCCCCAAGGCCGGCGAGGTGTTCCGCCAGCCGGACCTGGCCGCCACGCTGAAGAAGCTCGTGGAGGCGGAGAAGGCGGCGCTCAAGAAGGGCAAGAGCCGCAAGGACGCCATCTACGCGGCGTATGACCGTTTCTACAAGGGAGACATCGCCCAGGAACTGGTGCGCGGCACACGCGAGGAGGGCGGCCTCTTCACGATGGAGGACCTGGCCAACTGGAAGGTCCGCATCGAGGAGCCGGTGAAGACGAACTACAAGGGCATCGACGTCTACAAGCTCACCACCTGGGTGCAGGGCCCGGCGATGCTCCAGGCGCTCAACATCCTGGAGCCCATGGACCTCAAGGGCATGGGCTACAACAGCGCGCGCTACATCCACGCCCTCTACCAGTCGATGAACCTGGCGTTCGCCGACCGCGACTTCTACTACGGCGACCCGTACTTCCCCCCGGCCGAGCCCATCCAGGGCCTGCTCTCCAAGGACTACGCGAAGGAGCGCGCCAAACGCATCAACTGGGAGAAGAACGACCCGTCCATCGGGCCGGGGGACCCCTACCCCTTCCAGGGCGGGACGAACCCGTACCAGCCGCTGCTCGAGCAGTGGAACCGCCAGGCGCCGGAGAAGAAGCCGGCGGAGACAGCGCAGGCGCAGCTGGACTTCGAGCGTACCTTCTACGCGGGCACCACGTCCGTACAGGCCGCGGACGCGGAGGGCTGGGTGGTATCCGTCACGCCGAGCGGCGGGTGGCTTCCGGCCGTCATCGCGGGCCGCACGGGCGTGGGGCTGAGCCAGCGCATGCAGAGCTTCGTGTTGGACCCGGCCGAGGGCCCCTTCAACGTCCTGGAGCCCGGCAAGCGGCCGCGCGCCACGCTGACGCCGAGCCTCGCGCTCAAGGACGGCAAGCCCTACCTCTCGTTCGCGGTGCAGGGCGGGGACAGCCAGGACCAGAACCTGCTGCAGTTCTTCCTCAACGTGGTGGAGTTCGGGATGAACGTGCAGGAGGCCACCGAGGCGGCCAACATCAACAGCTTCCAGATGCGCGCCTCGTTCGGCAAGCACGAGACGAAGCCGGGCAAGGTGCTGCTCAGCGAGCAGGTGCCGCCCTGGGTCCGCACCGAGCTCAAGCGCATGGGCTACGAGCCGACCTACGAGGAGCGCACCTCCGGCCCCATCAACGCCATCTACTTCGACCGGGAGCACGGCACCTTGTGGGGCGGCTCCAGCCACCACGGCGAGGACTACGGCATCGCCTGGTAGGCCCGCGAGGCGTGGGCCCAGGACTCGTGGAGAGCCCGGGCTCCTGCTTCGCAACCGGCTAGATGCAGTACGGCGTGCCGTCCCCACCGACGCGGCACGCGGCACCACTGGAGCAGATGCCGCTCGTGGGGCACGCCTTGCGGCAGAGCGTGTCGACGCAGACCGTCCCCGAGGGGCAGGTATTGTTCGGGTAGATACAGGCCAGTCCCTGCTCCACGGACTCGAGCGTGTCCCGGGTGTTGTCCACCGCGACGTCACCACCACAGCCCATCAGCATTCCGAACGAGACCGCCACGGCGCACACGAGTCGACGCATGGTGCTTCCTCCTGGGTTTACTTGGAGTACCCACTGTACACGGCCCGGCCTGGCGAGAGTTGCTCCACGAAAATCCGGCTCTTATCCTTGACGGCGAGCGCGCCGGCCCGCGCGCAACCCTCGTTCGCCAGCCCATGCCTGGCGCGCCAGGAGGGCAAAGGGGAGTCCTCTTCTCGGGCAGCTGGTCCGCATCGCACTCGCTTCTCGAGCGGGCGACGAGCGCATGGGGCTTCTCGCTCGCGAGAGGTGGGCGATGACCGTCAAGAAGGACTTGAAGAAGCGCATCCGTGAGCGCCAGGAGAAGACGGGCGAGTCGTATTCGACCGCGCGGATGCACGTGCTCAACCAGGCTCCAGCCGAAGCCCCGGCCGAGGCCCCGAAGGTGAGCCAGGAATCCCTCCGGGAGGTGACGCTCCTGGTCGAGGCGTTGGAGATGAAGGGACAGGCCTTCCTCACGCCGGGCTTCTCGGAGGCACTCGCCCGGCCGGCCCTGGAGCGCCTGCGCGAGCTGCTCCTGGCCACCCGGGACGAGCCCTCCACGCGGTGGCTGCGCGCGGTGCTGCTGGACGGCGAACCGGACGCGGTGGACTTCGGCTCCCTCGCGCGGGAGTGGGGCGAGGCGCGCGTGTTCATGCGCAACCTGCGGCTCGGCCTGCGAGGTCCCAGCCGGAGCGGGCGGACCCTCTCGTTCGAGCTGCGGGCGGACGGCGGAACCGTCACGGTGGTGGTGACGCTCGTGCCGTCGTTGAAGGGCACGCCGAAGCTGCTGCTCGGCACGGCCGAGGACTACCTGCGCGCCGAGCAGATCCTGGACAACCCGCTCGCGCTGCTCCAGACCCTCACCCTGCCGGACATGCGGTAGAAGCCTCCCGCTCGGCGCCACCGGGGCCAGCCGAGCGGACTTCACCTGTCCGCCGGATACACACCTTTGAGTGCACGGCACTCATGAAGACGGGAGAGCGCATGGCGAGCACGCAGGGAACGGCATTGATCACGGGAACGTCGGCGGGCATCGGGTTGGTGTACGCGCGCCGGCTGGCCGAGCGGGGATACGACCTCGTGCTCGTCGCCCGGCGGGAGGACCGGCTGCGTACCCTGGCCCGGGAGCTCGAGGCCGCGCACTCCATCCGGGCCGAGGTGCTCAAGGCCGACCTGACCTCCGACGAGGACATGCGCCGGGTGAACCAGCGCGCCGCGGGCGAGGACCTCAGCCTGCTCATCAACAACGCCGGCATCGGAGGCTACGCCCCCTTCGCCGAGGTCGACCCTGTCCTCCTCGAGCAACTGGTGCGCCTGCACATCCTCGCGCCGATGCTGGCCACGCGCGCCGCCCTCCCCGGCATGCTGGCACGGGGCCGCGGGGCCATCATCAACGTCGCCTCGCTGCTGGCCTTCTCCGGCTCGGTGCCGCCCAATCCGCTTCCGCACCGCGCCACCTACGCGGGCGCGAAGTCCTTCCTCGTCACCTTCACCCGGACGCTCGCCGGTGAGGTGCGGGGAACGCCGGTGAAGGTGCAGGTCGTGTGTCCGGGCATGACGGCCACCGAGTTCAACGGCGGCTACCGCGGGGCGATGACCCCGGAGGACGTCGTCACCGCCTCGCTGGTGGGGCTCGAGCGCGGCGAGACGGTGTGCGTCCCCGGTCTCGAGGCGGCCGACGCCGTCGCGGCGCTGGAGCAGGCCGAGGCGGGCATGCGCCAGGGCAGCAAGCCCACGCTCGCCGCGCGCTACCGCACGCCCGGGAACGCCTGAGCCCTCCCAGGCGGTGGGGCGCCCCCTCTCGCCCGACACCCGTGCCTGGGGGGCTGGGGCCGACCCGGGACCCCAGCCCTCGGGCCGGTCCTACTTCTTCACCTCGGGGAGCGGCTTCCCATCGGCATCGGGAATCCCCTCGAGCCCGAGCAGCGCGGCCAGGGTCGGCGCGATGTCCGCCTGATCCACCGGCGTCTTCACCACCTGCTTGCGGATGCCCGCGCCGTAGAAGGCCAGCGGCACGTGGGCGTCGTACCGGTAGGGGCTGCCGTGGGTGGAGCCCTCGCTCTTCTCGCCGTACTTGCCCCAGAAGGAGTGCTCCGCCGGAACCAGCAACACCTCGCCGGCACGGTCCGGGTGGAAGGTCAGCCGCGTCGCCGCGAAGTACGGCCGCTCCGGGTTGGTGCCCGCCATCAGCTCCGTGCGCGTGAAGCCCGCGGCGATCTGCGGCACCTTCAGCGCGGCCTCCAGCGCCGTCTTCTCCAGCTCCTCGGAGGGAATCTTCTTCTCCGCGGCGAGCTGGGTATTCAGGTAGATGCTCGGATCCTCCAGCGCGACGACCCACTCACCCGGGCCGTACTTCTCCTGCAGCGCCTTCTGCACGGAGGCCTTCAGCTCCGCCTTCTTGATGCGCCGCGCGCTCTCTCCCTCGGCCGCGAGCTTCTCCGGTGCCGGCGCCGCCCCGTGGTCCGCGCTGAACGCGAACACCACGTTCTTCGCTCCGACCTTCTTCTCCAGGTAGGTGACCAGCTCACCGATGGCGCGATCCACCCCGAGGATGGAGTCCTGCACCTCGTGGCTGTCCGGGCCATACGCGTGTCCCGCGTAGTCCGGCGCGGTGAAGCTCACCGCCAGCAGGTCCGGCGTCGCATCCGCCCCGAGCCCCTCGGCCTCGACCGCGGCCTTCACGAAGGAGAGCTCCCAGTCGGTCGCGAGCGGCGTCGCCGAGAACGCGGCGTAGAAGTCGGGACCCGGCTTGTCCAGCTTGCCGGTGATCTTGTGCGGGAACGTCTTGCCCAGGCCCTTGTAGTCGCCCTCGTACCCGGCGTCGTCCGGCCCGGTGTACTTCGCCGCCGGCTGCGAGCGCTCCCACACCTTGCCGAACTGCGCGTCCATCGGGTTCTTCGTGTTGAAGTCGTTCACCCAGCCGGGCAGCGCGCTCTCGAAGTACGTCGAGGTGGTCATCTTCCCGGTCGACTCGGACAGCCAGTAGGCCTTGCCCTCATGGCCCGCCATCAGCACCGCCGCGCGGTCCTTGAGGGCGATCGCCATCACCTTGGACTCGGGGCTCTGCTTCCTGAGCAGGTCGCCGACCGTCGGGGCGAGCAGCTTCGTGGGCGACGAGTCGTCCTCGGGATCCGCCGGCGCATCGAGCAGCGGATGGGCGGGGTCCAGCAGCGTGGTGATGCTCTTGCCCGTGGTGCGATCGAAATACTTGTTGGAGACGATTCCGCTCTTGTGCGGATAGACGCCCGTCCCCAGGAGCGCATGGCCCGGGCCCGTATAGGTGGCGAGCTGCCGGTAGGAGGACTCGGTGTAACGGGTGCCGCCCAGGATGCGTTTGATTCCCTTGGGCCCCAGGCGCGGCTCCAGCTTCGTCAGCACGTCCGCGCCGAGCTGATCCACCACCAGCAGCACCACCAGCTTCGGTGCCGGGGACTGCTTCGCCGCCTTCGCCGGCTTCACCGGCTTCGCGGGAGCCTGCGCGGCCGCGGCCGAGCCCATGAGCAGCGCCATTGCCAATCCAAGACGTTTCGACTTCTGCATGAACCCCTCTTCCCAACGAGTTACGAGTTACGAGTCCTCTGTGCCTGGCGCGGGGCCTCGGCGAGCTCCTCGAAGCTCTCCGAGATGGCGCCAATCTCCCGCGACAGCCCGGAGAGGTCGGCGGACACCCGCTGCGAGCTCTCCGCGACCTCCGAGTCCGCCTGGGCCGAGCGCAAGGTCAACACCTGCAGCCGCACCGCCTCCAGCCTCGCCTGGAGCGCGGCCAGCTCCGCATCCAATCTCGCCACGTGGCCCTGGAGCGCGGCCGCGTGGGAGAGCTGCTCCTGCCGGACCTTCGCCGCTTCGCGGTAGCGCTCGCTCGCGGCGTGGTCCGGGCTCTGCGCCGCCAGCCTCTCCAGCCGGGCGTGCTCCTGCTTCAGCGCCTCCACGCCCGCCTGCGTCAGGTAGGACTGCAGCTCCTGATGGCGGGACACCAGGGCCATGCCCTGCGCGCCGATCCGCTCGAGCTGGGGCGCGGACATGGCGAGCAGGGCGCGCGCGGACTCGGGCACGCCCGACAGCTCCGCCGCCAGCTGCTCCTTGGCGTTCCAGAGCGTGCGCGCCCTGGCCTGGTGCGCGGCATCCAGTCCCGCCGGCAGCTGCGGGCCCCCGCGGTTGAGCAGCGCGAGGACCCCCGCGGCGAGCGTGCCCAGCCCCAGCACCCACCACTCCCCCGTCGCCGCGGAGGTGATGCCAGCGGTCGCCAGCACCCCCGCGGCGGGAAAGAACCTCTGCCAGGCGGGCTCCTTCATGCGCCTCAGAAGTACGACGCGATCTGGTGGTACAGCTTGTCCAGGTCCGCGCTGTCGCCACGAACCATCAGGGCGTTCGAGCGATCGCTCAGGTTGCGCAGCAGCTCCTCGTCCGCCTCGTCCCCGTAGGCGATGGTGAAGACGCGCGTGCCCTCGGTGTCCTCGGGCTTGGGCAGCCGCTCGATGAGATCCGGCCGGTTCTTCTTCGAGGAGGTGTCCTTGCCGTCGGAGAGGACGACGATGCCGTAGCTGCGCGGCTCGGTGTCCTTCTTGCGCGCCTCGTCCACCTCATCCATCGCCATCAGCACCGCGTCGTAGAGCGACGTCTGGCCCTGCGCGTACAGGCCACTGACCTTCTGGGCCAGGCCCTCGCCCATCTCGCGCACCCTGCCCGCGGTCCCGAGCGCCACCGGCTGCTGGCTGAAGGCAATCACCTGCACCAGGTCATCCGGCTCCATGCTCTGGAGGAACTTCACCGTGCCCGCGCGAGCCGCGTCCATCGGCTTGCCGTTCATCGAGCCGGAGGTATCTAGGACGACCCACACCGCCGCCTTCTTCTTCGTCTCGTGCCAGAGCGCGTTGGCGCGCTGGAAGAGGTCCTCGCTCAGGTACTCGAGCTCCACGCGCTGGGCGTTGGGCGAGACGCCGTGCTCCTCGTCGAAGGGCGCGGTCAGCGGGACGTCCTTGAGCGCGGGCCGGAAGCCGTACTTCGGCGCCTTGGCCTGCTGCTCGGCCGACACGAGGAAGTCGAGGAACGCGTGCGCGGCCTGCTTCTGGTCCTCGGTGACCCACTCGGCGTCCACCACGCCCGCGGGGTGCGTCTCCCAGAAGGTGCCCTCCTTCGGGTACACCGCCACCAGCGGGAAGGGCTTGGTCTTGCACTTGTCGTTGGCCTTCACGACGGACGACTCGTACACGGTGACGGCGGACAGGTAGGCCGGGCCCCGCGCGCACAGCTTGTCCATCAGCCAGCTCGAGCTCTCGCCGTAGTGGACCACGGAGCGCTCGATGTCCTTGAGCAGCGACACCACCTGCGGGTTCTTCATGTCCGCGGAGGTCAGGCCCGTGTTCTTGTTGGCGCCCGCGTAGATCATGCTGATGACGGAGAGCATCGCCGAGTTCGAGTAGTCGGGATGCGAGTGCCCGAACTTGAAGGTGCCCCACTCCGGATGGCCGAGCGCGCTCCAGCCCTTGGGGTTGGTCACCACGGAGCGCAGCTCCTTGAAGCCAATCTCCTTCTTCGGCCACCCGAGCGCCTCGGCCATGGGCTTCCAGAGGGCGATGACGAGCGCGGTGTTCACGGTGTCCTTCGCCTCGGGGACGAAGGGGTGGTTGTAGCGGGTCTGCCAGTCCTGGTTGATGAGGTCGATCCAGCTCTTGCCGGCGGGCCCCCAGATGGTGGGCTTGGACTTGCCGGCGAGGATGGCGGCGCGGCTCTCGCCCGAGCGCATGTGCTCGGCCTTGACCACCACGACCTTGCCGTTGATCTCCACCTTCTTGTCGTTGAAGGTCTTGATGACGTCGTTGACCCACTCCTTCTTGCCGTCCGACGAGGCGTAGAGCACCTCGAGGGTGTCCTTGGCGGGCTGGGAGGGGTTGGGGCTGGCGGAGTCCGACGGGCGCGTGTCGCTGGTGGGCGTCTCCCGGGACGAGCTGGGGGAGAGCTTGCTGTAGAGCACGGCGGCGCAGACGAGCGCGAACACCAGGACGACCGCGATACTGGTTCCTCGATTCATGACGTTCCTCTCGGGTGGCGCACTCTACGGCACTCACACCACGTCAGGTAGAGAAGGAAGTCCGGAACCGGGTTACACGGAGCGTACGGGCCCGGTTCCCACCCGGGGAGGGAGGGGCTGGCGGCTGCTCCAGCCACCAGTCCCGGGCCGTCCGTCGCCGCGGCGTCCTACTTCAGCTCCTTCGCCAGCTCCGCGTACAGGTGGATGGCGCTGCGCACCGCCTTCTCGTAGTCGCCCAGGTGCAGGCTCTCGTTCTCCGAGTGCGCGTTGGTGTACGGGTCCTCCACGCCGATGAGCAGCGCGGGCACGCCGCCGAGCTCCTTGGCGAACGGCTCCACGAACGGAATGGACGCGCCGCAGCCGATGGCCACCGGCTCGGTGCCGTAGCCCTGGCGCAGCGCGCGGAACGCCGCCTGGAAGGCCGGATGCGAAATGTCCGTGAACCACGGGCCGGCGGGCGGGTCCTGCTTGATGTGCAGCTCCAGTCCCCAGGGCACCACCTTCTTCAGGTGGTCCACCAGCCGCTTCTGCACGTCCTGCGCGTCCATGTCCGGCACGACGCGGATGCCCACGCGCGCCCAGGCCGTGTCGCAGATGATGTTGCGCGCGTCCTTGCGGCTGCTGGCCTGGATGGCGTTGATGGCCAGCGCCGGCTGCCGCCAGTTCATCTCCCACGGGTGGCGCCCACCGAGCATCTGCGCTCCCGGCACCATGCCCACCTGCTTCTTGAAGTACTCCGGGTCTCCCGGCAGCGACTGGATGCTCTTGCGCTCGGCCTCGGTGAGCGGGCGCACGCGGTCGTAGATGCCCTCGATGGCGATGCTCCCATCCGGGTTCGTCAGCGTGGCCAGCATGCGGCACAGCGCCATCACCGGGTCCGGCACCGGCCCGCCCCACATGCCCGAGTGCACCGCCTGCCGCAGCGCGCGCACCTCCACGTCCACGGTGACGAGCCCGCGCAGCGCGGTGGTGATGGACGGCAGCCCCGTCTCGAAGTTCGTCGTGTCCGTGAGCACGATGGCGTCCGCCTTCAGCAGCGCCTTGTGCTTCTGCAGGAACGTCTCGAGGTGCTCGCTGCCCACCTCCTCCTCGCCCTCGATGATGACCTTCACGTTGAGCGGCAGACCGCCTCCGCCCTTCAGCCACGCATCCACCGCGGAGGTGTGCACCACGATGCCCGCCTTGTCGTCCGCCGAGCCGCGGCCGTACAGGCGCCCGTCTCGAATCTGCGGCTCGAACGGCGGGCTCTTCCACGCCGCCTCGTCTCCCGCCGGCTGTACGTCATGGTGGGCATACAGCAACAGCGTGGGTTTGCCGGGAGCCTTCAACAGCTCGCCGTACACGTACGGGTGTGCGCCTTGAATCTCCAGCAGCTGCACGTTTTCGAAGCCACGCGACTTCAACAGTCTCGCTGTGGCTTCCGCGCTCGCTCGCACATTCGCGGGGTCGAATCCGTCGAAGGACACACTGGGAATGCGCACCAACTGCTTCAAATCTTCGAGGTAGCTGTTCTTCTGGGCTTCGAAATGGGCCAGGGCCTTGTCGGTGGACATGCTTCCTCCCTTACTCCAAGAGCAGGCCGCACCATGCAGTGCTCAACGACTTCGCGTCCATCATCATTCACCGTGCGTTCATCGCTGCACGGCCTTCCAGGTTGCTCGGGCATTCACGAGCCATCACGCTTATCATCCGGGCACATGACCACTCCGACGCTTCTGCTGGTCGATGATGATCGCTTCGTGCGCACGCTCCTCAAGGATGCCATTCACGAGAGTGGCCTCGAGGTGAGACTCCTGGAGGCCTCGGATGGGCAGGAAGGGTTGGAGGTCGCCGCGCGCGAGCGCCCCGCGGTGATGTTGTTGGATCTCTTCATGCCCCGGCGCAGCGGGCTGGAGGTGCTGGCGGCGATGAAGGACTCGTCGCCAGACACGCGGGTGCTCATCATCAGCAGCATGGACGCCGAGCCCGTGGTGGAGCAGGCGATGTCCGCGGGAGCGGTGGGTTTCGTCGGCAAGCCCTTCCATCCCCTGGAGATCGCCCTGGCCGTCCGGCAGGCCCTCGCCCACTGACTCCACACGGAGGTGTACCCGTGACGTCGAACTACTGGATTGGAGATTCCGTCGGCCGCGTGTTGGGGCCGCTGACGCTGCAGGCACTTCGCGAGCTGATCGGCTCGGGGCGGCTCAAGGCCGTGGTGCGCGCCTCGCGCGATGGCTCCTCGTGGGAGCCCATCGAGCAATTCACCGAGGTGAAGGACCTGCTGAGCGCGGCCCCGTCCGGTCCGGCCGCCGGCGCGCAGCAGGCCGAGCGCCTGCGCCAGCAACTGCGGCAGATGCAGGACCTGCCGGCCCATCAGCTCTTCGGGGTGAAGGCGGACGCGCCGCTGGAGGAGCTGCGCGGCGCCTTCTTCCGGCTGGCGAAGCGATTCTCGCCCGAGCACCTGGGCTCGGACACCCACCCCGAGCTGCGCAAGGTGAGCGCGGAGGTCTTCGAGCTGCTCGCGCGCCGCATGCGCGAGGCCGAGGGCACCGTGCGCGCGGCCCCGGGTGCCCCCCTGGCGGCCCCGAACGCGGTCCGCGCCACGCAGCCGGCGGCGGCGGGTTACACGTACTCGGCCGAGGAGTTCGTCGGCCTGCAGATGCGCAATGACAGGCTCCAGGTGGAGCTCAAGGTGAGCGCTCGCAACGCGGGCATCTTCACCGACCATCGCATCATCAACCTGCAGGCCGGGGGCCTCTTCATCCCCACCGACAAGCCGCTGAAGCTGGGGACGCGGGTGGACCTGGTGCTCAACTTCGAGCAGGCCCAGAAGCAGCTCAAGCTGCGCAGCTCCGTCATCTGGGAGTACACGCTGGATGACGGCAAGCAGCCGCGCGGCTATGGGCTGGGGCTCGCGGACCTGCGCCCCGAGGAGCGCACCTTCATCGACGAGTTCCTGCGCTCCCACCGCTCTCCGGCGTCTACATCATCCCGCTGAGGAACACCGCCGTCAGGCAGAACCAGGTGGCCGCCACCGTGACCACCGCCTTGAGCTCCAGCTCATCCGAATCCACCACGTTGCCGAAGTACATGTGCAATCCCCCGTTCATCCCCTACGCTCCTCTCTACGGAGCACGGCGGGAGTGATTGCCTGGCGCCTTCGCGGGTGACGCGGGAGGAGGAAAGAGAAGTGTCAGATACGGCGGAGTACCGGCCGCTCGATGGGCTCCCCCTGCCGACCTTCGTGGTCCGCAGCGACTCCATCATCCACGCCAATCCGGCACTGCTGGCGTTGCTGGGCATCGGCATGGAGGAGGTGCGCGCCGTCCCCGCGCTGATGCTGCTGGCCCGCTTCGCTCCCGCGGACCAGTCGTGGTTGGAGCCCATGCAGGCGAACTTCGCGCGCGGGGAGACGACCCCCGACACGGTGTGGCTGCGCGTGCTCGTGGCGGGAGGCCAGGAGCGCACGTACTGCATGCGGCGCGGCAACGGGCTGCGGCCCGAGGACACGCTGCTGATGCTGCTCGACGCCGAGGGCGAGGCCAGCATGCGGCGGCTCACCGAGGCGCTCGCGCACGCCGCCGGAGAGCTGGTGCGCTGCCGCGACGAGCAGACCGTGCTGGAGACGGCCGTCGAGGCCATCCACCAGCAGGGCTTCTTCGTGACGGTGATGCTGCTCGAGGGCGACGCGCTCGTGCACGGGCCGATGCGGCAGGACCCCGCCCAGGTGGCCGCCGGCGAGCTGCTCTACGGCAAGCCCATCCAGGAGCTGCGCTTCCCCCGCTCCAGCCTGCCGCACTACGAGGAGGTGCTCACCCGGCGCAAGGCGGCCTTCCACCATGACTTCCTCGGGGTGCTGGTGAACTTCCACGCCTCGGAGCTGCTGGAGCAGATGCGGCGCGCCCACCCCATCGTCCGGGCCCTGGACGCCCCCATCTTCGTGGAGGATGAGCCGTTTGGAATCCTGTCGGTACAGGGCGCGTCGCTGACGCCCACGAGCGCGGCCACGCTGGAGCTGTTCGCGCGGCAGGTGGGCGGAGCGCTGGAGAACGTGCGCCACCACCGGCTCGCCGCCTCGCGGCTGGCCGAGCTGTCCCGGCTGCAGTCGGAGCTGGTGGCGCAGGAGCGGCTGACGGTGCTGGGAGAGGCCGCGGGCGTGGTGGCCCACGAGGTGCGCAACCCCCTGGGCGCCATCCTCAACGCGGTGGCGGTGCTCAAGCGCGACAAGCTGGGCCCCGTCGGCACGAGCGCGGTGGAGATGTTGGCGGAGGAGGCCACGCGGCTGGACGTGATGGTGCGCGATCTGCTGGACGTGGTGCGTCCGCTGGAGCCCCGGCCCCGGCCACTGCACCCGGGCGAGCTGGCCCGGCGCACGCTGGAACTCTTCCGCGAGCGGCGCCAGCTCGGCACGGTGCGGGTGAGCGTGGACGAGGCGCCGGACGTGCCCGTGATTCAGGCGGACGAGACGCTGTTGCAGCTCGCGCTGGAGAACCTGCTGCGCAACGCGGTGCAGGCCTCGCCGTCCGGAGGCGAGGTGCGCGTGACGGTGCAGGGCGAGCCGGGCGGCATCCTCCTCACCGTGGAGGACCAGGGCCCCGGCGTCTCCCCGGCGGATGCCCACCGTGTCTTCGAGCCCTTCTTCACCACGCGCACCACGGGCACGGGCCTGGGGCTGGCGGTGGTGCGCCGGGTGGTGCTCGCCCATGGAGGCACGGTGTCGGTGGGCCAGCGGACCGGAGGCGGCGCCCGCTTCGAGCTGCACCTGCCCCTCCACCTGGAGGCGCGGCCCCTGCCTCCCACCCGCCAGGCTCCCGGTCGTGCGGGAGGGGGTTGAACGGGACGGGGCGAGCAGCCGTGAACCCGTCCGGCCGCACGGGCCCGCAACGGTCCAGCACTTGCGGATCCTTTCACGCCTCACCATCTACCTTCAAAGCCTCGAAGAGATCGTCCCCCAGCACCGGGCCCGTCAGGCGCGGGCCAGCGATCACCGAGCGCTTGGCCCCCCAGACGGTCTTTACGTGGCGCTTGGAGGGTACCGATGGCGAACGCACAGACGGGCACGGATTCGACAGCGGCTCGACCTGACGAGCTGGTGCGGAACCTCCCCGGCGCCATCATCTGGGAGGCGGACGCGGCGGCCCTCCATTTCTCGTTCGTCAGTGAGTCGGCGGCCTCACTGCTGGGCTACCCCGCGGGGCAGTGGCAGGCCGACGAAGGTTTCCTCAAGAAACACGTCCACCCCGAGGACTGGGGCCGCGTCCTGGAGACGCTGTACGAAGCGGCCGCCAAGGGCGGCGTCCATACGTGTGAGCACCGGATGTTCAGGAACGATGGTTCTTCGACCCTCTGGGTCCAGACCGCCGTTCAGCGCAGCAGTCGCTCGAATGGCACGCTCCTGCTCACCGGGTTGACGGTCGACATCACCCGGAGCAAGGAGGCCGAGTACGCCCGCCGTGATGCCGAAGCACATGCCCAGCTGCTCCTCGAGAACATCCGCGATTACGGCGTGTTCATGCTGTCGCTCGACGGAAAAGTGGCGAGCTGGACTCCCGGTGCGCAGCGGCTCAAGGGGTACCGGGCCCACGAGGTCATCGGCACGCCGATCTCCTGCTTCTTCCCGGCCGAGGAGCGCGAGAAGGGGACACCCCAGCGGCTCCTGGCGCAGGCCGAGCTCGAGCGGAAGGCTGAATACGAGGGGTGGTTGGTCCGCAAAGGCGGCGGGAAGTTCTGGGGGAACCTCATCCTGAGCGCCGTCACCGATGAGCAAGGACACCTTCGAGGCTTCTCGAACGTGGCGAGGGACCTCACCACGCGCAAGCGGGCCGAGCAGGCGCTGAGGGAGAGCGAAGAGCACTTCCGGCTGCTCGTCGAGAGTCAGGACTACGGCGTGTTCATGGTGTCGCCCACCGGAGTGGTCGAGACCTGGAACCGCGGCGCCCAACGGCTCGAGGGCTATCGGGCTCATGAGATCATCGGCTCCCCCATGTCGGAGCTCTTTCCTCGCGACGAGGTCGGGGCAGGCCATCCCGAGTACCTCCTGGGGAAGGCCGCGCGGGAGGGGAAGGCGGACTACGAGGGGTGGCTCGTCCGCAAGGGAGGAGAGAGATTCTGGGGACTGCTCACGGTCAGCGCGGTGGAGGATGAAGGCGGCCGCCTTCGGGGCTTCTCCGTGCTCGCGAGGGATGTGACCGGGCGCAAGCAGACGGAGCAGGAGCTTCGGCGGAGCGAGGAGTACTTCCGGCTGCTCGTGGGGAGCGTTCAGGATTACGGCGTGTTCATGCTGTCGCTGGACGGGGCCATCGAGAGCTGGAACCTGGGTGCGCAGCGGCTCAAGGGTTACCGGGCCCACGAGGTCGTCGGCTCGACGATCGCCCGCTTCTTCCCTCCCGAGGAGATCGCGAAGGGCACCTCGGAGCGTCTCTTCCAGGACGCGCTCTCGAAGGGCACCGCGACCTATGAGGGCTGGTTGGTCCGCAAGGGCGGCGATCGGTTCTGGGCGCTCGTCACCCTGAGTGCGGTGGAAGATGAGAACGGACGCCTCCGGGGTCTGAGCAACGTCGCCAGGGATCTGACCGAACGCAAGCAGGTCGAGGAGGCGCTGCGCGAGAGTGAGGAGCGGCTCCGGCTGCTGCTCGACAGCGTCCAGGACTACGGCGTCTTCATGGTGTCACCGGACGGGCAGGTCGCGAGCTGGAGCCCGGGGGCCGAGCGGATGCAGGGGTACAGGGCGGACGAAGTCATGGGGGCGCCGCTCTCGCGGTTCTTCCCGCCCGAGGAGGTGGCGAACGGGACACCCGAGCGGCTCATCCAGGAAGCGCTGGCGGAGGGGCGCGCCGAATACGAGGGCTGGCTCGTCCGAAGGGGCGGAGCCATGTTCTGGGCGAGCGTCATCCTGGGTGCGGTGATGGACAGGTACGGACACCTGCGCGGTTTTTCCAACGTCATCCGGGACCTGACGGAGCGCATGCGGACCGAGCGGGCCCTGTCCTTCCTGGCCGAGGTCGGCACGGTGCTCGCCGGGTCGCTCGACTACCACACCACCCTGGAGAAGGTCGTCCGGCTGGGGACACGCGATGCGGCCCAGGCCTGCGTCGTCGAGATGCTCGAGGGGCAGCGCATCCAGCCCGTCGCGGTGGCGCATGTCGACCCGGAGCAGGAGCGACTCCTCCAGAAGGCCGTGCGGAGCATGCCTGGCGAACCGCGGATGGGGCACGGTGTGGCCAGCGTGGTGCACACCGGGCATCCGGAGTTCAAATCGGGTATCTCCGACATGGACTGGCTCGGCGAGGCACTCGGGTTCGCGGCGCCCAACGTCCTGCGCGACCTGGGAATGCAGTCGTACATGTGCGTGCCGCTGACGGCTCGCGGCAAGACCTTTGGCGCGATGCTGTTCCTGGCCGCTGCCGGCAGGCACTACGCCTCGGACGACCTGCTCCTGGCCGAGGAGCTCGCCCGCCGCGCCGCGCTCGCCATCGACAACGCCCGGCTGTACGAGCAGGCCCAGACCGCCATCCGCATGCGCGAGGAGATCCTCGCCATCGTGTCGCATGATCTCCGCAGCCCGCTGAGCATGATCCAGATGGGGGCCGATCAGCTCCTCTCCGAGCCACGCGAGGGCGAGCAGCGGGAGCTCACGACCCGGACCGCCGGGAAGATCCGGCGCGCCTCCGGCCGGATGCTCCACCTCATTCGCGACCTGCTCGATTTCTCCAGCATCGAGGCGGGGCAGCTCCGGGTCGAGGTCGCCAACCACGACGCCGGCGCGCTGGTGACCGAGGTCCTCGAGGCGTTGCAACCCAACGCGGGCGAGAAGGGGATTCGACTCGAGAGGGAGACGGAGCCCTCCCCCTCGTGGGTCCGGTGTGATCGCGAGCGGATCGTGCAGGTCTTCTCGAACCTGATCGGCAATGCGATCAAGTTCACGGGCGAGGGCGGCACCGTGATGATTCGGACCCGGCTCGAAGGAGACCGGGCCGTCTTCAGCGTCAGCGACACGGGCCCCGGTATCGCCGAGGAGGACCTGAGCCACATCTTCGACCGGTATTGGCAGGCGACCCGACGGGCCCGGGAGAGCTTCGGGCTCGGCCTGGCCATCACCAAGGCCATCATCGAGTCCCACGGAGGGAAGATCTGGGTCGAGAGCAAGCCAGGACAGGGCTCCACGTTCTTCTTCACGCTACCGCTCGGCACCCGAGGCGAGGAGAGCCTGCTCCACTAGAGCGAGCACAGCAGGAGGCGGCAACGCAGGCCTCCGTTGCGCACCGGGAGGTTGCGTCCCTCGGGCAACGCCAGCGCGCGCTGCAGCCCCGGATCCTCGGGGAGGAGCACCGCGGCACGCCAGCCCGGGAAGGCCCTCCGGATGGTGGCGCCCAGCGCGCGGTACAGCCCCGGCAGGTCCTCCGCCTCGCCCACCCGCTTGCCGTAGGGCGGATTGGCCACCACCAGCCCGCGTCCGAGTCCCGCCGGGGGCGTCAGTGTGCGCACGTCCTG
>NZ_JBJMQO010000021.1:0-36000 GCF_045802675.1 Archangium sp. | reverse complement strand
GTGCCCGCGGACGAGCTGGCCACGGTGAAGGCGCTCATCGAGGCCGAGGCCGTCTACCAGCGCGAGACGGTGCAGGGCCTGGCGCGCAAGATGGGCCACTACCAGTCCACCATGGGAGACCTGGAGGCGGAGGCGCGCTACTACGAGGCCATCGCCCGGCTCACCCCCGAGCGCATCCGCGAGGTGGCCGAGCGCTACCTGCGCTTCGACCGGGCCATCGTCACCGGGCTGCTGCCGCCGGGCACCGCCTTCGGCGCCGAGCAGACCGAGGAGCTGCTCGACCGCGTCTCGCGAGAGACCCCCGGCACCCCGCCCGAGCGCCGCGCGCCCAAGGCCGCGGCCTCCGAGCCCGCCCTGAAGGTGGTGCGCAACACTCCCGCCTCTCCGGGCCGGGTGGTGGAGGAGCGGCTGCCCTCGGGGGCGCGCGTGCTCGTGCGCGAGGAGCCGGCCGTGCCCCTCTTCGCCATCCGCGCCGCCTTCCCCGGGGGCCTGCGCTACGAGACGGCGGAGACCAACGGCCTCACCACGCTGCTGGGCCGCTGCCTCACCCGCGGCACGCCCTCGCACGACGCGGAGGAGATTTCCCACCTCATCGACAACCTCGCCGGCTCGCTCACGGGCCAGGGCGGACGCAACTCGGTGGGCATGCGCGGCGAGTTCCTCTCGCGCCACTTCCAGCCCGCCTTCCGCCTCTTCGCGGACTGCCTGCTCAACCCCAGCTTCCCCGAGGCCGAGGTGGCCCGCGAGCGCACCCTGCTGCTGCAGGACATCCTCACCCGCGAGGACAAGCCCAGCGGCGTCGCCTTCGACTTGTTCGGCCGCACCCTCTTCCGCTCGCACCCGTACCGGCTGTCCACCCTGGGCGAGACGTCCTCGGTGGAGAAGCTGGGGCCGGACGCGCTGCGCGTCTACCACGCCGCGCACATGGACCCGTCGCAGCTGGTGCTCAGCGTGGTGGGCGACGTGAAGGTGGACGAGGTGCTCGCGCTCGCGCACGAGGCCTTCGGCACCTCGCGCGGCCGCGCGGCGCCTCCTCCCGAGGTACGGCCCGAGCCGCCACTCGACTCCCCGCGCTCGGACAAGCGGGTGCTGGCGCGGGCCCAGGCGCACCTCGTGCTGGGCTTCCAGGGCGTGCGGGTGAATGACAACCGGCGGCACGCGCTGGAGGTGCTCTCCACGCTGCTCAGTGGCCAGGGCGGGCGGCTCTTCGTGGAGCTGCGCGACAAGCGCTCCATGGCCTACAGCGTCAGCAGCTTCTCCATCGAGGGCGTGGACCCGGGCTACTTCGCCGTCTACATGGGCACCAGCCCCGAGAAGCTGGAGGCCGCGCTCGCCGGCATCCGCGTGGAGCTCGCCCGCGTGCGCGACGAGCCCATCCCCGAGGCCGAGCTCTCCCGCGCGAAGCAGCACCTCATCGGCACCCATGAGATCGGCCTGCAGCGCAACGGCTCTCGCGCCGCGCTGCTCGCGCTGGATGCCTGCTACGGCCTGGGCCAGGAGAACTTCCTGCACTACGCCGAGCGCGTGGCGGCGGTGACGGCCGAGGACGTGCGCGCGGTGGCCCGCCAGCTCATCGACTTCGAGCGCAGCGCCCTCGTCATCGTCGGTCCCTGAGTCCCCGCAAAACAAAATCCCCTCTCCCGGTGAGGGAGAGGGGATGGGGTTCACCGGGCCTCAGGTAGAGGCCCGGCTCACCGGGTAGCGCGGCTCACAGGTCGTTGCAGGCCGCCGCGTTCTCGTGACGGCACTCGTGCAGGTTGCGCGGCACTTCCATCCAGTAGACGTCCGGAGCCACGTTCGACTGGTCGCGCAGCTTCTCCGTGCGAGGCGCGTCGCCCGGGCTCGTCACCGCCACCTCGTAGCGGATGCCGCCCTTCTTCGACAGCGACACGATGGGCGAGCCCTCGCCCGGAGGAGCCGACGTGTCCTTCGCCTTCGCGTCGATGTAGCCAACGAGCGCGCCCGAGCTGTTGCGCACCTGGAAGCCCGAGGACATGTCCGGGAGACCCGTGATGGCGTCCGCCTGCCACGAGAAGGACTTGTCGCCCGAGCCCGTCAGCGAGCAGGCCGAGGCGCCCACCGCCGTGGACGGAGAGAACGTGGGCCAGAAGACGATGCCCGCGAGCACCGTCGAGCCGGCCGCCGTGCGCTCCAGCAGCGAGTTGTTGTAACGGACGAACCAACCCGGCCCATCCGACAGTCCGCGCTTGAGCCCGGCCACCTTGGTGGTGGAGAGGTAGCGCTGCTTGTTCCCCGTCGCATCCGGGGGCAGGTAGTCGTAGGCCGTGTCCGGAATCGTCACGTCCACCAGCGAGCACGCGACGCCCGTACCGCACGTCACGCCCGCCTTGTCCGTCACGCGCAGCGCGTCGAAGGCAATCGCCCCGGCCGCGTCGGAGAACTTGCGCTTGCCGCCACCGTACGCGTGGAAGCCGAAGTAGCGGTTGTTCGCCACCGACTGCTTCTCCGTGGCGGTCAGCCCCAGGTCCGGGTGCTCGGACGTGTTGACGCTGATGTGGTCGCACGACCACGCGCCGCCCGACGTGTTGCACCAGGACTGCGTCTGGAACGTGCGCGACGAGCCCGTCCAGGGGTACGGATACGTCCGGGCGCCGAGCGCCGGGTCGGGGCAGGAGATGTCCAGCTGGGTCAGCTCCATCCTCGAGCCCGTGCACGCCGAGGCCAGGGTGCCGGACACCGACTCGTCGTTCTTCTTCAGCACACCGGCCTTGTACTCGATGATGCTGGTGCGCTTCTGGCCGTTGACGTCCGCGACGAACGTCGCCGCCACGTCGCACTTGAGCCGGACACACGCCAGCAGATCGTCCGGCGAGCAGTCCGAGCCCGGCGCGGTGCGCAGGTGCTGCCGGTCACCGGTGCCGATGAAGCTGCGCAGCCAGCCCGTCTCCGGTTGCAGCACGTTGGAGGCGATCTGGAAGAAGGGCGCCTTCTCGTTGAGGTTCGCCGGCCCGAGGACGGAGGAGTCGTCACGCGCCATCTCCAGCGAGCGCGCGCCGTACCAGTTGGTCACCTGGCCCGAGGCGTCCACCTCGCCCGGCTGCTTGAAGCGGAACGTCCACGCCTGGCCGCCCATGTCGCCGACCACCATGGTGTCGAAGAAGCCGTCCATGTCGACCTGCACGCTCTCCGCCCTGCCGATGTCCACCATGGCGGCCGAGGCCACCACGGGCATCATCCCGTTGAGCACGTCGGCGTAACCGCCCGCCTTGCGCACCGGCTGGGCCTGCGCGGACCACACCTTCTCACCCGTCCAGGCATCCACCATGTAGACGCCGCGGCCGCGCGAGAGGTCCGGGCTGTAGCCGCCGTTGAGCACGGCCACCCAGCGCTCGTCCCAGCCGCGAGAGCTGCCCGACTTGATGCGCACCGGCCCGATGGGAGGCGGCTTGGGCGCGAAGTTGGACCAGGACTGGCCCATGCTCGCCGACTCCGCGTCGCACGCGTTGGGGAACATCCAGCGGAACGGCTTGAGGCTGCTGTCCGAGGGCGTCTTGAGCGCCTTGAGCATCGCGTAGGGGTCCGTCACGTCCAGCGCGACGAAGCGCTGGCCACCCCCGCGCTCGGTGATGATGGCGATGGTGCGGTACTCATCCACCTGCTTGGTGCCGTCCTGCTTGCGATCCACCAGGTCTCCGGCGGGAGCGCCGTCCGCCCAGATGTCACGCACCATGGGCGTGCCGTCCACGAAGTACTCGTGGCCGTTCACCATCAAGCCCAGCTTGGGCAGCAGGTCCGGCGGGATGAAGGCCCACAGCTCCTGGCCCGTGCCCACGTCGTAGATGTCGTCCAGCGCGCTCTCCTTCGTGCGGCTGGTGGCCGAGCCCACGTGGACGGCGTGCAGCATGCCGCCGTTGGAGCCCACCAGCGCGATGCGATCGCGCTTGGAGTAGGTGTTCTTGAAGTCGTCGTAGGCGCCGAACTTCTTGGCGGCGCTACGCGCCGGCGACATGGGCGTGGGGGCGTAGCAGGGCTTGCCACCGCTCAGCGAGCACAGGGGCTCGGAGGACACCGAGTTGGAGAAGTCCTCATAGAGCGTGGACACGCACTGGCCGCTCAGGCCCAGGGTGCACAGGAAGGGCTCGGCGGGCGGCTCCACCGTCACGGGCGTGGAGTGGAAGATGTCCGCGAGCTTGCAGGAGGCCGTGTCGTCCGGCTTCTTGTTGTCCGCGCACGGCCGCTCCTCGGTGAGGATGGAGTCACCGTCGTAGTCGAAGACGTCCTGGCCGCGCACGAAGCGGATGATCTGAATGGCGCAGTCGTCCTGCTGCGCGGCCGTGCCCGTCCACGTGCCCTTCTTCTGCTTGGCGAAGAGCGTCGCGCAGATGCCGTCACCCCCCGACAGCAGGTAGCTCTTGAGCTGCGCCAGGTTGTCCTCGTGGAACTCGACGGGCGGGTTGTCGTACTGGTCGAACTTGCCGTCGTTGTTCCGGTCGATGAGGGTGAAGACGCAGCGGCCCCCATCCTCCTTGAGCGGGTTGTCGGGGTCGCACTTGAGGGCCGCCTTGCGCTTGCCCACCGTCTCGCCCAGGTCCCAGAAGGGCTTGGCGGGCTGGCCACCCTCGAGCTTTCCGTCGCTCGTGGGGCTCGCCGTGTTCACCTTCACCCAGAGGCCGTCCGTGTTCTCCTGGACAATGTTGGAGGAGGTGAAGCTGGAGATGGACGGCACGCCACCGGTGAAGCCATCCGGCTTGTCCAGGAAGAAGGTGTCGTCGCAGTCCCCGTCCTTGTTCAGGTCGTACGGATCCTTCGCCGTGCTCTTCGCGGTGGCGTCGTCGCAGCCCTGGGCGAACTCGCTGTAATAGAAGAAGCGGTAGAGGTGGCCCTCGTACGGGCGGCTGCGGCGCGGGATGAAGCGGGGAACGTACACGGAGGACTGCATGCCGCCGGCCTGCACGCCGGAGACGTTGGCGGAGGCGAACGAGGTGGACAGCTGCTTGATGTCGCCGAGCGCGTCGAGGATGGAGTCACGCAGCTCGGTGGCGTTGTTGGCGCGGTAGAACTTGCCCTTGCCGGCCAGCGAGATGCTCTGGAGCATGGCGCTGTTGTCGCCATAGCCGATGGTGTACGTGCGCATCGACTGCGTGCCCGGCAGGTCGTCGCGCAGGTCCATGTTCGCCATGAAGAAGGCGACGTCATCCATGAAGTTCTTGTTGCCCGCGCCCATACCCGTCGGCCAGTTGTGGTCGGCCATGGCGTAGTCGCAGTCCGCCTTGGTGAACTTGGCGTGCGTCACCGGGTCCTTCTCGAACTGGTCGCAGTAGTTCACCCCCCCCACGTCCGGGTTGTTCTTGGCGTCCATCGGGCTCCACTTGAGCGCCGTGCCGTCCGGGTGACGGGCGCCCTTGGCCACCAGCAGGTCCATCATCTTGGTGATGGGCACCGAGTTGTCGTACTTGGGCGCGCCGTCGGTGAGCACGATGACCGAGTTCACCTGGCAGCCGAAGCACACACTGCGCTGGTTGTAGTCGTAGTCCTCGAAGGGCTGGCCCGGCAGGTAGGTGGTGCCCACCGTCTTGGGCGCCTTGAGCCACTCGTCCGAGGCCGCGGCGTAGGTGTTACCCGGCTGGCCCGTGTCGACGTTGTCATCGGTACCCGTCTTTCCGCCGGGACCGAAGTAGCAGCAACCCGGCCAGTAGAGGTCGGGCGGGTTGATGGGCTGGTCGAACCAGCCCTTCCACTTGCCGTCCACGCGCTGCGAGGAGAAGTAGCCACCCAGGCCGAACAGGGCCTCGCCGATGGAGCGCTCGTAGTTGCGGAACTGCACGTTGTTGACGGCGGTCCTCAGCTCGGGGCGGTTGAGCGCCGCCTCGTTGATGGAGGGGAAGGACTTGTCGCAGGACGGACGCAGCTTCGCCAGAATCTCCGGCGGGTCGAACCAACCGTGGTCCTTACCGAAGGTGGCCACGCCCATGCGCACGTTGGGCGCGATGTTGATGACGTCCTTGAGCACCTTGCGCGCCACCGCGAACTTGGGCGGACGCAGGTTGAGGATGCGGCCGTTGACGATCCACTTGCGGTACGCCTCGGGCGGGGGCGGCTCCTGGCCCGTGATGGACTGCTTGCGCGTGGGCGGGAAGTCGTCGTCGTTGAAGTCGCTCGAGGTGTTGGCGGTGATGAGCGGACCGCGCCACCACCCCTTGGTGTTCAGGCACTTCTCGCACTCATTCATCACGTCCGAGTCCCACCAACCGTCACCCGTCTTCCAGTTGGTGACCTGGTAGCAGGCCGACTGGGCGAAGCTCGTCGGGTTGAGCGACGAGGTGGCGGCGCTGAGCGACGCCGGGAAGTCCTCGACCTCCCAGGCCACGCGCCGGCCGCGCGCGTGATAGAACTTGTCCACCTCGAAGAACGGCGTGGCGCCGAAGTCAGCGTCGGCGTCATAGACGACGGAACCGTTCTTGTTCACGTCGCTGCTGGACTTGTCGAACCAGCTCATCGCGGAGACGAGCGCCGGGTCGTCACAACCCGTGTTCATCCAGTAGCCGAACTCACCGTCCTGGCCGCGCTTGTCCTGCGGCCCGGGGCTGGCGGGAACGGTGTAGTAGCCGGGCGTGAAGGCCTCCGGCAGCATCTGGGGGAAGTCCAACATGGACTCGTTGTTACCCACCAG
The DNA here is from genome assembly GCF_045802675.1 of Archangium sp. GTDB lineage: Bacteria > Myxococcota > Myxococcia > Myxococcales > Myxococcaceae > Archangium. The sequence goes on along the minus strand of NZ_JBJMQO010000021.1, from coordinate 29,369 downwards.
GAAGATGGCGCTCGGAGGGCTGGAGGGGACCTCGAAGAAGTCCTTGTCCCCACCCACCGCCGGGCTCATCATCGAGTCACCGATGGAGAGGGCACTCGAGCAGCACGCGGCCTTGTCGGGCGTCGGAACGGAACCCGAGCGTCCTTCCAGGGCCAACAAGCCCACGGCCCCCGCCACCACCACTCCCGCCCCGACGCCAACCCGGCGGACCAACGGCTTCCGCAGGGCGCGTCGCAGGGTGTCGAAGTCGATGCGCATCATGAAAGGCTCCTAGAGACCGTACCGCACCACGAATTCCACTTCGGTCCCACGTCCGGTTTCGTCCACACAGTGGACCAAGACTTTATACGGCACTCCACCCAAGCCGGAGTCGCCAACGGTGTTCGTCAAATCGCGCAGGTTCTTCCGGTCACCACCCGCCTTGGCCTTCACCTGGGTGATGCCCGACACGGACACCTGGCCGATATGGCCGCTGCGCACACAGCGCTCGTTCGTGGCGGCCTGCTCCGCGGAGGACTTGCAGTCGACGATGCCCGCGGAGTTCACGTCCTTGTTCACGGCCGACAGGTCCATGGGCACGCCAGTGAGGCTGAAGCGCGAGAGCATGTACTGGCGGCCCGCGTCCGCGCAGGCCAGGAGCTCGTCGCCACTGCGATCATTCCGCGCCGCTCCCAGCTCACTGTGGGAGAAGGCCACGGCGGCGGCCGCCAACAGGCTGATGACCGCCAGCAGCACCACCACCAGCAACAGCACCGAGCCGCGTCTGTCGAGGCGTCTCTTCATGGGAATCCTCCTAGCCTCCAGCACAATTGAACTCATCGCCCGGCAGCGCGCCACTGCAAGCCGTGGTCGCGTCCGGCTCATGATAGATCGGCACGGGCATTTCCGCGGATCTCAAGTTACGCACCTGGATGGACATTTCTGACACGATGCGGCGAAACCCGTAGGCCACCGGCTTGTTCGTGAAGGGATCCACCAGGAGCGGATTTTCCGACGTACCGTCCGCCTTCCGGCCAAAAGAGGGAATCTGGTTCATCTGCTCCGGGCCGGCGCCCGTGTCACGCGTGGTGCTGCGCGCCACCAGGCCCACCACGACGGCGCGGATGTTGGCCGGGTTGTTGTTCTTGCGCAGCGCATCATCCAGGTCCGTGGTGTACGTGGGGGCCGGATCGGCCGGGTCGGGGGTGAACAGGGTGCCGTCACCCCGCACGAAGGACATGCGCATCGCCTCGATGTCCTCGGCCACCGGCTCGCCGTACGAGTCCGCGGGGTCCCCCTCCTCCAGCCCGTGCCGGCGGAACAGATAGGGCCGGCCCGGCGTGGCGGGGTTGCCGTCCTCGTCGATGAGGCGGATGGAGTAGTCGTAGACGTCGATCTTGAAGACGTAGATGCCCAGGGTGCCCGCGGTGGAGAAGCAGGACTGCACCTCGTTGAGGTTGGGGAAGGTGCCCGTTTTCGGCTCGAGCGGCAGCTTCGCGTCGCCCTTGGCGGCATTCGCGCCGAGCCGTGCGTACGTCCAGCCAATGGCGCCCGGGCACATCACCTGGAGGATCTGCCCCCGGCGCAGGGGCGCGCTCAGCGGGGTGAGCAGCTTGATCTCCGTCTCGGAGACCTCGGCGGCCATGGTGCTGAAGGCCGGGTTGCGCATCCGGAAGACGAGCCGATCCGACCGGTTGACGGAGGAGGGAGAGGTCGTCACCTCGCGCGACCAGCCGGCCGGGAAGTCGAACGCCAGATGCGGCTCCATCCCGTAGCCGGCCATGCGCAGGTTGCGCACCACCATCAGGTGCGTCTGCCGCAACGAGGCCTGGCCGCCCCGCACACCCGCCTGCGTGTAGAAGGACTGGGTGTAGCCCAGGAAGGCCGCGGACACGGCGAGCACCGTGATGAAGGTGACCGCGGAGCTCACCATCAGCTCGATGAGGGTGAATCCTCGCTGGCGCCGCATCACAGTCCTCCCGGCAGGGTACGCATCGTCTGGGTGGTCACCACGCGAGGCTCGCCCGCATCCAGGTAGAGCACCTTCACCCAGATCTGCAGGATGCGATCTCCCTGCGGGCGGACGATGTAGTAGCGCTCGTACCAGGTCTCGTTCTTGCCCGCCGTCTTCTCCTCGTTCTTGAAGACGGGCTTCTGCAGGCCACCGAACTTCGCGCCGCCCAGCGTGAGCATCACCTCGCCGTGCATGCACGCCTTGTAGGCGTTGTAGCCGCTGCTGCCCGGCTGGTGCAGGACGTTGTCCTTGTCCAGCGGATCCTCCGCGCACAAGGCGGAGGAGGCGGTGAGCCGCGGGTCCTTGAAGTCCCAGAGTTGGATCTGCTCGGCCAGGTCGTTGGCGACGTCGGTGGCCTGCATGAGCCGGCGAGCCTGGCCGGTGGCGCCGCGCGCCTGCACGAGCGCGCCGAGCAGCCCGGCCAGACCCACGAGGAAGACGACCGCGGCGATCAGCGATTCGATCGTCGTGAAGCCGTTGCGTTGGCGAAGAGGAGCGCGTCCCAGCATGGAATCACCTCGAGGCATTCGCCGAGAAGGTCCGGACGATGCCGGTGTTGGTGATGACGACGGCCTGGGCGCTCTCCGAACCCCCTCCGCCCATGGGCTGGAAGGTGATGGAGGCGGACCCATCCGCAGACATGTTGCCCTCGGCATCGGAGAACTTCACGGTGCCATCGGGCTCGAAGAAGATGGCGCCGCGCAGCGGCTTGCCCGCGCCATCACCGGAGCAGAAGGTGCAGGCCTTGTTGTTGGGGACGAAGCAGAAGGGCGGCGGGAAGGTGTCGGTGCCCTTCGTGGCGCCCTTGGCCAGGCCCACCTTGGTGGCCAGCGTCGCGGTGCAGCCCTTGTGCGCCACGCGGCCGACGGCGTCCCAGTAGCCGCCCTGGAACACCCGCACCGAGGCGTTGAAGTGGCCCGAGTCGAACAGCGGGTAGCTCGAGCCCGCGGGCGCGGGCGCCGCCGGCTCCAGGTCGCGGATGTTGCGCCAGTCGGGATGGGCCTGCATGGTCTTCACCATGTTCGACCAGGAATCCACCACCACCCAGTACTCGATGGGATTGCCCAGCGTGTAGCCATCCGCGTTGAGCACCAGCACCACGCGCTGGTTGCGGCCATACGCGTGCGAGCGGGCACTGGAGATGACGGCGGAGAACTCGAGCGCGCCACCCGTCAGGCGCGTGCGCTGGGGCAGGACATCCAACGCCGCGAACGCGAGCGCGGAGAGAATGGCGATGATGCCCACGACGGTCATCATCTCAATCAGGGAGAAGCCGATATTGCGGCGGGTTCGCCTCATAGGGAGTCCATCATCGGCGCCCCCCGAGCAGAGCCACACACCAACCTGACACGGGCGCACACTGGAAAAGGGCTGACGTCGACGGCCTTTACTGTTCCTTTGAGAATCAGCTTACAGCAAATTCCGACGGACGATCATCGCATCCTCGGACAGCCGAGGAGCGGGCGGAAGAGCAGGCGCGCGGCCTCGAAAATTTCTTTCCCTGCTGCAGCCATCCCGGCATCTTCCGGAGAGCAACGCGAGACGCGGGAAGGGCGACATGACGGGGACGTATCAGACACTCACGGTGGACCTGCCGGAGGCGGAGGCGGAGGCCGCCCAGGACCTGCTGCACGAGGCGGGGGCGATGGGACTGGAAGTGAGGGACCGGGAGACGCCCACCATGCCGGGAGTGCGAGCCCCCGCGGCGGGCGAGGCCATCCTCGTGGCCTACTTCGAGGACGCACCGACGGCCGAGGAGGCCCGCGCGGCCCTCGCCGAGACCCACCCCGCCGCTCGCGTGCAGCTGGCCGAGGAGCAGCAGCAGGACTGGAGCAACGCCTGGAAGGCCCACATCAAGTCGGTGCAGGTGGGCCGGCTGTGGGTGGGGCCACCCTGGGAAGCGCAGAACGCCCCGGCGGACAAGGTGCGCCTCGTCATCGAGCCGAAGATGGCCTTCGGCACCGGCGACCACCCCACCACCTCGCTGTGTCTGGGTGCGGTGGATGACTACATGAGCACCCATCCGGGGGCGAGTGTGCTTGATGTGGGCACAGGTACGGGCGTGCTGGCCATCGCGGCGAAGAAGCTGGGAGCGGGGCGGGTGGTGGGCACGGACAACGACCCCGTGTCGGTGGAGCTGGCGCGGGAGAACGCCGTGGACAACGGCACGCCCGAGCTGGAGCTGTCCGGCAAGGAGCTGACGGCGGTGGAGGGCACCTTCGAGCTGGTGGTGGCCAACATCCTGGCCAATACGCTCATCGAGCTGGCGCCGCTCATCGTCCCCAAGGTGAAGGACAAGCTGCTGATGGCCGGGGTGCTCGCGCACCAGAAGGCGGAGGTGGAGGCGGCGTACGTGAACCTCGGCCTGGTGCCGGAGCCCGGCGCCCAGCAGGGCGAGTGGGTGCGGCTGGACTTCCACCGCGCGAAATAGCCCGCGCCCGTCACAGGATGCGTCCGCTACTCTCTCTTGTTGTACCCGGGTTGCCCGCCATCCGCTCCGCAGGGGGTAGAGTCACCACATGCTGAAGCCACAGACGCAGGCGCTGTTCGACGAGTACATCACCGCCCACCAGCACCCCACCAACCGCCTCACGCACAAGGTGGCCATCCCCCTCATCGTCCTGCACATCGTCGCCATGCTGGACTGGGTGAAGCTGGCGAGCGTGCCCGCGCTGCCCGGAGGCTCGCTCACCCTCGCCTTCGTGGCCTGGGCGCTCGCCACCCTCTGGTACCTGCGCGCCGACGCGAAGCTGGGCCTCATCGTCTCCGCCTTCGCCGCCCTCTGCATCCCGCTCGGCCGGCTGCTGCCCGTCTGGGCCGTCGTCGCCATCGCCGTCGTCGGCTGGCTCGTGCAGCTCGCCGGCCACGCCGTCTGGGAGAAGAAGTCCCCGTCCTTCCTCACCAACCTCGTCCACGCGCTCGTGGGGCCGCTGTTCTTCGTCGCCCTCCTCACCGGCGACTACAAGCTCGGCACCCCGGCCCAGGGCACTCCCCAGGCCGCACGGTAGGCACCGGAGGAGCGAGGGAGGGAGGCACTCAGGTGGACGTGGCGACCTTCGCGGGCTGGAAGACGGACGCCGCGCTCTCCGGCGGCGCCCGGCCCTTCAGCGAGTACACCACCACCGCCTCGCGCCGCCCCTTCACGTGCTCCTCGGAGACGCGCTCGCCCTGGAAGCGGCCCTCGCCGGCCCTCCAGGTGCTCTCGCTCACCAGCACGTCCACGCCCAGCGCCTTCGTCAGCCCCTCCACGCGCGAGGCCACGTTCACCGCGTCTCCGATGACCGTGTACTCGTGCTGCTCCGCCCCTCCCAGCATCCCCGCCGCCACCACCCCCGTGTGCAGCCCGATGCCGATGCGCAGCGGCGGCTCGCCCCGCTGCTCCCGCCACGCGTTGAGCTCCTCCAGCTTCCTGCGCATGTCGAGCGCCGCCTGCATCGCGTGCACCGCGTGATTCGCGTCCCCGTCCGGCACGCCCCAACACGCCAGCATCCCGTCCCCCAGGAACTTGTTCACGATGCCCCCGTGCTCCATGACGATGTGGCCCATGTGCCCGAAGTAGTCGTCCAGCAGCTCCAGCACCGCGCGCGGCGGCAGTGACTCGCTCAGCGAGGTGAAGTCCCGGATGTCGCTGAAGAGGATGGTCACCTCGCGCTGCACCGGCGCCAGCGCCCCCTCCCCACGCAGCACCCGCTCCACCACCTGCCGCGGCAGGAAACGCGAGAGGTTGTCGCGCCGCCGCAGCCCCACGAACATGCTGCTCACCGCCGTGTTCGCCCACCCGAGCAGCAGCCCGAGCGCGATGTAGCAGCCCAGGACGAAGCACACCTTGGGCCACTCGAGCTCGCCCGCCCACGCGCACACCAGCGTGTACGTCACCGAGGCCATCACCGTGGACATCACCACGTGCAGCCAGCTGTAGCGCGCCACCGAGAAGGCGAGCACCACCGCGCAGCTCGCCGCCAGCATCTGCGGGTTGAACTCCCCCTTCGTCAGGATGGCCCGGTACGCCATGAAGCCGAAGAAGCCACAGTCCATCAGCGTGCTGACCACCGGCCTCCACATCGCCCGGTGCCGGTTCGGCGTGCCGCGGTGCACGCCCACCGCGATGGCGACGGCACTCACCAGGTAGAACACCACGGCCGCTCTCCGCACCGGGTCGTCCGGCAGCTGCTCGCCCGACATCCGCGCGATGAGGCCCTGGCTCAGGCCCACCAGGACCAGCAGGGCGATGCGCACCAGCGACACCACGCGCTCGCCCCGCAGCGCACTCTCGGCCAGCACCTGCGCCTGGTTCGCCCGGGCCACCTCGAACCGGGCCACGGTGCTCTCACTTCCTCGGCGCGCCATGCGTCCTCCCCACCCGCTCATGTGAACCGCAGCCCCCCCACCGCGCGCAGACTCCCCGTCACCGCTCCCCGGGTGTTGCGCTGCAGCGGCTCCACGTGGTGACCCAGCCCCTCCATCGGCACCGACACCCGCCCCTCGTACCGCGCCAGCACCTGCCGCAACACTTCCAGCAGCGCCGGCGGCGAGCACCGCGCGTCCCCGTCCTCCACCTTCAGCGACAGCCCCAGCCCCAACGCCGGCACCGCCGCGCTGTAGATGCCCTCGGCCCCCACCTTCGCCAGCACCCCCCCGCGCCCCACCGCCATCAACTCCGTGCACAACCGGCCCGTGCCCGCCACCAGCTCCGGGTGCGCCCACATGGCCTCGCGCAGCCGCCTCGCCGCGTCCAGCTCCGACACGCCGAAGCGCGCGTACGCCAGCGCCATCGCCCGCAGCGGCAACCCGAAACACACCGCCGTGCACCCATCCACCGCCTGCACCAGCGCGCCCCGCTCCACCCCCGTCCAGTGCGCCACCTCGTCGAGGATGCGCTCCTGCACCGGATGCCCCGCGCGCTCGTAGCCCTCCGTGTGCCAGCCGTGGTGCTTCGCCAACGCGAGCATCCCCGCGTGCTTGCCCGAGCAGTTGCTCCACCTCGGCGTGAGGGGGGTTCCCTGCCGCAGCGCCTCGTCCGCCACCGCCTGCGACAACGGCGGGTGCGGGCCGCACGCCAACCGCGACTCCTCGCACCCCGTGGCCTTCAACATGCCCGCGCACACCTCGCGGTGCACCGGCTCGCTCGAGTGCGAGGCACAGGAGAGCGCCAGCTCCCGCGTGCCGAAGCCGTAGCGGTCCGCCGCTCCGTCCCGCACCAGCGGCAACGACTGGAAGGGCTTCGCCGCCGAGCGCCACATGGACTGCCGCTCGGGGTCTCCCGCCGAGGCCACCAGCGCGCCACTCGCGTCCACCACCGCCACCGACACGTGGTGCACGGACTCGACGTGGCCGGAGCGGGTCGATTCGATGAGAAGAGAGGACATGTGGCGCTGCGCATAGCAGGAGTGCCGCCGCTTTGCCTCGCTCCCGATGGCTCGCCCGCCTGCCTCCCCTGCCCGCCTCCCCTTCCCCAACGGAGGCTGGACGGGTTGGCGGAGGACTCCGGCCACCCGAGATTCTCAAGAGGCAACCCCCACACCTCAGGAGCCCACACCATGGCAGGCAAGTTCAGCGGCACCACGACACCCGGGCGGGGCTATACCGACGCCGTCACCCAATCCACCGGCTTCAAGGACTCCTCCGGACGCGCCGTCCCCGACGAGCGCAGCACCTTCGCGGAAGAGCGCGAGAAGCACTTCGCCGGCAACGCGGATGACGACACCCTCACCGGCCGCAAGGCGGGCTACGGGGCGGACCCCACGAACCCGCCCGCTGGCCTGGCGGCCGGGGCGGCAAGCGGCTCCGAGGACGCCGGCACGGAGAGCGACGAAGCACCCAGTGGTCGCGTACAGGGCGGGTGATGCGCAAACAGTAGAGGACTCATGCCAGGACAGGCCCTCTCACGATTGCTGGACCGCCTCCCCTTCGGGAGGAGTGTCATCGATGGAGTCCCCGCCGCACCGCCCCAGCACGTGCCGCACCCGGAGCCCACCCTCGTCTTCCAGGGCTTCGAGTCGCTGCCGGAAGCCACCGGGCCGCGACGGCTCGGGACGGGCGACACGCTGCTGGTGCACCACCCGCGGCCCCGCCCGACCCGCGACCACGTGCTCCGGGTGATGACGTTCAACATCCTCCTGGGCGGCGAGCGCCGGGAGCAGCTCGAGCAATACTTCGCCCACCTGGAGGAGACCGGCCGCATGCCGGACGTCATCGCCCTCCAGGAGGCGAGCCAGCCCACCGCCTTGGAGCTCGCGCGCGACTACGGCTTCCACCTCGCCTACCAGGGCCGCGACACCGTGGGCCCCGTCATCAACGGCAAGGCCACCCTCAGCCGCCACCCCATCCTCGAGGCCACCCACTTCACCTACGCCTTCCCCGACGAGGCTCGCGCGGCCGCCATCTCCCGCCAGGGCTACGTGGGCGAGCTGGACGAGGACCGCGGCGCGCTCTTCACCCTCCTCGACGTGGGCGGCCACACCGTCGCCCTCTACAACGTGCACCACACCCTGGGCGACAGCGGCATCAACGCCGGCCAACTCTGGCAGCTCCAGGCGCTCGTGCACGCGCGCGACGGCGTGCCCTCCATCGCCCTGGGCGACTTCAACGCCAACATCAACGTCAAACACCACTACTCGCTGCTGCCCAACCCCATCCGCAAGCACGAGCCCACCGAGACCGTGAAGGACTACGAGTCGCGCTACGGCGACGTGCACCCCAGCGTGGGCGACTGGGGCGTGGGCAACATCGGCGACGTGCGCGTGCGCCGCGCCCTCCACGCCCTCGAGCACGAGCTGCACGACCCGTTGCGCCGCGCCCGCGAGCTGCGCGTGCGCATGCCGGATGGCTCCCCGCTCAAGCCGGACGAGGCCCGCGAGCTGCTCGTCGCCGGCAAGGCCACGAAGCACTCGGAGCAGTGGCTGCGCCTCCAGGACGTGGCGGACATGTCCACCCTCAACTCGCTGCCCGATGGCACCGGCGTCGTGCCCGCCACCGGCAAGCGCTTCGATACCTTCTTCGCCTCGCGCCAGCTCGAGCCCCTGCTCCTGGAGGTGGACCACTCCACCGACGCGTCCGACCACCTGCCCTCCTTCGCCGACTTCCAGCTGCACGTCCCGAAGCACTGAGTCGGCCCTGGTGGGGACGGCGGCTTCCTGCTGAAGTCGCCCCTCCCCACCCCGCTGGAGGACTCCCCACCCGTGGTCCGACTCTTCGTCCCCCTCCCCGAGCCCGCTCCCCCCGAGGTGACGCTCTCGGGTGACCGGCGCCACTACCTCCTCCACGTCCTGCGGCTCGCCGAGGGCTCCTCGCTCGAGGTGTTCGACGGCTCCGGCCGCGCCTTCGACGCGCGCGTGGCCTCGGTGGACGCGGACGCGGTGCGCCTGGTGCTCGGCGAGGCCCGGCACGCGCCTCCGGCCCGCGAGGTCCACATCCTCCAGGGCCTCCCCAAGGGCGACAAGCTGGAGTGGGTGCTGCAGAAGGGCACCGAGCTGGGCGCCACCGCCTTCCACCCCGTCGCCACCGCGCGCAGCGTGGTGAAGCTCGAGCCCAGGCGCGCCGAGGAGCGCACCGCCCGGTGGAGCAAGATCGTCGAGGAGGCCGCCCGCCAGTGCCGGCGCAATGACGTGCCCACCGTCCACGTTCCCCGGCCCCTCGTGGAGGCGGCGCGCTCGCTCGCCCAGGGCACCACGCTCCTGGTGCTCGACGAGGAGGAGTCCGCCGTTCCCCTCGGCGAGGCCTTCCGCTCCTGCGCGCCCGGCGCCCCCGTGGCCCTCGTCGTCGGCCCCGAGGGCGGCCTGGACCGCGACGAGGTCTCCGCGCTCCGGGCCCTCGGCGCACGGCCCGTCACCCTCGGCCGCCGGATCCTGCGTACCGAGACCGCCGCGCTCGCCGCGCTCGCCGTCCTGGCCCACCTCGACGGAGAGCTCGGCTAGAGGCCCTCCCGCGGGGAGTGCTCGGCCAGGCGCCGGGAGGACGAGCCCCCGCCACCCGGCGGCTGCTCACCCCGTGACGCCATCCCTATGTTTCCTCGGCACCGGCACTTCCATCCCGTGGTGCCAGAGAGAGGGAGCGGCACTCATGACCATCTACGCCTACGCGCTCATCGGGCTCATCGTGGGCATCCTCGCGCGGCTCGCCCTGCCAGCGACGCGACTGGTGGGATTCTGGGGCAGCGTCCTGCTCGGCGCGCTGGGAGGCATCATCGGCGCCCTCATCGCCTCCGTCTTCATCCCCGGCGGAGTGACCACCCGCCTCCATCCCCTGGCCATCGTGCTGGCCATCGCCGTCTCGGCCCTGGTGTCCGTCGGGATGACCGTCTTCACCCGCAACAAACGCTTCGCCTGAGCAGGCCACCAGGCGGGTAACCCCGGCCTTCCGGTGGTTTTCTTGCTCCCGGCACGGAGAGGGCGTTTCATGGTGCTACAGCCTTCTCCATCCCGGAGGAACCGTTGTCCAAGTGCCTGAAGTGCGGAGCTCCGCTGCCGCCTGTAGGGGATTGCCCCACCTGCGCCGCCGCGTCCCAGCTCGCGGCCCGGGCCGTCCCGAGTCTGCTGGACAAGGAGATTCTCATCGACCGCCGCCGTCCGGATCGCGACGCGCAGGCGCCGGCTCCCGTCCCGCCCTCCATGACTCCGGCGGCGCCGCCCGGAATGACCGCTCGCGCTCCGGTGCCTCCCGGCATGACTCCGGCCGGCGCCCAGACGCCCCGTCCGCCAGCTCCCGCGCCGGCTTCGGCCGTGCCTCGCGTTCAGGGTCTGCCCGTCATGCCGCCGCGCCCGCCGGCCCCCGCCGCTCCGATGGCCGCGGGCCTCCAGACGGCTCCAGCTCCGAGGCCTCCCGCCGCGCCGATGGCGCCGCCCCCCCAGGCCCAGATGGCTCCGCGCCCGTCGGCTCCCGCCATGGCCGCGGCGCCCGCGCCCCGGCCTCCGCCCACCGCCGCTCCGAGCGCGCAGGTGGCCCCGGCTCCCGTCCAGGCCGCCGCGCCCCGTCCTCCGGCCCCGCCCCCGCAGGCACCTGCCTTCAACCTGCCCGGCGTCGCGGCCCCGCCGCCCGCTCGCTCCCAGACGCAGGTCTTCGGCGCCGCGAACACCCCCGCGCCCGTCGCGGCTCCGGCTCCCGTCGCGGCTCCGGCTCCCGTCGCGCGGCAGGCGTCCGCTCCGGGTCTGCCCGTGATGCCTCCGCGCCCGCACGCCGCCTCGGGTCTCCCCCAGGTCCCGCCAGCGGCGCCCGCCGCTCCCGCGCCGCTGAACATCGCCCTCGAGGAGGATGAGTCCTTCTCCGTCGACGTCGAGGAGTCCGAGCCCCCGCCGCCCGTGGCCGCCGCGCCCGCCCGGCGCCCGGTCGTCCCCGCTCCCGTTGCCGCTCCCGCCGTCGCGAAGGCCGCCCCGGCGGAGACCACGTCGGGAGTCGCGGAAGTGCACGCGCGCCCGGCCTCCCTCTGGCGCCGGCTGCTGGCCTTCACCATCGACACCGGCGCCATCGGCGGCATCGCCGCGCTCTACCTCATGCTCGCCTCGTCCGTGGCCGGCGTGAGCACGCCCGAGACGGGCCTGTCCGGGCTCGATGCCCTCGTCAGCCAGGTGCGCGCCCTCCAGTCCGTGCTCGTCCCCGGCGCCGTCCTCCTGCTGGTGCTCTCGCTCGTCTACTGCGCCATCTTCGCCTTCCTCTGGAATGGCCGCACCCTGGGCCGCCGGCTGCTCGGCCTGAGGCTCGTGGACACCCACGGCCTGGCCCCCGCTCCCGGCCGCGCCATCGTCCGCGCCATGCTCGCCAGCCTGTCCTTCGGGCTCTTCCTCGCCGGCTTCTGGATGGCCCTCTTCGACCGGCGCGGCCAGACGCTCCACGACAAGCTCACCTCCACGTACGTCGTCCAGCCGAGCTAGGGGCTCCTTCCGGTTACCCCCTCGGGGACCCCAGGGCGTCGGGCTCCGGCCCGGCGCCCTTCGCTTTCGGGGCGAGCGCGTCGAACGCAACTTCAGGCGGCCATCACGGCAGGTACAGCGCCGGCCCTGGCTCCGTGGCCGCCGTCCTGCTTTGGGGACATAACAACAGACGTGTCCGTGACCGCCCCTTCTTCGCCCCGCACCGCGCCCCGCACCGCGGAACCCCGCCCCGCCGAGGTCCCCGCACCGTCGGCACGCGGCACCCGGTTGGCGTCTCTCGCCGTGGCCAGCGCGCTCGTCATGGAGTTCATCGACTCCACGGCGCTGTCCACCGCCCTGCCCGCCCTGTCCACGGCGTTCGACACCGACCCGGTCCACCTGAAGCTGGCGTTGACCTCCTACATCCTCGCGCTCGCGGTGGCCGCTCCCGCGAGCGGGTGGATCGCCGACAAGTACGGCCCCCGGCGCGTGTTCATGGCCGCCATGAGCGTCTTCCTCGCCGGCTCGGTCCTGTGCGGCTTCTCTCAGTCGCTCGGGCAGATGGTCCTCTTCCGCACCCTCCAGGGACTGGGCGGCGCGTTGATGACTCCGGTGGGCCGCCTCATCGTGGTGAGCTCGGCACCGCGCGAGCGGTTCGTGTCCGCGATGAGCTGGTTCACCATGCCCGCGCTCGTCGGACCCCTCATCGGACCGCCGCTCGCCGGACTCATCCTCGGCGTGGCGAGCTGGCCGTGGATCTTCTTCATCAACGTGCCGGTGGGACTGCTCGGCATGCTCGCGGTGCTGCGCTTCGTGCCCCCGCTGCGCCCGCCGGACCCGGGCCCGTTCGACACGAAGGGCTTCCTCCTCTCGGCCCTCGGCATCACCGGGCTCATGGTGGCGGCCGAGACCGTGGGCATCAGCCTCGTGCCCCTCTGCGTGCAACTGGTGGCCGCGGGCCTCGCCCTGGTGGGAATCACCGCCTACGTCCTCTACGCGCGGAGGAAGGAGCGGCCCGTGCTCGACCTGCGGCTGGCGCGCTACGACACCTTCCGGGCGAGCCTCATCGGCGGCACCCTCGTCCGTGCCGGGCTGGGCGCGACGCCGTTCCTCCTGCCACTCATGTTCCAGCTCGGCCTGGGCTGGAGCCCCTTCGAGACCGGACTGGTGACCATCGGCACCGGGCTCGGGGCCATGGCCTTCAAGCCCGTGGCGCCCGCGTTCCTCAAGCGCTTCGGCTTCCGCTCCCTGCTCATCTTCTCCAACGTCGCCACCGCGGTGCTGACCGCGCTGCCAGCCTTCTTCCGCGCCTCGACGCCCATCCCCTTCATCGTCGTGGCGCTCGTGGTGGGCGGCTTCGTGCGCTCGATGCAGTTCACCGCCCTCAACACCGTGGCCTTCGCGGACCTCCCCCCGCCGGCCATCAGCAACGCCACCACCCTCACCACGGTGATGCAGCAGATGGGCATGAGCCTGGGCATCAGCTTCGGCGGGTTGATGCTCCACCTGGCTCGCGGGAGTGACGGCGCCCCCCTGACGCCCGAGCGCTTCGTCCTGCCCTTCATCGCCGTGGGCGTGGTGTCGATGCTGGCCGGCCCGCTCTACCGGCGGCTGTCACCCGACGCGGGCGCCACCCTCGGAGGCCGCGCCACGGCCCGTTGCAGCTCTAAGTAGGAGGGCAGGCAGGCGTCGCCCTTCGCCCTACACACCCCACTTCCAGTCGGCTAGAAGTGTCAGGACACCAGGAACCGACCCCTTCTCCAGAGAAGAACCGGCAGGCCTCCCCCCCTCGGTGTTCGAACGTTTCATTGTGCCTGCTGGCCGCGGCCTTAAGATGCCGCGTCCCCCATGCCTTCCCATCTCGCCAACACCCTGATCTCGCAAGGCCTCCTCTCCCAGGACAAGGCCGAGGAAGCCTTGCGTCATCAGACGGCGGAGGGAGGGGCCATCGACACCGCGCTGCTCGAGCGCCGGCTGCTGGCCGAGCCCCAGGTGCTGCACGCGCTCGGAGAGGCGTCGGCGGTGCGTCCGGTCAACCTCGCCGACTTCGAGCCCAACGCGGACGTCGCCTCCTTCATCCCCCCGAAGATCGCCGACCGCCTGTGCGTGGTGCCGCTGTCGCTCGACGGCAACACCCTGCACGTGGCCTGCGGCTACCCGGTGCCGAAGAAGGAGCTGGAAGAGGTGGGCTTCCTGCTCGGCAAGCCGCTCGAGCTGTGGGTGGCCACCGAGGTCCGCGTCCGCGAGTGGATCTCCGTCATCTACCGGCAGCCGCTCTCGCCGCGCTACAGCTCGCTCCTGGCCTCGCTGGATCCCGAGCGCCCGGGCAACGCGGCGCCTCCCGTGGCGGCCCAGCCCGCGCCCGCCCCCGTGGCTCCGGCCCCGAAGCCCGCAGCGGCCGCCGCACCCGCTCCGGCTCCGAAGCCCGCCGCCGCGCCCGCTCCAGCGCCCCCGCCGAAGCCCGCCGTCGACGAAGCGGCCGCCCTCACCCTGGACATGGTGGAGCGGCTGGCCCGCTCCGTGGCCGCCGAGCCCGTCGCCCTCGAGAGAACGCCCGCCGCGCCTCCCGCGCAACCGCAACCTCAGCCTCAGGCCCAGCAGCCGCAGCGCGCCAACACCGCGCCTCCCGCTCCCGCCGCCACCGCCGCGCCCGCGCGCCCGGCCAACCCCGCCGCGCCCCCGGCTCCCGCCACGACGCCTCCGGCCGCCATCCGTGAGCCCCTGCGGTTGAACATGCCCGCGGCCGCGCCGCAGTCCGCTCCGGCCCAGCCCGCGCGTCCCGCCGCTCCGCCCCAGGCGCAAGCCCAGGCCCCGCAGCCCGCGCCCGCCCCGCGTCCCGCCGCTCCGCCCCAGGCCCAGGCTCAGCAGTCCGCTCCGGCGCAGCCCGCCGCTCCGGCCATCACGCGGCCTCCCGTTCCCCAGGCGCAGCCCGCTCCGGCCCCCGTGCCACAGCCCGTCGCCGCCGCCGGAGGCCCGCAGCCCCGCCCGCAGCTCGAGCCCCGCGCTCCCGAGCCCGCCGCGCCCCAGTCTCCTCGCGACGACGTGCCCGAGTGGACGCTCGCGCAGGCGCGCGCCGCCCTCAAGGAGTCCACGCGCGATCGCGAGCGGCTCATCGACACCGCGCTGCGCTTCGGGCGCCGCACCTTCGACTACGTGGCCGCCTTCGCCGTGCTGCGCGGCGCCGCCGTGGGCTGGGACGCGCGCGGTGACGGCCTGGCGAGCGACAAGCTGTCGCTGGTGTCCGTGCCGCTCGATGCCTCCAGCGTCTTCCGCACCGTGGCCGTCACCCGCGGCAGCTACGCGGGCCCCATGCCTCCGGACAGCCTGACGAAGCACTACCTGGAGCTGTTCGGCCGGCAGCCGCCTCGCACCCTCTTCCTCTACCCGGTGGAGGTGCGCGGCCGGCTCGTGGCGGTGCTCTACGGCGACTGCGGCCAGAAGCCCATCAGCCAGCGCCGCCTCTCCGACTTCATCCTGTTCTGCCAGGACCTCCCCAGCGCCTTCCAGGAGCTCATCCTCTTCCGCAAGCAGCGCCTGGGCGAGCTGCGCAGCGGGCTCGAGTTCGACGTCGACGTGGACGAGCAGCCCGCCGCCAGCACCAGCCCGGCCCCGAGCGCTCCGCCCGCCCCCAACAACATGGCCGCGGGCCTGGGGTGGAGCCCCTTCGTCACGCGCTCGGCCAACGCGCTGGGCCGCGCCGCCGCCATGGCGCCGCTCGTCATGTCGCAGGAGGAGCGCCCGCCCCCGGACTTCGGCCCGCTCCTCAAGCGCCTCACCGGCCCGGACGCCAACCAGCGCTCGAGCGCCATGGCCGAGCTGGCGCGCTCGCCCGAGGCCAGTGCCAAGGTGCTCGCCACGCACTTCCCCGGCCCCACCGCGTGGAGCCGCCTGCCCGTGGTGGAGCTGCCCGAGGCCGATGAACTGGGCCCCATCCCCGGAGCCCTCTCGCGGCTCGGCCGGCCCGCGGCCCAGGCCCTGGCGCCCCTCCTGGACTCGAGCGACGCGGACACGCGCTACTTCGCGCTCCTCACCGCCGGCAGCCTCCCGTACGTGGAGCTGGTGGACGGCGTGCTGCGTGGCCTCTTCGACTACGAGCCGGACATCTCCAGCGCCGCGCGCGTGGCCGCCGCCGCCCTCAAGCACCTGCCCCGCCTGGACGCGGCCAAGAAGGAGCTGCGCCAGGAGCTCACCAGCCGCGACGCGCTGCGCCGCTCGCTGGCCGCGCGCGCCCTGGGCACGCTGCACGACCGCGAGGCGATTGAAGGCCTCATCAACCTCACGGGCAGCGACGACGAGATGTGCGCCCAGGCGGCCGCCGAGGCCCTGCGCGAGGTGACGCGCGCCACGCTCGGCCTGGACAAGCGCGCGTGGACGGCGTGGTGGGCGGACAACCGGCAGCGCCTCCGGGCGAACTGGCTCGTGGCCGCGCTGCGCCACCCGGAGCTGGACCTGCGCCTGGCCGCCATCGAGGAGCTCAGCCGTGGCCTCAACGACACGCTGGGCTACTACGCCGACGCGCCCGAGCCCGAGCGCGAGGCCGCCGTGCGCCGGTGGGAGGCCGTGGTGGCGGATCCCGTCCGGTCCCGCCGGCTGGCGCTGCTGTAAGGCGCGCGTGACGGAGGAGACATGACGACCCAGGCGTGGATCAGCCTCGGGGCCTGCGTGGGCCTGCTGGCGCTGGCGGGGCTGGCGCTGGTGCGAGTGGGGCGCAGTCCCATGGCGCTGCCGCTGTCGGTGCTGTGCATCTCGCTGTCCACGTGGAACTTCTCCGACTTCGCCCTGGCGCACTCGGGCGGGCCGGGCTGGCGCCTCATGGCCACGAGCGCGGCGCTGATGAGCGCGCCCTCGGCGATGCACTTCATCCTCTCCTTCGTGGGCGAGCGGCGCCGGCTGTCGGCGGTGATGTTCACCGCGTACGGCGTCTTCGGCGCGCTGGCGGCCACGGCGCTGGTGGGACTGGGCTCGACGCGCGTGGCCACGGCGGTGGTTTCGCGGGGCTTCGCCGTGGCGGTGCTGGCGCTCAGCGCGCCGTTGCTGCTCGGGGGCTTCGGCCTGCTCGCCTGGCACCTGCGCCGCGAGGTCCGCTCCATCGAGCGCACCCGGGCGGGGCTGCTGCTCACGGGCCTGGCGCTGCTGGTGTCGCTGCTGGGCACGGACCTAGTGGCGGTGCTGGGCCAGGACGTGCCGCGCCTGGGCAACCTGGGCACGCTGCTCGGCCTGCCCGCCATCGCCGTGGTGGCCCTGCGCCTGCGCCTCTTCGGCAAGGATCTGTCCACCGTCCACGCGATGTACGCGCTGCTGCTGGCGCTGGTGGGCGTGCTCTCGTACCTGGCCGTCTTCCAGGTGTTCGCCGCGCAGTATGGCGCGCTGGTGGTGTTGACGGCGGCCATCACCCTGACGCTGCTGGCCATCACCCGCCGGGGCGTCACCGCCTTCGTCGCCCAGCGCGAGCGGTTGGAACAGATGGCCACATTGGGCCGCTTCTCCGCGCAGATGGCGCATGACCTGAAGAACCCCATCGCCGCGCTCAAGGGGGCCGCGCAGTACCTCAAGGTGGAGCACGCGCAGGGCCGCCCCTGGGACGACAAGGGCGAGTTCCTCGACCTGCTGCTGGAGCAGGTGGAGCGGTTGGATCGGGTGGTGAGCACCTATCAGCGCCTGGGCCGGGTGGAGCCGCTGATGCAGCCCGTGGATCTCAACCAACTGGCGGCGAGCGTGCTCTCGCTGCAGACCTTCACCGGACGCCCCGAGGTGGAGCTGCGGCGCGAGCTGGCGGCGGAGCTGCCGCGCTGCTCGGGGGATTGGGACCTGCTGGCCAACGCGGTGGAGAACCTGGTGCGCAACGCCTTCGAGGCAATGCCGCGCGGGGGCACGCTCACGCTGCGCACGAAGCTCGAGGGAACGGGCGTGGCGCTCAGCGTGGAGGACAGCGGCGAGGGCATGAACGCACGCACGCGCGAGCGGGCCTTCGACGACTTCTACACCACGAAGGCCACGGGGAGCGGGCTGGGGCTCGCCTTCGTGCGGCGGGTGGTGGAGGCGCACGGAGGACAGGTGTCGCTCACGAGCCACGAGGGACGCGGCACCACCGTGACGCTGCGCCTGCCTGCCGCTGACGCGCCCACGGGCGTCACCGTGCGGAGGGAAGCGGAACCCTGGCCGGGTTGACGAAGCACGGGCCCCATCGGTCGTGCCCCCGACACATTGCCCTCGCGTGCATGTCCCCGAGGCGCACCCGGGCCCTACATTCCGCATCCAGCGGGTGAGTGCCTTCAGGTTTCACGGGGGAGCCGGTCCGTTCCGCTCGGGGCCGGGTGACGCATGCTCTTCTTCCTCATCGTGATGTGCGTGGGGCTCGTGGGCCTGGGCACCATGGCGATCCCCGGGCTCTTCCATCACGGGCACCTGGGACACCACGGTGGTGGACACGTGCACGTGGGCCACCCTACCGGCACGCACGTGACACATGCGCCCGCCCCAGGACCTCACGCGCCGCACCCGGGCCATGCGGTGACGCCCCATGCCCATGCCACCCACGCCCACGCGCACGCCACGGGCAAGAGCGACACGGGCCACGACCTGCTGCACTTGATTCCCTCGCCCCGGCTCGTCTTCAGCCTGCTCGCGCTCTATGGCGCCTTCGGCAACGTGCTGGCGCTCACCTTCGGCTCCCCCTGGCTCGCGGCCCTGCTGGCGCTCCTCCCCGCGCTCCTCGTCGAGCGCTTCCTCCTCGCTCCTCTCTGGAAGCTCGCGTTCCGCTTTCAGGGGCAGCCCAGCTCACCGTTCCCGGCGCTCCTCATGGAGGAGGCGCGCGCGGTCACTCCGTTCCGCAATGGCAAGGGGCTGGTGCAGGTCATCCGGGATGGCCGCAGCGTCCAGCTCAGCGCCCGGCTCGTCGAGGCCCAGTCGATGCTGCCCGTCCGTGTCGGGGACAAGCTGCGCATCGAGGACGTGGACCCCGAGAACGAGCGCGTCACCGTTTCGCTGTCGTGAGTCAAGGAGACTCCCGTGAATGCATTGATCATCGCGGCCGTGGTCACGTTGAGCGTCGTCATCCTTACCCCCATGATCGTCAGCGCATTCCTGCGCGACGTGGAGGCCGGAGAGATCCGCCTGGTGAGCTGGCTCAACGGCAAGCTCCGCATCTACCGGGGACCCTGCAAGGCGACGGTGATTCCCATCTTCACCGTGAGCCGCGTCATTCCAGCCTCCGCCATCAACGTGGACATCGAGATCACCGACCAGACCGCGGACATGGACTCGACCGGAGTGCCCGCGCCGGTGAAGGTCACCGTCAAGGCGTCCGCCATCGTGAGCGTCGGCGAGGAGGACTCGATGGTGAACACCGCCGCCAACAAGTTCTTCTCCAAGAGCGACGACGAGCAGCTCTCCACGCTCACCGACGTGCTCTCCTCGGCGGGACGGCGCGCCATCAACCTGCTCAAGCACGACCAGCTCTTCAACTCGCGCACCGCCGCGCCGGCCGCGCTCGCTCCGCTCAAGGAGAAGGAGGCCCTGGTGGCGCACGGCGAGGACGACGAGCTGGCGGTCATCATCAAGGAGGCCTGCTCGCGCGAGCTGCTGGACCTGGGGTTGTCCTTCAACAGCCTCAACATCAAGGCCGTGCTGAGCGAGGTGGCCGATGCCCGGCGGCGTGAATCCGCGGCGCGCGCGAAGGCCAGCGCGGACGTGGTGCAGGCGCGCGAGGAGCAGCGCTCGAAGATCGCCCAGCTCGAGGCCGCGCAGAAGGTGAACGACCAGGAGCGCGCCCTGAAGATGCAGATCGCCTCCAACGGAGCGGCCATCGCCCGCGCCGAGGCCGAGCGCCAGGCCGTCATCCGCGACCTGCGGCAGGCCGAGCTCGGCGCCACGCAAATCACCCAGGCCCAGGCGGACGCGGACCAGAACGTCATCGCCATGGAGGCCGAGGGCCGTGCCCAGGCCTCTCGCATCCGGCTGGTGGCCGAGGCCGAGGCGGACGCCATCCGCAAGAAGGCGCAGGCGCTGCTGGAGGCCGGGCAGGTGTACCTCGACCTGCGCCGCCTGGAGCTCGCCCCCGAGCTGACCCGGGCGGTGGCCGGGGCGCTCACCAACAGCCAGTTCGTCAACTTCGGCGGAGCCACGGGCTCCAACGGGAGCCAGAGCGCCCTGGCCACGGGCTCGGACGACGTGCTCCGGGTGGTGCAGACGCTGATGGCCGCCCAGGTCATCACCCAGGCACCGCCCTCGGGAGATGGGACCTCGCGCTCGCGGAGCAATGGTGGCGGGAGCGCGGACGGTCAGCCGGCGTGGAGCGCCTCCAGCAAGCAATGACGCGAGCCAGGGGGCCGAGCAGGCTCACTTGAGACACGGGGGAGCTCGTGCCACTGTGCCGGGAGCCCCCCGAGCACCTCCGCCCATGTCGACCCCCGGTAAGGAAGAGCGGACCCTCGAGCCGACGCTCGAGCCCGAGCCCACCGCCGCTCCACCGTTGGACCGCACCCTCCCGGGCGAGCCCTTCCCCGTTCCACACTGGGACCGCTACGAGTTCCTCGAGCTGCTGGGCCGCGGCGGCATGGGCGAGGTCTACAAGGCGAGGGACAAGCGCCTGGGCCGCGTGGTCGCGCTCAAGTTCATCCGGGGGGCGGACCCCGACCGGGTGATGCGCTTCCTCCAGGAGGCGCGCGCGCAGGCCCGCATCGACCATCCGAACGTGTGCCAGGTGCACGAGGTCGGCGACGTCGGCGGCAAGGCCTATATCGCCATGCAGCTCATCGGGGGCCAGAGCCTCGACAAGGCCGCCCCCACCCTGTCCCTGCACGAGAAGGTGCAGGTGATGAAGGATGTCTCCGAGGCCATCCACGAGGCGCACCGGCTCGGCGTCATCCACCGCGACCTCAAACCCTCCAACATCATGGTCCAGCGCGGCGAGGACGGCCGCTGCTTCCCCGTGGTGATGGACTTCGGCCTCGCGTACGACATCGGCCAGGGGCACGGCCTCACCCAGACGGGCGCGCTGATGGGCACGCCCTCGTACATGGCTCCCGAGCAGGCCCGGGGTGACGTGCGCGGCATCGACCGGCGCTCGGACGTCTACAGCCTGGGCGCGACGCTCTACGAGCTGCTCACCGGCATGGTGCCCTTCAGCGACTCGTCGCTCGCCGGCACGCTACAGAAGGTGCTCCACGAGGAGCCGCTCTCCCCTCGCGCGCACACGCCCCACCTGCCGGGCGACCGGGAGATCATCGCCCTCAAGTGCCTGAGCAAGGAGCAGGACCAGCGCTACCCATCCGCGCGGGCATTCGCCGAGGACCTCGGGCGCTACATCGACGGCGAGCCCATCCTCGGACAGCGCCCGAGCCTGCTGTACCGGCTGCGGCGGCGCGCGCGGAAGCACCGCACGCTGGTGGCCGTCTCGGCGCTGTCGCTGGCGAGCCTCGGAGTCGTCTCGGCCTTCGGCGTGCGCTCCTGGCTGGAGGCGCGGCACACCCGGCAGCAGTCCGGGGAGCGCGCGCAACTGGCCGGGCAGCTCGGGCAGCAGGTGAAGGAGATGGAGTGGTTCCTCCGCTCGGCGTACATGCTGCCGCTGCATGACACGAGCCCCGAGCAGGAGCTCGTCCGCGGACGCATGACGCGCATCGCCTCGCAGCGGCACGAGCTCGGGGAGCACGGCGAGGGGCTCGTGCACTACGCGCTGGGGCGCGGCTACCTGGCGATGAACGAGCTCGAGCGCGCCCACGGGGAGCTGATGCGCGCGAGGGAGCGGGGCATCGACTCGCCCGAGCTCCACTACGCCCTGGGCCGGGTGCTCGGCGAGCTGTACCACCGGGCCATGGAGGAGGCGCGGCGCGGCGGTGACAAGGCCTGGGTCGCCGAGCGCCAACGGGTGTTGGAGAAGCAGTACCTCGAGCCGGCGCTCCAGTCGCTCGAGCGCAGCGCGGGGCTGGAGCTGGAGTCCCCCCGCTACCTCGAGGGGCTCATCGCCTTCTACCGCCGGGACTACGGCCAGGCGGCACGGCTCGCCGCGCAAGCGGTGAAGGAGACGCCGTGGATGTACGAGGCCCGCAAGCTCTCGGGTGACGTGGCCTACGCGCGGGCGATGGAGCAACTGGAGCGGGGCGAATACGAGCCGGCGCGCGCGGGGCTCGAGGCGGCGACGGCCCTGTACGAGCAGGCGGCCGAATCCGGACGGAGCGATGCGCGCAATCACGAGGCGCTCGCGGAGACGTGGTTGCAGCAGGCGGAGCTCGACAAGCGGCAGGGCAGGCCGCGCAAGGCCTCGCTGGAGCACGCGCTGGCGGCCGGTGACCGGGGCATCCAGGCCGCACCGCTGCGCGCCTCGGGCTACACCCAGAAGGCCCTCGTCCTGATGAACTGGTACCGGCTGATGAAGTTCCAGGACGGCGGGTTGGCTCCCCAGCCCATCCTCACCGAATGGATGGACACCGCCGCTCGCGCCGTGAAGCTGGACCCGCGGGACGTGTATGCCTACGACTCGCTGGGCAGCAGCTACTTCCTGCGCGGCCTCCAGGAGGCGAGCGAGCACGCGGATCCCGGCCCCTCCTGGGACCAGGCCATCACCTGGCTGGGCAAGGCCTTGGAGCTTCAACCCGACTACCCGTGGGCCCACAACGACCTGGCGCTCGTCCAGCGCTGGAAGGGCAACCATCAGCGCGAGCACGGTGGAGACCCACGCGCGGCCTACGCGGAGGCGGAGCGCCACTTCACCCAGGCGGTGCGCACCGACCCGAAATACCTCTTCGCGTATGCGAACCTGGTCGACCTGTACAACGTGATGGCGGCGTACGAGCTCGCCCAGGGGAGGAATCCACACGAGCGGGTCGCTCAGGCGCTCCAGGCGGGCCAGCGGGCCCTCTCCCTGGATGACCACTTCTTCGGGACGCTGAACCAGATGGCCGTGGCGCAGCTGACGTCCGCGCGCTACCTGCTCGACAGCGGCGAGGATCCCCGCCCGGCGGTGGAACAGGCGCTCCACCACCTCGAGCGATCCCTGGCCCTCAACGCGGCCTCCGCACAGACCCACCTCGTGCGCGCCACGGCCCACCTGCTCACGGTGGAACACGCCACACGTGAGGGCCTGGAGCCCGGTGCGGGGCTCGAAGCGGGGCGAGAGGCGCTGGCGGAGGCGTTGCGTCTGGGCCCGGGGCTGGTCGAGTGCCGGCTCGTGGGCTCGAGGCTGGAGCGGGCGGAGGCGGCGTGGGCACGGCGGCGAGGACGGCCGGTGTTGCCCCTGTTGCGGCGGGCCCTCGCCGAGGCCCAGCGCGCCGTGGAGATGTATCCCTACTTCGAGACCCACCTGGAGCTGGCGCGGGTCCATTGGCGGCTGGCGGAAGCCTCGCCACCGGCAGAGGCCTCCACCTCCGTCACCGCGGGCCTGGCGCAGGTGGCGAAGGCACTCCAGCTCGACCCGGACCTGGCGCCCGCCCATGCCCTGCGCGGGGGCCTGCTGCTGATTCAGGCGCGGACGATGCGCGAGGCGGAACGGCGCCTCGACACCCTCCGTCAGGCCCGGACCGCGCTCGCGCGGGCACTCGCGCTCAACCCCCTGCTGCGGCGCGAGTACGAAGAAGCGGTGCGCGAGGCGGAGTCCCTGCTCCCTCCGCCCGGGCACGACAGCTCAGGGCGCTAGCACCTTCGGGCCGGTGGCGAGCTTGCCCTGGTCGTTCCACGCGGGCGGCCTCGTGCACGTGGGGATGCCGAACTTCCCGGCCTGCTGGGTGACAGTGGGCTGGTTCTTCAGATGGCGGAGGCTGTCCGGGTTGACGCACACCGCGCCCGTGGGGCTCCAGAGGGCCTCGAGGTGGGGAACGACGTCCCCCTGGTTGAGGCCCACGCCGTACTGGTCGCGCAGGTAGATCTCCGTGCCCGTCTTCGTGTAGCTCGTGAGGTCGCCCCTGCCGACGAAGTAGGCGGCCCGCTTGGCCTGGAGGCAGGAGCGGAAGACATGGTTGCGGTCGTTGTCGAGCTCGCCCTTGTCATTCCACGGCGTGTAGCCCCAGGACATGCAGGTGACGATGGCGCCCGTCTGGCAGGCCATGGTGAGCACGTTGGTCTCCGGTTGAGCCAGGCCGCTCACGCCGCTGACGCGCTCCTGGGGGAGGAAGGTGACGAGCGAGTCCGCCTTGCGCACCATCCCGTCACCCTGGCAGTGCCACCGCTGCTCGTTCGTGGAGAGATCCAGGTACTGGATGGCGTACTGGGTGAGCCCCTTGAACAGCCCCACTGGGGTGATGGTGAACTCGTAGCCGGCGAGGGGAGAGGCATCCCCGTGCGCGGTCTCCAGCCCGTGGACACTGAACGTGAATTTCGTCAGGTCGTTCCCCGTCGCGGTGGCTTCATTGCCCGCCACGCTGTAGCGGAGGCTGAACTGGCTCTTGTCACCGCGGATGCTGAGCAGGGTCGCGTCCTGGGCCGCGCTGTTGGGGGTGGCCTTGTATCTGGCCTTGATCGTCCTGCGCTGGAAGCTCAGGGGTGAATTGCGGTCGCGCACCTCGAGCACGACTCCGTCCGTCTTGTCATTGACGAGGGATTCCGGGCAGAAGCGCCCGTCGCCGAAGTTGAAGAAGCAGTAGTTGCCCCCCTCGACGGTGTAGATGCCCTTGCCGTTGAGATTGCCCGGGTCGCAGTTGCCCGTGGGGCAATCGAGCTCGGTGATGCTCGCGATCACGGCCTTCGGCGCGGTACAGCCGCCGCTGGAGCAGGCGTTGGTGGGCAGGGGCTCGCTCGTACTGGGGCTGGTGGTGGTGCCCGGCTGGGTGGGGTCGCGAAGCTCGCCGAAGCACCCGGCGCATCCGCTGGAGGCCACCACCATCGCCACGCACAGGATTCCCATGAACATCCGCGGCGTGCCGTGGCTCTGGACCGCGTCGTGATTGCTGCTCGTCTCCACTGTGGGTTCCCCCTCGCTGGTTGTGCCGACGGGCTTAGCCAAAGCCGTGCCAGCGGGTCAAAGCACGAATGGCACCGCAGCGGAGGCGCTCGGAGCGTGGGAGCCCCAGGAATCCCGGGCACATGCCTCGCGCCGGGCCACGAGGCGGAGCGCCCCGGCTGGCACACTGGCACGGGCACTGGCACACGTGCTGACACAGGGAGCCGTGCCATCCCGCCTATAATGCGCGCGCATGGAACAGGACGCGTCGACCCTGAAACCGAGTGGTATCCGCGGCAAGGACGCCGCGGGCGTGGAGCGCATCCCGGGCCTGATGCGCCTGTTCGCTCCGGGCAAGGCGATGGCGGTGGCCCTGCCGCTCAACGGGGGCGAGCTGGAGCTGGGACGGGGCTCGCCCGCGCTGGGTGAAGCGCAGGACCCCCGCATGTCGCGCCGGCATGCCCGCATCCGCTTCGACGGGCGGCGCTTCTGGGTCACCGACCTGGGCAGCCAGAATGGCACCTTCGTGGATGGCGAGCCCGTTCCCCCCGAGACGCCTCGCGAGGTGCAGCGGGTCATCCGCATGGGGGACTCGCTCTTCGTGCCGAACGCGGATGTGAACCCGCTCGAGCAGCTCGGGGTGGTGACGCGCGATGGCTTCGTGCGCGGCCCGGCCGTCCAGGCGCTGCTCGAGGAGGTCGCGCGCGCGGCGCGGCTCGGCTTCCCGCTGCACATCCACGGCGAGAGCGGCACGGGCAAGGAAGGCATGGCGCGCGCGTTCCACGAGAACGGTCCGCACAGCGCGGGGCCCTTCGTGGCGGTCAACTGCGCGGCCATTCCACAGACGATCGCCGAGCGCCTGCTGTTCGGCGCGAAGCGCGGGGCCTACTCGGGCGCCGATGCCGATGCCCAGGGCTACCTCCAGTCCGCCGACGGCGGCACGCTGTTCCTCGACGAGGTGGTGGAGCTGGACCTGGCGGTGCAGGCCAAGCTGCTGCGGGCGCTCGAGACCAAGGAGATCCTCTCCCTGGGCGCCGCGAAGCCGAAGACGGTGGACATCCTCATCTGCTCGGCGAGCAACAAGGATCTGCGCGGGCTGGTGGCGGCTGGGAAGCTGCGCGAGGACCTGTACTTCCGCATCGGCCGGCCCGAGGTGTCGCTGCCTCCACTGCGCCAGCGCCCCGAGGAGCTCGCCCTGCTGGTGCAGCGCGAGGTGCAGCAGGTGGCACCCGAGCTGGGGTTGCACATCTCGCTGGTGGAGACGTGTCTCTTGCGGCCCTGGCCGGGCAACGTCCGCGAGCTCCTGGTCGAAACGCGCAGCGCCATCCAGGCCGCGCTCATGCACGGAGCCCAGCGCGTGGAGGCCCGCCACCTGAGCACGAATGCGGGGACGGCGTTCGGCTCCGGCCCGGCGCCCGCTCCCATGTCCGTGCCCACGTCCGCGCCGCCGCCGGAAGACCGGGAGGCGGCGGCGAGAGAAGCGGCGTCGCGAGCCAGGCCGCTCGAGGCCGATGAGCGGACCCGCATCGAGGAGGCACTGCGGCAGCAGGGAGGCAACGTGGCCGCCACGGCGCGAGCGCTTGGCATGCACCGCACGCAGCTGCGGCGGTTGCTCGAGCGCCACGCGATCGCCATCCCCGCGGGCAACGAGCCCGATTGAAACCCGGGGGCGCCGGACGCCCTACTTCCCCGCGTCCTCGCCCCAGAGCTCCTTCAGGCGCGCATCCCGGCCGCAGGCGGAGCGGTAGAGCCGGTACTGGAGCGGGTTCTTCCGGGCATAGTCCTGGTGGTACCCCTCGGCCGGGTAGAACGATTGGGCGGGGAGGATCCGGGTGGCGAGGGGCTGCTTGAATCGCCCCGAGGCTTCCAGTTGCCGCTTCGACTCCTCCGCGAGCCGCCGCTGCTCCTCGTCGCGCACGAAGATGGCCGAATGGTACTGGTCTCCGTGGTCGCAGAATTGTCCGCTCGCGTCGAGCGGGTCCACGTTGTGCCAGAAGACCTCCAGCAGCCGCGCGTAGGTGACCTTCGTTGGATCGTACGCCACCTCGACCGATTCGACGTGGCCCGTACCACCGGAGGAGACCTGCTCGTAGGTGGGGTTCTCCTGCTGGCCACCCGCGTAGCCCGACGTGGTGGACACCACGCCCTCCACCTTGTCGAAGGCGGACTCCTCGGACCAGAAGCAGCCTCCGGCGAAGGTCGCCTTCGCCAGCGGAGGTCCCGCGTCCTTGGGAGCCGCCTGGCCCGTCAGCGCCAGCCCTCCGAGCGCACCACTGGCCACGAGCACCGTGAGGAATCGAAACTGCCTGTTCATGACGCACACTCCTGTGGGGAGAACCCGCGAGCCCTCCCCTTCCCCGCGTGCACGCTCCACCCGGCTCGCCCCCCGAGCAGCCAGGAGCCAGAGGAGGAGAACGGGATGATCTCACGCAGGGTGCGTCTTGGGTACCTCCAGGTCGCACTGGCGCTGACGCGCCAACGAGGGCGCGGTAGCATCGGCTTCCCCGTATCAGGAGACGAGGCACCGTGGCCGAGCTGCTCAAGGGAAGCGTGTTGCTGGTGGATGATGACCCGGCCGTGGCCAAGGTACTCGGCGCGCTGCTGGGTCAGGCGGGGCTCACGGTGCATACGGCGCCCAATGGCCAGGATGCACTCGGGCAGCTGGGCCGCAAGCCCATCGACGTGGTGGTGAGCGACGTGCGCATGCCCGGCATGGACGGCATGGAGCTGCTCGCCGAGGTGTGCCGCACCTGGCCGGACGTGCCCGTCATCCTCCTCACCGCGCACGGCACCGTGCCGCTGGCGGTGGAGGCCATGAAGGCCGGCGCCGCGGACTTCGCCCTCAAGCCCTTCGACCGGGAGGAAATCCTCTTCAGCATCCGCAAGGCGCTCCTGCGCGCGCAGCAGCAGCAGGAGGTGGTGCGTCCGCTGGCGAAGGAGGCCAACGGCTTCGTGGGCCACAGCAACGCCATGTCCGAGGTGCAGGCGCTGTTGGCGCGAGCGGCCTCGGGCACGGCCACGGTGCTGCTGCGCGGCGAGTCCGGCACGGGCAAGGAGCTGGCGGCCAAGGCGGTGCACGACGAGAGCCCCCGGCGCAGCGGCCCCTTCGTGAAGCTGCACTGCGCGGCGCTGCCGGACACCCTGCTGGAGAGCGAGCTGTTCGGCTACGAGAAGGGCGCCTTCACCGGAGCGGCCACCCGCAAGCCCGGCCGCGTGGAGCTGGCCCACGGCGGCACGCTCTTCCTGGACGAGATTGGCGACATCACCCCGCAGGTGCAGGTGAAGCTGCTGCGGCTGCTGCAGGAGCGCGAGTTCGAGCGGCTCGGCGGCACGCAGACGCTGAAGGTGGACGTGCGCTTCGTGGCGGCCACGCACCGCAACCTCGAGGAGATGGTGCGCAAGGGCGAGTTCCGCGAGGACCTCTTCTACCGGCTCAACGTGGTGCCGGTGTGGCTGCCCCCGCTGCGCGCCAGGCCCGAGGATATTGAACCGCTCGTGCGCCACTTCCTCGAGGTGCACGCGAAGGCCAACGGCAAGCCGCCCTTCACCCTCACGCCGGACGGGCTCGAGGCCCTGCGCGCCCAGCCGTGGCCCGGCAACGTGCGCCAGTTGCAGAACTTCATCGAGCGCCTGGTGGTGCTCTCCGACGGGCCCGTCCTCACCGGAGACGAGGTGAGGCGCGAGGTGGCCCGGCAGCCGGGCATCGTCCCCATGGCCCCGGCTCCCGCGCCCATGAGCCCCACCCCGAGCTCCACGTCCCTGCCCGCGGTGGGGGCGGCCAATGGCGAGGGGCGCACCCTGGAGTCGCAGCGCAAGGGCATGGAGCGGCAGGCCCTGGTGGATGCGCTCGAGCGCGCCGGGGACAACCGCACCCTCGCCGCGCGCCTGCTCGGCATCAGCCGGCGCACCCTCTACAACAAGCTCGAGGAGCACGGGCTGGTGTAGCCGGCACGGCCTTTACTCCTTCGCCGATAGGGTCTGCTGGCTCGCGAGCAGGGACGAGAAGTCCGCCACCGTGGGCCCGTGCTGGGTGAAGCCTCCATCCACGCGCAGCGTCTCCCCGGTGATGAAGGCCGCTCCATCGGAGAGGAGGAAGACGACGGCCCGGGCGACGTGCTCGGGCTCGCCCAGGTAGGGCGTGAGGTGGTGGCGCAGAAACAACTCCTGCATCGCCGGCGGCATGACGGCGCGCCCGGTGGCCGTCAGCACCAGGCCCGGCGCCACGGCGTTGCAGCGGATGCCCCGCTTCCCGTACATGGTCGCCACGTACCGGGTGAGCGAGTTGAGCCCTCCCTTCGAGGAGCCGTAGGAGGCCCGCACCACGTCGCCCTGGAGGCTCGCGGCCGAGGACGTGTTCACGATGGCCCCGCGCCCGCGCTCGAGCATGTGCGGAATGGCGTGCTTGCAGCCGAGCATCGCCCCCGTGAGGTTCACCTGGAGCGTGCGCTCGAAGGTGGCGACGTC
The DNA here is from genome assembly GCF_045802675.1 of Archangium sp. Lineage (GTDB taxonomy): Bacteria > Myxococcota > Myxococcia > Myxococcales > Myxococcaceae > Archangium. Next base: position 202 of record NZ_JBJMQO010000021.1, on the reverse strand, counting down.
CAGCGACAGCAGGTCTCCATCCTTCCCCAGCACGTCCGGGCCCAGCGCGGCCGCGTTGTTGTGGAGGAGGTCCAGCCCGCCGAACTTCTCCACGGCGGCGGCCACCAGGGCGGCGACCTCGCTCTCGCGTGAGACGTCGGTCTGCACACCCAGGGCCTGTCCCCCGCTCGCGAGGATGGAGCCGGCCAGACGCTTCGCCGCG
>NZ_JBJMQO010000020.1:0-130827 GCF_045802675.1 Archangium sp. | reverse complement strand
CGGGTCACTTCCGAGGCGAAGGCGTTCAGCTGGTCCACCATGGTGTTGATGGTGTTCTTCAGCTCCAGGATCTCGCCCTTCACGTCCACGGTGATCTTCTTGGACAGGTCGCCGCGGGCCACGGCCGTGGTCACCTCGGCGATGTTGCGCACCTGGGCGGTGAGGCCGGAGGCCATGCTGTTCACGTTGTCCGTGAGGTCCTTCCACGTACCGGACACGCCCTGCACGACGGCCTGGCCACCCAGCTTGCCCTCGGTACCCACTTCGCGGGCCACGCGGGTCACTTCCGAGGCGAAGGACGAGAGCTGATCCACCATCGTGTTGATGGTGTTCTTCAGCTCGAGGATTTCGCCCTTGGCGTCCACGGTGATCTTCTTGGAGAGGTCACCGTTGGCCACCGCGGTGGTCACCTTGGCGATGTCGCGCACCTGATCGGTGAGCTTGCTCGCCATGAGGTTCACGCTGTCGGTCAGCTCCTTCCAGGTGCCGGACACGCCGCGCAGCACGGCCTGGCCGCCCAGCTTGCCCTCGGTACCCACCTCGCGAGCGACGCGGGTCACTTCCGAGGCGAACGAGGCCAGCTGCGCCACGGTGCTGTTGACGACCTGGGCGGTGCGGAGGAACTCGCCCTTGAGCGCGCGGCCCTCGAAGTCGAGCGTCATGGTCTGGCCCAGGTCACCCTTGGCCACCGCGCCGATGACGCGCGTCACCTCGGTGGTGGGCTGCACCAGGTCGGTGATGAGCGAGTTCACCGCGTCGACGCTCGCCTGCCAGCTGCCGGTGGCGCCAGTCAGCGTAATGCGCTGGGAGATGCGGCCCTCGCGGCCCACCACAAGGCTGATGCGCTCGAACTCATGGGTCAGCGCCTCGTTGAGGGTGATGATCTCATTGAGCGTGTCGTAGATCTTCCCGGTGGTACCGGTCCGGTCCTCGGGCATGCGGACGCTGAAGTCCCCCTTGCGGATGGACTGGATCGTCTTGAGGAGGAGCTTGGGATCGAGCGCGTTGTCGGCCTTGTCGGTCGAAGACTTGTCGGGCTGCGTTGCCATGGTGTGGAGCGACTCCTGTGCTGCGGACTCGAAGGGCGGGGCCGCCGCTGGGGGCGGCACGCCGGAACCTGAGGGGGTGGGGGGGAAGGGCGGCTAGGCCGCTGTACAGAGCTTCTTCAAGACTTGGGACAGGTCATCCGCGGACACGGGCTTGACGAGGTGGGCATCGAAGCCCGCATCGAGCGCGCGTTTGCGGTCCTCGGCGTGGCCATAGCCGGTGAGGGCCACGAGCCGGGTGTCGGCGCCGCCCGCGGAGGCGCGGACGAGCTCGGCGACCTTGTAGCCGTCGAGCTCGGGAAGGCCGATGTCCACCAGGGCCACCTGGGGACGCTGGGAGAGCACCATCTGCACCGCCGAGCGCCCGTCGCTGGCCTCCTCCACGCGGTGGCCATGGAGCTCGAGCAGGTCGCGCAGCGTCTCGCGGATGTCCGGGTTGTCCTCGACGAGGAGGATGTGGAGCGGCTCCAGCTTGTGGGCGGTGGTGGTGGCGGCCTTCACCATGCTGGGGAGCGAGAGGGCCGCGGGGACCTCGGCGGGCAGGGGCATGCGGACGGTGAACTCGCTGCCCTTGGAGATGCCCTCGCTGCGGGCGGACACGCTGCCGCCGTGCATCTCCACGAGGCTGCGCACCAGGGTGAGGCCCAGGCCGAGCCCGCCCTGGGCGCGGTCGCTGCCCGGGTCCACCTGCACGAAGAGCTCGAAGACGCGGTGGAGCATGTCCGGGCGCAGGCCGATGCCGTTGTCGCGCACGTTGAGGACGAGCTCGTTGCCCTGGCGCTCGGCGCGCAGCTGGATGCGGCCGCCGGCGGGGGTGTACTTGGCGGCGTTGTGCAGCAGGTTGGCCACCACCTGCGTCATGCGGGTGGGGTCCACCTGGAGCATCACCGTCTCCGAGGGGATGGAGACGCTCAGCTCGTGGCGGCGCTGGCTGATGATGGGCTCGCAGGCCTGCACGGCGCCCTCCACCACGTCCGTGAGGGGCACGAGGGAGGTCTTGAGCTCGACCTTGCCGCGAGTAATCCGGCTGACGTCCAGCAGGTCATCCACCAGGCGCGTCATGTGCGCCACCTGGCGGTCGGCGCTGGCGATGGTGCGCTGGAGGATGTCGTCCTGCTTCATGCGCATCCGGACCACCTCGAGCGCGGAGCGCACGGGGGCCAGGGGGTTGCGCAGCTCGTGGGCGAGCATGGCGAGGAACTCGTCCTTGCGGCGGTCCGCGTCGCGCAGGGCGCCGATGAGCCGCTCGCGCTCCAGGGCCACGGCGACCTGATCGCACACGCCCTGCATGAGCGAGAGCTCGTCGGCGGAGAAGGCGCGCATGATGCGGGTGCCGAAGGCGAACGTGCCCAGCACGCGGCCCTGGCTCAGCAGCGGGTAGCACGCGAGCGCGGCCAGCCCCAGCTCGGGCGCGGCATCCGGCGAGGGCCCGTTGGCGGCGGCACCGGCATCCAGCACCCAGCGCTTCTGCTCGGCGGCCACCTTGCCCGCGACGCCCTGTCCGGGCTCCAGGTGCTCCAGGCGCACCACCACCCGGGCGGGGATGCCGGCGTGGGCGGCGAGCTCCAGGGAGCCGTTGCCCTCGTGGGAGAGGTAGCCCAGGCAGACCTCGAGCCCCATGTGCTCGGCGATCTGTTGGTGGACGCTGTCCAGCAGCGTGCTCCCCTCGGTGCCCTTGAGCAGGCGGCTGGCGGTGTCCGCGAGCAGCCGCAGGCGGGCGTTGCTCTCATGGAGCGCGGACTGGGCCTGCTCCTTCTCGTGCACCAGCTTCGCGAGCTCCTGGGCGCGCTGCTCGCGGGCCTCGGACACCTTGCGCTCGCGCTCCATCTCCTGCTGCAGCAGGGAGCGCTCGTAGTGGGCGCGGGCCTCGGCGAGCTGCCGCTCGTGTTCGCGGCTCTCCGCCTGGCGCAGCAGCTCCGCCTGGCGGCGGACCTCCTCCGTCTTGCGGTGGAGGTCGAGGAAGACGCCCACCTTGGTGCGGAGGATCTCCGGGACGATGGGCTTGAAGAGGTAGTCCACCGCGCCCAGCTCGTAGCCGCGGGTGACGTTCACCTCGCTGCGGTTGAAGGCGGTGATGAAGATGATGGGGATGTGGCGGGTGCGCTCGCGCAGGCGGATGAGGCTGGCGGTCTCGTAGCCATCCATCCCGGGCATCTGCACATCCAGGAGGATGAGGGCGAAGTCGCGCTCCAGCAGCAGGCGCAGGGCCTCGTCACCCGAGGAGGCGGGGACGACGTTGGCGCCCAGATCCGCCATCAGCGCCTCGAGGGAGCGCAGGTTGGCGGGCGTGTCGTCAACGGCCAGCACATCGACGCGGGGGAGCGCGGTAGGGGGGGACATGTTGGTCGGAGCTGTGGTCGCGCGAGCCGTCGGATCTGGCACCGCGCTTCTTTACCCCCTCTTCCTACCGGAAACCCAGGGCGAACCCGGGACGCGCTGTCGGCTGACTGACGCCCAGGCGATCAACCGGGCTGGGAAGTGTTGAGGGAATGACACCCGGGCCTGAAAAAAAGGGAGGAAGTGCCGGGAAGCGGACAGTGCGCTCGGACGGGAGTCAGAGGGGGGACTGGCTGGGGCGCGGAGGCCGTGACTACGGGGGAGTGCCTACCCGCGACCGCGAGCGGCTTCGTTCCCAATCGCAGACATGTCTGTTCGAGCTTCGTCACGTCGGGCATCATCCCGCCCCGTTCCGATGCCCCTCACTCCGCGTCGGGGTGGGCGATCGTCTCGAGCGCGATGAGGAACAGGCGGAACCTGTCGGGAGGCAGCTCGCGCACGAGCACGTCCAGGCGCCGCAGCTCCAGGGAGTCCACGGGCGCCGCCGCTGGCGCATTCTCCGGAGCCGGGCCCAGGGGCACGCTGTCGTCGGGGCGCAGGGAGAGGAGCGCATCGGCCGACACGCCCAGCAGCAGGCACAGCTCGCGCAGCTTGGGGACGCTGGGCAGCATGTCGCCGCGCTCGATGCGCCCGTAGACGGTGGGGACGAAGCCCACCGACGTGGCCACCTGCTCCTGGGTGAGCTCCAGGCGCATCCGGGCCCTCCGGAGCCGGCTGCCGAGCCTGGGTTGTGGCGTCTCGTCCATCGGGTGCTCTCGCGCGAAAATGAAGAGGGGACCCTACCTGACGGGGGAATGCCGAGAAAGAAAACCTGATTCGTGCTCCCGGCTCCCGGTTCAGTGCACCGGCCCCGAGGGCTCGGAGAGGTGCTCCAGGGTCCGCGCCGCGGTGGTGTCGTCCACCTCGCGCGAGAGGTCCCCCAGCGAGACGATGCCCACCAGCTTCCCCCCGCCATCCACCACCAGCAGCCGGCGCAGCTGCCGCTCCTCCATCAACTTCGCCGCTTGCTCCAGGCTGGCGCCGGGGGGGAGCGTCTCCACGTCCTCGGTCATCACCGAGGAGACGTGCGAGGTGTCCGGGTCATGCCCCATGGCGATGCCGCGCACCACGAGGTCGCGGTCCGTGACGAGGCCCACCAGCGTGTCGCCCTCGCAGACGGGCAGGGGCCCCACGTTGAGCTGCCGCATCTTCTCCGCGGCCTGGGTCAGGGTGGCGTGGGGGGCGATGGCTTCCACGCCGCGGGTCATCACGTCCTGGAGGGTCTTCATGGCCGCGCGCTCCCAGCGGGGGCTCCTGGCTCCCCGGAATACGGTGGGTATCCCCTGGGGGCGATGCACCGGGGGACGGGGTTGCCAGGAGAGCGGGGGAGCGGGGACACGCCCGGCTCAGCCCGTCTGGCGCCAGGCGGCGAGCGCGAACAGCAGCCAGCCGGCGAGGAAGCCCAGGCCCCCGAGCGGGGTGATGGCGCCCAGGGCGCGCACGCCGGAGAGCGCCAGCGCGTACAGGCTGCCGGAGAAGAGGAGGATGCCGGCCACCATGGCCCAGCCGGCACCGTTCAACAGGGGACTGGGGCGCAGTTGAGCCAACAGGCCAATCGCGATGAGAGCCAGCGAGTGATACATGTGGTAACGCGCGCCGGTTTCGAAGATGGTCAGGAGGTCCGGGGCGAGTCTCGCCCGAAGCGCGTGCGCGCCAAATGCCCCCGCCGCCACGGATAGGAACGCGCTTGCCGCGCCGAGAATGAGCCACAGCCGCATCGTCGAGCGCCTTTCTTCCTTCAGAGGTCCGACTGAGGCACCCTACCGCGCCTGACCCGGCGCGTCTCCAATTCCTTACCGATGCCAGCTCCCACGACCAAGAAGCCCACCTCCCGGAAGCAGCCCACCCTCACGCCGCAGCCCTTCGAGCTGAGGCCCTCGTCCATCCAGGGCCAGGGCGCCTTCGCCACGCGGCCCATCCGCAAGGGCGCGCGCGTCATCGAGTACCTCGGCCAGCGCATCTCCCAGGCCGTGGCCGATGCGCGCTACGACGACAACGCCATGTCGCGTCACCACACCTTCCTCTTCAACGTGGACGAGGACACGGTCATCGACGCGGCCCACGAGGGCAACGACGCGCGCTTCATCAACCACTCGTGCGCGCCCAACTGCCAGGCGTTCCTCGAGGGGGACCGCATCTACATCTACGCGCTGCGCGACATCTCCGTGGGCGAGGAGCTCTGCTACGACTACGCGTACGACCGCACCGACGACATGGGCGAGGAGGAGGAGCGCATGTACATCTGCCGCTGCGGCGCGCCCACCTGCCGCGGCACCATCCTCGCCCCCCTGGAGGAGGAGCAGCAGGAGGAGCCCCGGAAGAAGACCCCGGTGAAGGCCTCCAAGAAGAAGTCCTCCAAGACGTCGGCCCGCAAGCCCCCCGCCACGCGGAAGCAGAAGTCCACGGCGAAGTCCGGGCGTTCGGGTTCGGGCGCGGGCTCGAAGAACCGCGCGCGCACCCGCGCGGCCCGCGGCTGAACCACGGGACCGGGTTCTCGGGGGGAGCTGGGTCTTGGAACCCGCTCTCCCCGGGGGCCGTACGTCAGAGGTCCTCGCGGGCCTCGGCCAGGGTGTACTGCTTCCGGGCGACGACGGGCGGACCTGTCTTCTCCACCAGCCACGCGGGGGTGCCCGGCGGCAGGTAGAAGGACTCCTCGAAGGGCGATAGCCCCAGGTGACGCAGGTACTCCCGGAGCATGTCGAAGGTGAACCGGTCCCTCACCCGGCGCGCCTGGTACTGCTCCAGCCTCTCGAAGGGGAAGGGCTCACCGGATTGGTCGAAGACCCAGCGGCCCCCATCATTGGACGCACCCAAGGCGCGCACGTAGTTGAGCCAGTGTGTCTCGTGCGGGCCGTACACCTCGAGCATCACGGCTCCATAGCGGCCTTTGTCCTCGCGGAGGGTATGGGGCACGGCGACCACACGGAGACCCCGGCAGCCCAACGTCCGGGCCATGTAGCGCATGGGTCCCGAGGCATATGTCCCCCGCCACCCGTTCTCGACGAACGCCGTCCAGGGGCTGCGTGTGGGAATGAAGAGATGCCGCTGCGTCTCGGAATTCGTGAGGGGCAACAGGGCGGAGAGCGCTTGTTCCAGAGAGCCTGCCGTGACCGGGCGCACCTCGACGGCGACGCCATCGTTCACCACCAACCCTGCCTGCCACGCCGCGTAGGCGCGGGCGGCGTGCTCCGCATCGGTCTCCAGAAATCCCATTTCCGAAGTGACGGGCGCCCAGCGGTCCTCCAGGAGCAGTCCCTTCATGGTGTCGGTCATCCGGTGGGCCTCGCCCGTCAGGGCACGATGAGGAGGATCGTTTCCGCGTCCGGATCGTTGGACGTGGTGCGCGACTGGTGACTGGGGCCACGGCCCGACGTGGGCGTGTCGTACTCCACCTGATAGCGGCGGCCTTTATAATCGAACTGTAGATCTGGGCGATTGACTCCAACACGCTGCCCATCGCTCACCGTGACCTGCTGCTGGTTCACGCGGATGTTCGTGGCGCCTATTTTGTCCAGGTATTGGGTGTCCGCCTGGAGCTGCGCATTCTGGGTGGGACTGCGGCTGATGGGGCGATCTGCCCGACGTACCTGGGGCACCGTCGGTTTGGCCGCTACATCCCGGGGCAGGCGCGGGCCAGGAGCCACCTGCCGAGTCGGGTTGCTGCCCGTGAGCGCCTGGGCCAATCCCGGTGAGGGCACGGGCGAAGTCGGCGCGGGAGCGGACGCTACTGGTGCGGGAGCGGGTTCTACAGGAGATGCTGCGGATGGCGGAACTGGCTCTCGCGGCGCCCGAGCTTCACTCCTGAGTCCTTGCTCCCGAGGCAGCGGACGGAGTGCTGGCTCCTCCGCGCTCAACCGCACCACGCGCGAGAAGACTCCCTGCAGGACCTTCGTCCCCGTCAGGGATAACAGCAGGATCTTCAGCTCGCGTTGAGTCGTCTCCGCCAGGTGCTGCCGCACCTCGAGCATCGTCCGGGCGATGCGAGGCGTGGTGGCCGGAGAGAAGAGGGTGGGCACGATGAGTGCCCCTCCCGCTCCCCGGTAATAGGCATACCCCGCGTGTCCAGACCCGGAGGCCCCGGCCGCCATGTCCGCCACGGCCGTGTTCCGGTCCGGGTAGATGGAGGCATTCAGCGGCTCCGCGCTCGTAAGTCCCAGGTCCACCTGCGACTCCGGCACGAGCACGGGCAGCGGCAATCCGTCGCAGTAGAGGAGATACCCTCCCGCGGTGATGCCAAAGCCCACGGCAGTCACTCGGGCGTCGACGAAATCCCGATGCGCTCGGGGGTCGGCCACCTCCTGCGACACTCGAGGCAACTGCACGCCGCTCTGGCGCAGCTCCTCCGCCCGCCGTGGCGTGGGCGCCTCGAAATCGACGTCGACAGCCTGCTGTCCGGCGAAACCTGCCTGCGCGTACCACGCAGGCCCCCTCAGGCCAGGATTCGTGGCACAAGCCGTGAGCAACAACAGCAGCGCGAGCCCACTCCACCCACGGAGCCACCGCCTCCTGGAATGGCGATACGTCACGACGCGCATGAATCCCTCCCGTTCGAGACGCGTGCGCGGAGTCTACGGGGAGTCGCACGCGTTTCCGGGAGAGCCCGGAAACCCCCTCCTCGTTCCTCTCGCCCGGAGGGGCGAGGAGCGATTGACTCCAGGTATGGGCCGGCGGGCGAGGATGCGGCGCGTCAGTTCCTCGTCGGGATGAAGGGTGGACAGTACCTGTTGAAACAGGCACCGTCCCACCGCCTCTCGCCCCGGCAGTCCCGCGGGACGTGAGCGGTCGACTCGCACGGAGAACCCCTTGACCCTCTCCCTCGCCGCGGCGCTCGTCCTGGCCGCCGCCCCCGCCCCCACTCAATCCAAGCCCTTCACCATCCAGGACCAGGTCGCCCTGCGCCGGGTCTCCAGTCCGAGCGCGTCCCCGGATGGCAAGCGCATCGCCTTCGTGTTGCGCACCACCGACCTGGAGGCCAACAAGGGCCGCACGGACCTGTGGCTCGTCAATGCCGACGGCACCGGCCTGCGCCAGCTCACGTACTCGCCCGAGAGCGAGGGCCAGCCCGTCTGGAGCCCGGACGGCCAGAGCCTCTTCTTCCTCTCCACGCGCGGCGGCTCCAGCCAGGTGTTCCGTCTCCCGCTCGAGGGCGGTGAGGCCCGCGCCGTCACGAAGCTGCCCCTCGACGTGGGCGCCTTCGCCCTGTCGCGCGATGGCAAGACGCTCGCCGTGGCCCTCGAGGTCTACCCCGACTGCACCACGGTGGAGTGCACCGCCCAGCGTCAGAAGGAGCAGTCGCAGAAGAAGAGCACCGGCCGCGTCTACGACAAGCTCTTCACCCGCCACTGGGACACGTGGGCGGATGGCAAGCGCAACCACCTCTTCGTCCTGCCGGTGGATGGCGGCGGCACCCCGCGCGACGTGATGGCGGGCATGGACGCCGACGGCCCCAGCAAGCCCTTCGGCGGCCCCGAGGAGTTCACCTTCACCCCGGATGGCAAGGGGCTCGTCTTCACCGCGCGCGACGTGGGCCAGAGCGAGTCCTGGTCCACCGACCTGGATCTCTTCCTCGCCCCGCTGGACAAGCCCGGCGCGCCCAGCAAGCTCACCGAGAAGAACCGCGCCACGGACACGCAGCCCGTGTTCAGCCCGGATGGCAAGACGCTCGCGTACCTGGCCATGTCGCGTCCCGGCTACGAGTCGGACCGGCTGCGCGTGGTGCTGCGCTCGTGGCCCGAGGGCAAGGAGCGCGTGCTCGCCGAGTCGTGGGACCGTTCGGCCGGCTCGCTGTCCTGGACGGCGGATGGCAAGTCGGTGCTCGTCACCGCGGATGACCTGGGCCAGCACCCCGTCTTCTCCCTCGACGTGGCGAGCGGCCAGGTGCGCGCGCTCAGCGGCCAGGGCAATGCCTCCGAGCCGCAGCCGCTGCCCGACGGCCGCGTCGTCTTCCTGCGCGATGACCTGAAGTCGCCCTCGGACCTGTACGCGGTGGGCGCGGAGGGCGGCGAGGCGCGCCAGCTCACGCGCCTCAACGAGGAGGCCGTGGCCCGCATCCGCTTTGGCGACTACGAGCAGTTCGAGTTCGCCGGCTGGAAGGGCGAGACGGTGCGCGGCTTCGTGGTGAAGCCGGCCGACTTCGATCCGAAGAAGAAGTACCCGGTGGCCTTCCTCATCCACGGCGGTCCGCAGGGCAGCTTCGGCAACCACTTCCACTACCGGTGGAACCCGCAGACGTATGCGGGCCGGGGCTACGTGGCGGTGATGGTCGACTTCCACGGCTCCACGGGCTACGGCCAGGGCTTCACGGACTCCATCCGTGGGGACTGGGGTGGCAAGCCGCTCGAGGACCTGCAGAAGGGCCTGGCGGCCGCCATCAAGCGCTACGGCTTCATGGATGGCGACAAGGTGTGCGCGCTGGGCGCGAGCTACGGCGGGTACATGATCAACTGGATCGCCGGGCAGATGCCGGACCGCTTCCGGTGCCTGGTCACCCACGACGGCAACCTCGACGAGAAGCTGGCGTACTTCAACACGGAGGAGCTCTGGTTCCCCGAGTGGGAGCACGGGGGCACGCCGTGGGAGAAGCCCGAGGGCTACACGAAGCACAACCCGATCGACCACGTGGCGAAGTGGAAGACGCCGATGCTCGTCATCCACGGCGGGCAGGACTTCCGCGTGGTGGACACGCAGGGCCTGGCGACGTTCACGGTGCTTCAGCGCCGGGGCATTCCCTCCAAGCTCATCTACTTCCCGGACGAGAACCACTGGGTGGTGAAGCCGGCCAACAGCATCCAGTGGCACGAGGGGGTGCTGGACTGGTTGGATCAGTGGACGAAGGGCACGAACAAGGCCGCGGGGCCGACGGTGGCGCCGCGGAAATAGGACGTACCCGAGTCACGCCGCGCTCCCTTCGCTGACGAGGGCCGCCGTGGATGTCCCTTCCCCGGACATCCCGCGCGGCCCTCCGTCTTTTTCATCGCACGAGCCTGCGGACACGTCCCCCCCGTGGAAGTAGGGTGACCCTCCGGCGCGCCGGAACATCCGGCGTCGGCCCTCACGGAGGATTCATGAAGTCGCGTTCGTCTCGCCTGGTCGCCGCTCTGTTCGCCACCTTCCTGTCTCTCCACGTGTCCGGGTGCTTCGGCTCGTTCGCCCTGACGAAGAAGGTCTACGGCCTCAACGAGGGGGTCTCGGCGAACAAGTTCGTGCGGTGGCTGGTGTTCCTCGCCTTCACCCTCATCCCGGTGTACGGCGTGAGCGTGTTCGTCGATGCCATCGTCTTCAACAGCATCGAGTTCTGGTCGGGCAACAACGTGCTGGCCGGTGCCGGGACGCAGGAGGATGGGACGCGCGTGGTGCAGCTGAGCCCCACGGACACGCTGCGCATGTCGCGCGACGCCCAGAGCGGCGTGATGCGCATCGAACTGGACCGCGCCGGCGAGGAGCCCAAGGTGCGCTACTTCGAGCCGCTCGAGGACGGCCTGGCCGTGCGTGACGAGTCGGGCACGCTGCTGATTCGCGCGCACGAGCGTGTGGACGGCGCCGTCGAGGTGGTGGAGGCCTCCGGCTCGACGGTGACGGTGCACTCGCGCGAGGCCGTGGCCCAGGCGCTCGAGGCCTTCTCCCGCGACGGCGCGGCCGGCCTGGCCCAGGTGGTGACGCCGGGCGCCTCGGAGCAGGGGCTCGCGCTGGCCTGCTCGTCCCGCTGAGCGGAAGTGCCGGGGCCGGTGGCGCGCCGCGCGTTCCACCGGCCCTGTCGTCTCCCCCGGGCGCCATGACGGATGCCCATCCGGGCCGGAGCGGCATAAGGTGCCGCCCATGACTCCGCCCCCCGATCTCGACGCGTACCGCTCCGAGTTCCCCGTCGTGCAGGAGCAGCTGTACTTCAACCACGCGGGCGTCGCCCCCACCAGCCAGCGGGTGGCCACCGCGATGCGCGAGTGGATCGACGATGTGCTGCACCACGGCGTGCGCTTCGAGCGCGGCTGGGAGGCGCGCACCGAGAACAGCCGCAAGCTCGCCGCGAAGATGATCGGCGCCGCGCCCGAGGAGATCGCCCTGGTGCGCAACACCAGCCATGGGCTCGGCCTCGTCGCCGAGGGGCTCGACTGGCGGCCCGGAGATGAGGTCGCCGTGGCCTCGGCCCTCGAGTACCCCTCCAACGTCTACCCCTGGCTGCACCTGCGCGACCGGGGTGTCGTCGTCCGGGAGATCGAGCCCCGCGAAGGTGGCGTGACGCCCGAGGCCGTGGCCGCCGCGCTCACCCCGCGCACCCGGCTCGTGGCCCTCAGCTCCGTGCAGTTCGCCACCGGCTACCGCACCGACCTGGACGCCATCGGCGCGCTGTGCGAGCGCTCGGGCGTCCTCTTCTGCGTGGATGGCATCCAGAGCGTTGGCTGCCTGCCCGTGGACGTGAAGAAGAGCCGCATCCACTTCCTGAGCGCCGACAGCCACAAGTGGATGATCGGCGTCTCGGGCGTGGGCTTCCTCTACGTGGACCGGAACGTGCTCCCGCGCGTGCGGCCCGTGCTCGTCGGGTGGCGCTCCACCACCGACGCGTGGAACTTCAACCGCGCCCACTTCGAGCTGCGTCCGGACGCCACGAAGTTCGAGGAGGGGAGCCACAACTACGCGGGCACCTACGCGCTGGGGGCCGCCCTGGGACTGCTCCTGGAGGTGGGGATGGAGAGGGTCCACGGCCGCATCCAGGAGCTGCTCACGCACCTGGACACGGAGCTGCGCGCCTTCGGCTGCGAGACGGGTCCCTCGCCCGAGCACCGCGCCGGCATCCTCACCTTCCTGCCGCCGCAGGGGGACGTGAAGGCGCTCGCCTCGCACCTGTCCGAGCGCAACGTCAGCTTCTCGCTGCGCCGGGGCCGCATCCGCATCTCGCCGCACTTCTACAACCAGCCCGGGGAGATAGACCGGCTCGTGGAGATGGTGCGCGCGTTCTCCGGACGCTGAGCCACGAGGGGCGAGGGCCCATGGCGCCCCGCCCCGCACTCCTCCCGCCTACTGCGCGGCGAAGAGGTTCTCGATGGAGAGGTAGCGCTCGCCCGTGTCGTAGCAGAAGCAGAGCACGCGGCTGCCGTCGGGGATGTCCGCCAGCTTCTTGTTCACCGCCGCCAGCGCCGCTCCCGAGGAGATGCCCACGAAGATGCCCTCCTCGCGCGCCGAGCGCCGCGTGAAGTCGAACGCATCCTCCTCGGTCACCTGGATGACGCCGTCCAGCGCTTCCTTGTGCAGGTTCTTCGGGATGAAGCCCGCGCCAATGCCCTGGATGGGGTGCGGCCCCGGCTGCCCGCCGCTGATGACCGGCGACTTCACCGGCTCCACCGCCAACACCTTCAGCTTCGGCCACTTCGGCTTGAGCACCTCGGCGCAGGCCGTGATGTGGCCGCCCGTGCCCACGCCCGTGATGATGTAGTCCAGGCCCTCGGGGAAGTCCTTGAGGATCTCCTGCGCCGTGGTGCGCTTGTGCACCTCGATGTTCGCCTCGTTCTCGAACTGCTGCGGCATCCACGCATTGGGGTTCTGCGACACCAGCTCCTGCGCCCGGGCAATGGCGCCCTTCATGCCCTGCGCGCGCGGCGTCAGCTCGAACGTGGCCCCGTAGGCCGCCATCAGCCGGCGGCGCTCGATGCTCATCGACTCGGGCATCACCAGCACCAGCTTGTAGCCCTTCACCGCCGCCGCCATCGCCAGGCCGATGCCCGTGTTCCCCGACGTGGGCTCGATGATGACGCTGTCCTTCTTGAGCACGCCCCGCCGCTCGGCGTCTTCAATCATCGCCACGCCAATGCGGTCCTTGATGCTCCCGCCCGGGTTGGCCCGCTCCAACTTCATGTACACCTCGACGCGCGAGGGAAAGAGCCGGTTGATGCGCACGTGCGGCGTGTTGCCCACCGTCTCCAGGATGTTGTTCACCTTCGCCATGGGATTCGAGCCTCGTCCAAAAGGGGGGGTGTCTGCTGCGGCAGATGGACGTCTGTTATATCAGATGTGATACTCCAGCTCATCGAATTCCGCATTCCCCTCGCGATGGCGCACCTCGCTGCGGCGGGTGACGACGGACTCGGGGGGGATGGAGTGGGTGATGAAGGCGTTGCCGGCGATGATGCTGCCGCGGCCCACCACGGTGCCGCCGCCGAGGATGGTGGCGTTGGCGTACACCACCACGTCGTCCTCGATGGTCGGGTGGCGCTTCTTGTCCGCCAGGGCCTTCTGCACCTGGAGCGCGCCGAGCGTCACGCCCTGGTAGATTTTCACCCCGTTGCCGATGAGGGTGGTCTCGCCGATGACCACGCCGGTGCCGTGGTCGATGACGAAGCGTCGGCCGATGGTGGCGCCCGGGTGGATGTCCACGCCGGTGCGCTGGTGGGCCAGCTCGGTGAGCAGCCGGGGCAGCAGGGGGAAGCCCAGGCCGTGCAGGGCGTGGGCAATGCGGTAGATGGCGATGGCGTAGAAGCCCGGGTAGGTGAGGATGACCTCGTCCACGCTGCGGGCGGCCGGGTCGGCCTCGAAGATGGCCTCGGCGTCCTGGCGCAACCAGGCGTAGAGCTCCGGGAGCTGCTCCATGAAGTGCTGGGGCAGGTCCGGAGACAGGCCGGGGTAGCGCGGGGCGAGCGTGTTCAGGGAGCGGGTGAGGATGGCCTCCACCACCGCGACCTCCGAGCGCACGCCGACCGCGCTGCAGTCCAGGCGCTCGGCGAAGTGGGGGAAGAGCAGCGCGAGCACCTTTTCGATGAGCTCCGGGGCCCCGACGCGGACGTCGGGGGGGAAGCAGTGGTGCTTGCGGGCCTCGAGGAGGGTCTGGATGAGCCGACCGTTGGGTTCGTCCATGGGCCGCTGAGGTTACCCCAAGGCGAGCCGTCAGCTCGACAGCTTCTGGGGCTCGAAGGTGACGCCGAGGTTGGAGGTGATACCCACCGCGTCGAAGGCGGCGCCGATGGCGGCGAGCTTCTCCTTCTGCCGCGGATCATTGCGGAAGAAGGTGCGCGCGGAGAGCTCCACCCCGCGCCGGCTGTCGATGAACTTGGAGGTGCGCGACAGGTGCTGGGTGAGCGCCAGGTAGAAGAGGGCCGCCACCTCGCGCGCGTCGAAGAGGAACTGGCCCTGGGCGTCCTTGGCGGTGAGCAGGTGGTAGGCCGCCTTGTTGTGGATGCCGCTGTTGGTGTGCACCCCGCCCCAGTCGGTGTTCGGGCCCACGGCGAGGAACTCGTAGTCGTCCATGTGCCCCGGCTGGCCGTACTTCTCCGGGTCGCTGATGTCGCGGATGGGGATGCCCGAGTCGTTCAGATCCTCGCCCATCTCCCAGTTCCAGGTGCCCACGTCCGGGTTGGTGAGGTTGGACACGATGATGCCGAAGATGTCCGAGTAGGACTCGTTGAGCGCCCCGGACATGCCGGCGTACTCCAGCCGCGCCGAGTGGTCCGTGAGGCCGTGGAGGATTTCGTGCGCCACCACGTCGCGGGCCACCGCGTAGGAGCGCATCCTGCTGCCGTCGAGGGCGCGCTGTCCGTAGACCATCTGCGTGCCGATCCACGCGGCGTTGTGCCACTCCTTGTGTCCCAGGCCGCCGTAGCAGCAGTTGATGCTGGAGATGACGGGGCCGCCGCGGTTGTCGAGCCCCTCGCGCTTGAGCACCTTGCGCAGGAAGAGCACCACCTCCACCGCGTTGGCGTGCGCGCTCACCGCGGCGGGATCCCACTCCGGCGGACGGGCCACGTACGAGCCCGGCAGCAGTTTGTCCTCCCGCTCGAGGTCGTGGTACCCGAAGTCGTAGGTGTGCACGTTGAGCTCGTCGTCCACGAGCTGCCAGGCCTCGCCCTTCTTCTTCGCGGCGAACTTGCGGCGCACGCCCAGCCCGTCGGGGGCTTCCTCGAACTGGGGCGCCTGGCGCTTCCGGCGGAAGAGGAGCTGTTGGGACGGGCCCAGGCCCTGAGGCGACTGGAGGTCCGGCTGGTGGTCCGGGCCCTGGATGCTCTGGGTCCTCGGCAGCTCGGCGATGAGGTTGCCGCTGTGCGCGTCCACGAGGTAGTCCAGCAGCTCCGGGGCCCGCCGCATGGCACCCGCCGAGGTGTCGGGCTGGCGCCTGGCGACGTTCTCGACGAGGTAGGCCAGGAGCCAGCGCTGCGCGGGCTCCTGGAAGTAGAAGACGAGGCGCGGCAGGGCGTTGAGCGACTGCGCGTCCTGGCCGGCGCGCTGGCGGATGATGTCCATGGCCTGCGCGGGCGACAGGGTGGCCATGGGATCGAGGTCCGCGGGCGGCGTCCCCATGGACGAGTTGAGGCCGAGCATCTCGTTGTTCTCGTCCAGCTCCACCGTGACGAGCGAGCCGTAGACGGGAATGCGGCGGTAGACCTGCCGGAACTTCACCACGTGGGTGCCGGTGAGCGGCACGCTCTCGGTGCCCAGGGTGCGGAACTCGGAGGATTGGCCGTCGATCTCCGGCGTGTTGAAGGTGGGAAGGGCCGGGCTGGCGAAGGCCTCGGCGAGGTAGCGCCTGGCTGCTGTCTCGGGATCAATCCCGGCGATCGCCGGACGGCCATCCGGCAGGGGCATGTCGAAACCGACAATGGGCCGGATGGCATCCACGACATCGGATTGCTCGTGACGGTGGAAGGCGAAACTCTGTAGTCCGTTGGCGCTCATCGCTTCCTCCTCGATTCCTGGCGACGGCGGTGGGCCGGGATGGCCAGGACACCCCCGTCTGGAGGATGGAGTCACCCGCTGGGAGATGTGACGGAGGGACGGGAGGGAAGCCCGGGGAGCCAGGACTCGGGCAACCGCTCAGAAGGACAGGCCGAGCGAGAAGCGCGCGTCGGGCGTCAGCGGCCCGAGCAGCGGGCGCACGGGGCCGCGCAAGGGCAGGTAGGAGGTGCCCCCGGCGACGAGCTGCGCGCTGACCCCGAAGTGGCGCAGCAGCCAGTACGTCCCCTCGAGCGTGCCCACGACGTTGAGCCCCCACTGCGCGCGCCAGGCACCCTGGCGCACCTCGTACGTGGAGGTGTTGCGCGCCCCCGCGAGCGCCGACCACCGCAGCGACACGCCATGTCCCGCGTCGTCGCGGCCCTCGTAGAGGCTGAAGCGCGGGCCGGCCCGGAGGTACGTGGAGCCGACGATGGGCAGCACGAGCGTGGCGCCCACCTCCACGTCCACCCGCGGAATGGCGTTCACCGTCAGCGACAGCCCGGTGTAGTCCGGCACGCCCGTGTGCCAGCTGAGCCGCGCGGTGGCGATGCCCCAGCGCTCGCGGGGACGCTCCGGCTCGCTGGCCCGGGCCTCCGGAAGGCCCAGGCCGAGCAAGGCGCCCACGAGGGTGAACCGGCACAGAGGGTTTCTCATCGTTCCTGGCTTGCGCATGCGGTGTTCCTCGCCGTGCTCGCGGGCGCGCGTCACTCGGTCATGTAGAGGTAGGCCAGACACATCTCGTCATCCGTGCCCTCGCCCCATTCCACGGTGCGGGACGTGGGGTTGTCCCAGACGCAGGTGAGCTTCATCTGGCTGAAGAGCGGCACGTCGAGGGGCTGCCGGTAGAAGTACATCTGCTGCCAGTGGAAGTCCCACGCGGGAAGCTCGACGAGGGGCTCGTCCCCCTTCTCCACCACGATGCGCCTGCCCTTGGTGTGCATGTGCGGCAGCACGCCCCAGAGGGTGCCCGAGGGCACGTACTGCTTCGTGTGGTGGGCATAGCCCGTCGCGCCCGGGGGAATGGAGAACGCGCCATCCGCCAGGAGATAGAGCGATGCGGGTTTCGCGATGGGCTCGCGCGAGAACTGCAACGCCATGCGCGTGAGGTCCGGCTGGGCCTCGCCGTGCATCGCGGTGACGCTCGCGGCGGTGACGCCCGAGGGGGGCTCGGCGGCGGGCCGCTGGGAGATGTTGTAGTGGACCTGCATGACGAAGACCGAGCCGGCCGCCACGTTCACGCCCGTGCCCTCCGGGTAGCGGGTGGGCGGAGAGCCCGGCGCCCATGCTCCGAGCAGCGACGCCTTCCCCACGCCCGAGTCGCCGAAGCACGTCCACCCGGGGCCCTCCTCCCGCGCATCCCGGTCGAGCGCCGCCTGGCGGGGCGCGGCGAAGAGGAGCACGTGGTGTACCTGCTGCTTCACTCCCGGCATCACCTCGAAACCGATGAGGTCGCGCCCCTGCTCCAGGTGGGGCTCCAACAGGAAGCAGTGGTAGTCATCCGAGGCCGTGTCCTTGGGCGTGTAGGGCGCGTCGGGGCCGATGGTCAGGTCCGTCCAGGCCAGGGGCGGCGTGGGCTCGAGCGGAGGAGGCGCGTCCGCCGGGTCACCCTGGGGCGCGTCCTGCCCGGACCAGGCCGAGAGGATGTCCACCTCGCCCTGCGTCAGCCGCCGCGAGTCGCGGAAGCGGTGGGGGCCCTCGGCGGGCATCCACGGGGGCATCCGGCGCGCCTGCACCGAGTCGGCCAGCATCTGATGCCTCGCGGACGCCTGGTCGTACGTCTCCAGCGAGAAGGGCGCGACGCCGTTGTCCGCGTGGCACCCCTGGCAGCGGTTCTGGATGATGGGCTGGACGTCCCGGTACCAGGAGACCGGGCCTCCGTTGTAACGAGGGCCCTCCTCGGGAGGGTCCTTGGGGGTGGAGGAGCAGCCCGGAAGCCCGAGCCAGAGGATCCCCAGGGAGAGCAGGAGCAGGCGGTCGCGCATGCGCCGCACCATGCCAGCACTCCGGGCGTGATGCACGGCGGGGAAAAAAAGGGGGGGTGAATCCAAGAAATAGGGTCCGGGAGTCCCAACGCCGAAAGAAACCGCTGGTAAGGAGCCGTCTCATGAAGTGTCAGATTCTCACGGTGTGTCTGTTGGCCTCGCTCGCGGGAGCGGGAGCGGCCCGGGCCGAGTCCACGCCGACCACGGCCACGACGCCGACCACGCCGACCACGCCGACCACGGCCACGACGCCGACCACGCCCACGCGGCCGGACCTCGAGGCCCGGCGCCAGGCGCTGGAGAGCCGTCAGAAGGAGCTGGAGGCCGAGTACCAGCGTCTGGCGGCCGAGATGGAGGCCCAGGCGAAGCAGATGGATCCCGAGGCGCGGCTCACCAACGAACAGCTCTTCGAGCTGCTCCAGACGCGCGAGGCGAGGCTGGCCAACGGCAACGACTTCGACCCCACGCCCATCGCCATCAGCATCGTCTTCTTCAGCAGCATGCTGACGGGCTTCCTGGGCTGGCTGTTCGCGAGCTACCGCAAGGGGCGCCAGCTCCACGAGACGGTGCGTCTGATGGTGGAGAAGGGGGCGGAGATTCCCCAGGGCCTGCTCGCGCCGTCCCCCAAGCGCAAGCCGTCGGACCTGCGGCGGGGCATCATCCTGTCCACCTCGGGGCTGGGGCTGGCGATCTTCCTGGCCGTCGTCCCCGACACGAATGGGGCCTGGGGTGCCGGGCTGACGCTGCTGCTCATCGGCGTGGGGCACCTGCTCGTCTGGCGCCTGCAGCAGGGCCGGGGCGTGCTGTCGCGCGAACTGTCACCCGAGCCCCAGCCGTAGCCTCCGCGCCTCATGGCCTCTCCTCCTCCAGAACCCTCGGACACCGAGCTCATCTCTCGGGTGCTCGTGCGGGACGACCGGCGCGCCTTTGGCGAGCTGGTGGCCCGGCACCAGTCCGCGGTGCGCGGCCTGCTGCGCCGGCTGACGGGGGGAGACCTGGCGCAGGCGGATGACCTGGCGCAGGAGACCTTCCTGCGCGCCTACCGGGGGCTGCGCGGCTACCGGGGGGGAGCGAAGTTCTCCTCGTGGCTCTACCGCATCGCCTGCAACGCGTTCTTCAGCCGGGACCGGGGCAGCCGCGAGACCCCCGTGGAGTCTGCCGAGCTGGAGGCCGGCCTCCCCGCACAGGCGCTGCTCGCGGACACGCTGCTGGAGCGCTACGACCTGGAGCGGGCCCTGGCCACGCTCAAGCCCCGCGAGCGGGCCGCGCTCGTCCTCACCTACGCCAACGAGCTGACCCACGAGGAGGCGGCGGTCATCCTCGACTGCCCCCTGGGGACGCTCAAGACCCACGTCGCGCGCGCGAAGGAGAAGCTGCGCCTGCGACTCGAGGAGGTCCCATGAACGGCCGCGATGACGAGGCCTGGCTCGACACGTTGCTCCAGCGGCAACTGCCATCCAGCCTCTCCGATGAGGGCTTCCAGCAGCAGCTGCTCCAGCGCCTGCCCCCGCGCGAGCGCAAGGCACGGCGTGTGTTCATCCTCGTGGTGGCGTGGCTGGTGGCGGCCGCCGCCCTGCTGCTGCCCACGGGAGGAGGGCACCTGGTGGTCTCCTCCGTGGAGGCGGGCAGCGCCCTCGTCCCGAGCTGCCTCGGGGCGGCGCTGCTGTGGTACCTCGTGGACCGCTGGGGGTGAGGGGCACCGCTACAGCCACAACCGCCAGAGCAGCCCGAGGCGGGTGGTGTAGCCGACGGCCGCCCGCTCGAGGTTGCCGTCGGAGGAGACGAAGAAGGTGGTGGGGAACTGCTCGACGGAGTAGGCCCGCATGAGCTCGGGGCCGCCGAGCAGCACGGGGTAGTCCACCTCGTGCTCCCGGACGAAGCGGCGCACGTCCTCCTCGTGCTCGTAGGCCACCGCCACGGACAGCACGTGCGCCGAGCCACCCACGGTGCTTCGCAGTCCGGAGAGGGTGGAGGACTCGGCCTTGCACACCCCGCACCAGGGGGCCCAGAAGGCGAGCACCACGGGCTTGCCGCGGAGCTCGGACAGACGCACCTGCTCGCCGGAGAGGGTGCGCAGGGTGAAGTCCGGCGCGGGGGCTCCGGTGGGGAGGTGGCGGGTCTGCCAGGTGGCGATCGCCACCAAGACGAGCGCCACCAGGGCAAGGTCCATCAGCTGGCGCACCCACCAGCGCTCGCGCGCCCGGCTCCAGGCGTGTTTCAAGGGGTCCATCACCCGTCGCATGAGGGGCATTGTCCACCGGAGTCCGGCCGGGCGCCACCGTACCGGGCGGGTCACCCCTGAAGGCGGGGGACTCCCGGGCGCGTTTTTCGCGGACTGGTACGACCATCGGACCAGTTGCTGGAAAACGCGACCGGAGGGGCTGGCTCAGAGGACGTCGGCGAGGCTGCGGGCCATGGTCCAGCCGTCGTGGTAGACGACGCCCGGCGCCGTGACGGTGTCGCTGCGGTAGAGGCCCACCTTCAGGTAGTTGAGCATCCCGGGGAACTGGGTGGCGATGGAGCGCTTGGGCAGGACGAGCTGGCCCTTGTAGTACAGCTCGACGAAGCCGACGCTCGGGTCGGGCGACCACTTCACGTGCAGGATGAAGTCCTGCCACTGCCCGCGCACCAGCGGCGCCTTCCACACGATGACGCCGGGGTCCCCACCGATGTTCAGGCGCATCTCCTCGCCGTATACGTAGAGTTCCACCGGCGGCGAGCCGCTGCCGCCCTCGTGGTGCCACTGGGCGAAGAGCTGCCACGTCTTCACGCTCGGGAAGTCCGAGGCGAACATCGTGCTCCACTTGTAGAAGTACTCCGAGCCCACCGCCTCGCGCGTCATCTTCACCAGCTCGTTGCGGTTGCCGCTGGCGTTGATGGGGTCATCGCCCTGGATGACCGTGGCCTTGAGGGCATAGCTGCCCTGCCGCGCGGGAGAGGGCACCACCTGCAACCGGTCCGCGCTGACCATCTGCGTGCTGGTCCATTGCGAACGGTCGCCCGTCTCGAAGTCGCCGCGCCACACCACGGTGGAGCCGGTCGAGGACGAGCCGCACACACGGGCCTCGGCGATGCTGGCCCAGTCGTTCAGCGTGCTGCCATTGACGGTGATGCGCAGGCGGCGGGCGGTGCGCGAGGCGAACGTGTACGTCTCGGCCGCCGTGGTCGTCCCGCTGCTCGTGCCGGAGTAGACGGTCGTGTAATTCGTCCCATCCGAGGACACGGACAGGGTGAAGGCATTGGCGCGCGTGTTGCCCAGGTGCCACGCGATGGCGGCCCCCGAGAGGGTGCGGTCCGCGCCCAGGTCGTAGTCGATCCACGAGCCCTTGCCGAAGCTGCTCCAGCGCGTGTCGAGCACGTCGTCGAGGGTGTTCTGCGGCACGTTGCCGTCATTGCCCGAGGCCACCACGGTGAGCGCGGAGAGGGGGGTGCAGTTCTGCACGGTCAGTGCGTTGGCGGCTGTTGTCGTGACTGCCTCCCGTGTGTCTTCTGGGGCGGTGGTATCGGGTGCGCCGCAACCGGCGCCAGCGATGACGAGCAGCATTTCAGCCAGCAGAAGGGTCTTCTTCACGGGTGTATGTCCTGGAAGGAAGGGAAGACAGACAGCGGGGGGACGACTGACGTTGACTTCGGGACGCGGCCCTCCCGTTCGCGCGAACGAGGCTCATCGCCCCGGCGCTCGGAGAGGGTTGTGATGTGTCGTGACTCGTGTGCTCCTGCTCAATGACAACGCGACGCCGCGTTGAGACGAGCTGTGAAGAGCATCCATCAAAACTGTTATGTGCTCAACACAGACAACCGTGCCCGCTCGCCGGGCAGGCGAGCGCATGCAAGTCATTTCAGGCCATCGGGCTGTAATTCTTCACACAGTCCCGTGAGGCGTCTGGACCGCGCGGGCCGTGCTCAAGGAAGCGCGCGGATGAAGTCCGTGAGCCGCGTGGCCATGGCCTGCTGGGTCGTGGCCGAGGGGTGCCAGTCCTCACCATAGGGCTCGGTCTGCGGGGTGAAGGCGAGGTAGTGCACGCGGGCATCCCCCCGGTCGTTGAAGCCCTTCACCACCGAGGACACCCAGCTCTGGAGGGTGCTCCAGTGGTTCTCCCCCGAGGGGTACCAGTCGTTCATCATGGGGCCCACGGCGCAGAGGATCCGCGCCTGGGGGTATTGGCCCCGGAGCCGGGTGACGAAGTCCTTGTAGGCGGTGGTGAACCGGGTGGAGTCCGGCACCCCGGGGGCGAAGTCGTTCGTGCCCAGGTTGAGCACGATGAGGTCGGGGGTGTAGCGCGCGAAGCTCCAGCGCGGGGTGTCCCGGGTGGGAATGACGCGGTCGTAGAGTCGAGGCAGCGTCCCCGCCGTGTCCCCGGTGTTGTTCCGGTACACCCCCCGGCCCGAGTAGCAGGTGAACATCGCCTCGGCGCCGAGCGCGCGCGCGGTGAGCCAGCCATACGTCCGGGTGATGTTCTCGTTGACGGAGTGGAAGCCCGTCGTCGGGTTGTCCGCTTCCTGGAGGGACACCTCGTTGCCATAGCCGCAGGTGATGGAGTCTCCGATGAGCTCGAGCCGCAGCGCCGGACGGGCTGGCGGCTCCAACGGCTCACCATGAACCTTGAATCCTTGCAGCTCGCTCGCGCCGACCTCGCTCTCCGTCAGCTTGACGAGCTCGAGCGTGTGCTCGCCCGGCGCGAGGTTCCGGCCAAGCTCATAGGACGTCTGGCTCGCACGGACCGCGAGCTTCACGGGTGTCTGGCTATCGAGGGTGACCTGATAGTAATTGGTCGTCCGTTCGTCACCCGCGCCCTGGTCCTTCAGGAGCAGCTCGGCCGCGTCTCCCTTGAACCGGAGCTTGATGGAGACACCCGGGTACGAGAACGCCGCGGACGTGGCGGAGACCTCCACCCGCCCCGTGTATTGGATTCGTGCGTCGGAGGCGGGCACCGTCACCCACGTGGGCGTGGGCTCGGGAGCCGGCTCCCGCGGCGTGGGGTTGTCGGCCGGAGGGTCCTGGGGCGGGGTGGGCCCGGGCTCCGCGCCACCGCACGCGAGGAGGGCCAGGAGGGCACAGGAGAGAACCAAGGTTCGCCGGGTCATCCGTGGCGGCTCCGCTGAGGGGGAAGGCGGCAGCGTACGGAGGCCAACCCCCGGGCCTCCAGGTGTTTCCGGACCGGACGGTTGGACACCGCACCGAAGCGGCGGCTCAGTGTCCGGTACGCGCCGCCGCGAGGGCTTCCGGAGAAGGCGCGCGCACTTCCCACGCGAGCCCGAGCCGCGCCAGCAGGCGGATGAGCAGTCCTCCCAGATCCACCTGCCACCAGCGGAAGTCGACGCGGGCCGAGCCGGGGAAGGCATGGTGGTTGTTGTGCCAGCCCGCGCCGAGCGTCAGCACCGCCATGACCACGTTGTTGCGGCTGTAGTCGCGGCTGTTCAGGGAGCGGACGCCCACCGTGTGCCCCACCGAGTTGATGGCGAAGGTCACCTGCTGGACGACGTAGTAGCGCACGAGGCCGCCCCAGACGAGCCCGCGCAGCGCGCCCGCCCACGAGCCGGTGACGAGGCCTCCCGCCAGCGCCGGCAGGGCGAAGCCGAGCAGCACCCAGGTGCCATAGCGCTGGTTGAGGCGCACGAGCGGCTCGTCCCGCAGGAAGTCGGGGAGGGTGCGCGCGAAGCGGTGCTCCTGGTCCGTCTCCCGGGAGGCCAGGAGCCCGGCGGGAGACGCGCGGTGGCGGTCCAGGAGGCGGCCGAAGCGGCCAATGGCAGGCACATCGAGGTACCAGAGGAACTGGGCCCAGAAGAACCCGCACAGTTTGTCCCATGCGCTCCTCCGGCCGAGCCACGGCGAGTGGATGTCGCCCGGCTGGTCCGTATGAGCATGGTGCGTGCGGTGCACGGCGCTCCACAGCAGCGCCGAGCCCTGGCCCGCCATCGAGCCGAGGATGAGGAAGAGGGCGCGCAGGGGCCGCGTCGTCTCGAAGGTGCGGTGCGCGAAGTAGCGGTGGAAGCCCACTTCGATGCCCACCATGGTGAGCAGGTACATCGCCGCCAGCAGGCCCACGTCCCAGGCGCGGATGCCCTCGCGCAGGAAGAGCCATACCCCGGCGCAGAAGCCCAGCAGGGGAATGCCCTGGACGACGAAGAGCACCACGGCCCGGCGGGGCCCGCTCAGCCGCTCATGGGGCTCGGGAGAGGGGAGTGGAGAGGGGAGGGGCGTGGCGGGCGTTTCGGGGAGTGAGGTGGCGGCGGACAACGGGTGTCTCCCGACGGGGGCGAGGCGCCCATCATGGTCCATTCCCCGTGCTGAATCCACGTGGGCCCCGGCCCTATCCGCCGGAGCGGATGGCGCTCAGCAGGTCCATGTGGAGGTACTTCGCTCGCGGCTGGCCCGGCTTGAAGGCGAACGCGAGCTCCTGTTTGTCCTGCGTGCGGAAGGTGTGCGGGCCCGTGCGCTCGATCGGCTGCTCTACGTCTGTCTTCAGGACGAGCTGCTTCCCGTCCCAGCGCACCATGAACTTCGCGAGGTCCGCGTGCACGTCTGTAGGTCGAGGCAACGGCCGCGCCGCAACGCCCGGGCGGGCGAAGTGTTCCCGAGGGGGGCCCATGTCGGTGCCAACGGGGTCTCGCTATGCTCGTGCGGGTGGGGAGGAGCACCCGTGACGAAGCTGGAGTTGGATTCGGTTCCCGATGACGTGAGGTGGCGGCAGGCGCTGTATGGCGGACTGCTGGGGAGCGCGGGTGTCGTGCTGGCGTGGATGGCGTGGGTCGTCCTCCAGGCCTGGTTGCAGGATTGGATGAGCGTGGTGCGCGCGCCCGCGGTGGGGGCCGCGCTGGGCATCGTCGTGGAGTTCCTCACCGAGCACGTGCAGGCCTCCGCCCGCGAGGCCCGTGGCGAGCGCGAGCCCCGAGATCGCTCGGCCAGGAAGGAGAAGGGCTCGGGCCGGAGCCGCCGTGTCCTGAAGGCCATTGGAGCCTTCTCCGTCGTCTTCCTCGCGGGAGCCTGCGAGAACCTGGTGGGCGATCGCATCGCCTCGCTGTGGCGTCCCTTCCTCGTCAGCGTGGCCACCTTCTTCCCGGTGGGCGCCGTCTTCGCGTGGCTGCTGCACGCGCGTGACTTCTCCAAGCACTCGCTGCTGTCCAATGTCTTGCACGGAGTCTTCTCCGGGCTGTGCGCCGCGGCCACCGTGGTGGGCATGGGGTGGGTGCTCGGGACGCTGCCGCGAGCGGAGGAGGGCCTCGACTGGGGCGCCATCCTCGCCCTCTTCGCCTGGTGGGGGCTGTTGGGGGGGGCCTTCGGCTACGCCCTGCGCGAGGAGGACGAGCCCAGCCTGCTCGGGCCCGCGGTGGGTGTGGGCTGCATGCTGGTGCTCACCCTGCTCGGCGCGGTGCCGGCGTCCCTGGTGTCTGGCACCACGGGGGTGGTGGGCCTGCTCTCCCGCGCGGCGCGCCCGGTGTCCGAGGTGCTGCTCACCCATCCCGGCCTTCCCGCGCAGGTGCTGGCCGACGCGGAGAAGGCGTCCGGGCCCGCGCCCACCCCCGTGTTCCTGAAGATCTCCGGAGGGAAACTCATCCAGGTCTCGACGGTCTCGCAGTGGAGCATGCGGGTGACGCGGCTGCTGGGGTGCGAGGATCTCCTGTCTCCGGGCACCCAGAAGGAGGCGCAGGAGAGCGAGCAGAGCCCACGCCATCACGCGCTGTGCAATGACTTGCGGCGCGGGAGCGAGTCCGGGCTGTTGCGCTCGTGGCTGGTGTTGCTGGTGTTCAGCCTCGGGCTGGGACTGGCCCACGTGGCGGAGGCCCAGCTTCGCCCCAAGAAGGCCTACGCCGGCAGCGGGACGCAGCGGCGGGATGGCGTGCTCGCCCTGGGGGCCTGCGTGTTGCTGCTGGCGGCGGTGCTCATCCTCCGCCTCGTCCCGGTGTGAGCGGAGGGGTTGCCTGCCTGGGCGCCGGGCCCGGACATGTCGATTGTCGAATCCAGTTTCGAGCGCGGAGGGCGGAAATTACAGCTTGCGTCGGAGGGTCACGAACATGGACGCGACGCAGGCTGCTGTGCAGGCGGGTCTCGAAGGTGTGGTGGTGGCGGAGACCCGGTTGAGCGAGGTGGACGGCGAGCGGGGACGGTTGGTGATCGCGGGCGGGGACGTGGAGTCACTCGCCGGGGCGGTTTCCTTCGAGGAGGTGTGCGCGAGGCTCTGGGCGCCGTATGCGAAGGGGGCGTTGCCTCCGTCGCTCCAGGCGGCCCTGGGTGAGGCACGGGTGCGCGCCTTCGGGTGGCTGGAGCGGGTAGGGGACGCGCTCGAGGCACGGGACGCGATGGATGCGCTCCGGGCCGCGGCGGCCCACGTTCCGGTGAACCCAGACGATGAACAGGACGCGTTCGTCCTGCTGACGGGGGCGCTGGCGGTGTTCACGGGCGCGTGGGCGAGGCGCCGGCGCGGCCTGGCCCCCGTGCGGCCGGACCCGTCCCTGTCCCACGCGGCGGATCTGCTGCGCATGGTGAGCGGCGAGTCCCAGCCCGAGCGGGCCGCGGGGCTCGATGCGTACCTCGTCACCGTGTCCGACCATGGGCTGAATGCCTCCACGTTCACCGCGCGGGTGATTGCCTCGACGGGCTCGGACGCGGTGTCGGCGGTGGTGGGGGCCATTGGCGCGCTGAAGGGGCCGCTGCACGGGGGCGCACCCGGCCCGGTGCTGGACATGCTGGATGCCATTGGCGCTCCGGAGCGGGCCGCCGCGTGGCTCGAGGCGGAGCTGCGCGCCGGGCGCCGCATCATGGGCATGGGCCACCGCATCTACCGCGTGAGGGACCCTCGGGCGGCGGTGCTGGAGCGAGCCCTCGAGCGGCTCGAGCACGGAGGGCTGAAGACCGAGCGGCTCGCCCTGGCGCGAGCGGTGGAGCGCGCGGCGGATGAGCTTCTGCGCCAGCGCTACCCGGACCGGCCGCTGCGCGCGAACGTGGAGTTCTACACGGCGGTGTTGCTCGACGCGGTGGGGCTGGACCGCACGCTGTTCTCGGCCGCGTTCGCCTGCGGCCGGGTGGCCGGGTGGCTGGGCCATGTCGCCGAGCAGCGCGCCACCGGCCGGCTCATCCGTCCCGCGTCCCGCTACGTGGGGGCGATGCCGGGCTGAGGTCACGACCGCTCGTCCGGTGACTGTCATCTGGACGGCACGAGCGGGTCCGCGCGGACGGTCCGTGCAAACGAGTCTTTGACCCGACTCCCGGGGTGGGGACCAATCCTGCCCGGGTGTGCTCAAAGGAGACTCCGCATGACACGGTGGTTCGCCGTCCTCTTCCTGCTCGTCGCCGGGATTGCCCGGGCCGATGAGGGGATGTGGACCTTCAACAATTTCCCCTCCGACCTGGTGAAGGCGCGCTACGGCTTCGCTCCGAGCCAGGAGTGGCTGACAAAGGTACGGCGCTCGACGGCGCGCATCGCGGGAGGGTGCTCGGCCAGCTTCGTGTCGCCCAACGGGCTGGTGATGACGAACCACCACTGCGTGCGCGAGTGCGTGCAGCAGCTGTCCACCCCGCAGACGGACTTCATCGTGAAGGGCTTCTACGCGGCCACCGCGCAGCAGGAGCGTCAGTGCCCGGCCTTCGAGGTCAACAAGCTGGTGGACATCACCGACGTCACCGCCGAGCTCACCAAGGCCACGCAGGGCAAGGAGGGCGCGGCCTTCCGGGATGCGCAGCGGGCGGAGATCGCCCGGCTGGAGAAGGCGTGCGCCACGGCGGCGGATATCCGCTGTGACGTGGTGACGCTCTACCGGGGCGGCATGTACAACCTCTACAAGTACCAGCGCTTCCAGGACGTGCGGCTGGTGTTCGCCCCCGAGGAGGCCATCGCCTTCTTCGGTGGGGACCCGGACAACTTCGAGTTCCCCCGCTACGACTACGACGTGTCCTTCGTGCGCGTGTACCAGGATGGCAAGCCGGCGAAGGTGGACGACTACCTGCGCTGGTCCGCCAGGGGCGCGCAGGACGGTGAGCTGACCTTCGTGGCTGGCAACCCGGGCGGCACCTCGCGCCTGCTGACGGTGGCCCAGCTCACCTACCAGCGCGACTACGCGCTGCCCGAGCGCCTCTTCCAGCTGGCGCAGATGAGGGGAATGCTCGACGAGTTCCAGCAGCGCGGCCCCGAGTTCACCCGCATCTCCAACAACCTCAAGTTCGGCGTGGAGAACAGCTACAAGGCGCTGGTGGGCCGGCGCGAGGCGCTCGTGGACCGGGACTTCTTCGCCAAGAAGGTGGCCGAGGAGCAGAAGCTGCGCGAGTGGGTGAAGGCCGACGCCACGCGCCAGCAGCGCTTCGGCCAGGCCTGGGACAACATCGCCAAGGCCACGGACACGCTGCGCGAGATGCGCCTCCGCCTGCGGCTGCTGGAGCAGAGCGCCGGGGCGGGCTCGGACCTCTTCGGCTATGCGCGCGCGCTCGTGCGGGCCTCCGAGGAGCTGCCCAAGCCCAACGAGCAGCGGCTGGAGGAGTACGCCGAGGCGCGCAAGCCCGAGCTGGAGCAGCAGCTCTTCAGCCCGGCTCCCGTCTACCCCAAGCTGGAGGAGGCGCTGCTCACCTTCTACCTGACGAAGCTGCGCGAGCAGCTCGGGCCGGATGATCCGGTGGTGAAGAAGGTGCTCGGCAAGCAGTCCCCGCGGGCGCTCGCGAGCAAGGCGGTGTCCAACTCCCGTCTGGCCAACCCGCAGGTGCGCCGCCAGCTCTACACGGGAGGCGCGGCGGCCCTCGGGAGCTCGAAGGACTCCATGGTGGAGCTCGTCCGCGTGCTCGACGAGGAGGCCCGGGCCATCCGCAAGCGCTACGAGGAGGAGGTGGAGTCCGTGGCCGACAAGAATGGCGAGCTCATCGCCCGCGCCCGCTTCGAGGCCTACGGCACCAGCACCTACCCGGATGCGACCTTCACGCTGCGTCTGTCCTTTGGCCAGGTGAAGGGCTACCAGGGCGGGGACGGCAAGCCGGTGCCGCCCTTCACCCAGGTGGCCGGCCTCTTCGAGCGCGCCACGGGGGAGGACCCCTTCCGCCTGCCCCCGAGCTGGCTCCAGGCGAAGCCCCGGTTGGAGCTCCAGACGCCCTTCGACTTCGTGAGCAGCAACGACATCATCGGAGGCAACTCGGGCTCGCCCATCTTCAACAAGGACGCCGAAGTGGTGGGCATCGTCTTCGACGGCAACATCCAGTCCCTGGGCGGCGAGTACGGCTTCGACGAGTCCGTCAACCGCACCGTCTCCGTGCACAGCCAGGGCATCCTCGAGGGCCTGCGCAAGGTCTACAACGCCCGCCGGCTCCTGGAGGAATTGGGGCAGGGTGGGGGTGGGTAGGACACCCTTCGGGAAAAACCGCTCGTTTCCGGGCAGTATGTCCGCGCGCCCATTTCGTTAAGAGGTGTGCGGTCGTCACGTCTCAGGAGGTACGGATGCGAGCGGTCCTCTTCTTCTCGGTTCTCCTGGTGGGGGGGCTGGTGGGGTGCGCCTCGTCCCAGGGCACCCTCCGGCCGGAGAAGCAGGAGGTGGCCGTCTATGAGCACCCGCTGGAGGAGGTCTGGCCCTCGGTGCGGACCTGGTTCCAGGAGAAGGGGTTCCGCTCCAAGGAGGACGCGGCCCACTTCGTGTTGCAGACGGAGTGGCGCGAGGAGTTCTCCGGCTCGAAGGTGACGGGCTTCTGGCACCGCTTCACCGTCGTGGGCAAGAGCGACGGGCCCGCCCGCAGCCAGGTGTGGGTCCTCCGCTCCACCCGCAGCCCCGAGGGCGCTCCCGTCAGCGCGGTGAAGCAGCCCGACTGGGAGGCGGCGAACCGCGCCCCGGGCCCTGGCAATGACGGGCTGCCGGGAGGGGACCTTCGCGTCGAGGAGATGGACGTGCGCCTGCCCGACCGCGAGCCGCGCCTGCGCTTCGTCCCCGACGAGTCCGTGTCGAGTGTCGTGCTGCCCCTGGGCACGCCGTCCGCGTCGGGCGAGCCCGTGCACGCCTCGAGGGACCTGGGGCTGGAGTGGGAGCTGCGCGACCGCATCGTCCCGGAGCTGGATGCGCGCCGCAAGGGCGTGGAGGGGCTGGCGCTGGCGGCGACGAAGCAGGAGCCGGGCAGCGGCTCCATCGAGTGCGGCATGCCCATCATCGGCCTGTCCGCGAAGGCCCGGAAGGGCGCGGTGATGCTGCTGGGCGAGCTGCACGGCACGCGCGAGGTGCCGCGCTTCGTGGCGCTGGGCTCCTGCCAGGTGGCCTCCCACGGCACCCCGGTGTCGGTGGGCCTGGAGCTGCCGGTGGAGGATTTGGAGCGGGTGCGGCGCTTCATCGCCAGCGCGGGCACCGGGCAGGACCATGCGCTGCTGATGGAGAGCCCCTTCTGGCGCAGCCCCTACCCGGACGGCCGCGGCAGCGAGGCGGTGGCCCAACTCCTGGAGCAGCTGCGCTGGTTGCACGCCCAGGGCCTGGACGTGGACGTCTTCGTCTTCGACCATCCGGAGCTGCAGGGCGAGGCGCGCGAGGCGGCCATGGCCCGGAGCATCCTCACCCAGGTGCAGGCCGGCCCGGGGCGCTTCTTCCTCGTCGTCGCCGGCAACCTCCACCCGCGCACCCAGCCCGGGGTGCCGTGGGACCTGAGCTATCGCCCCATGGGCTACCTGCTCGCCCGCAAGGTGCCCTTCCTGATGGCCCTGGACGTGGCCTACGACAACGGCACGGCGTGGATGTGCTCCGTGGGCGAGTCGCTCGAGTGCGGCGAGCGGCCGGCCAAGGGCAAGGACAACGGAGACCGTTTCTTCATTTCCCTTTTCGAGCGGCCGAGCGAGTCCGGTTTCCACGGTGTCTTCTACGTGGGCCCCGTGTCAGCCTCTCCCCCGGCGGTGCGGCACGAGGAGCGCACCACGGATTCCCACCCGCTGTAGTCTCGACCCGAGAGGAAGTCCTGCATGAGAAGGATGGTGGCCGGTTGCCTGTTGCTGCTCGCGACGTTGTCGGGATGCGCGACGCGGTTGGTTGATTTCGCCCCGGACCAGGAGGCCGTCTATGAGCAGCCCATCGACGAGGTCTGGCCGCAGGTGCGCAACTACTTCTTGGTGAATGGCTTCGTCTTCCGGGAGACGCCGAACGCGGCGCAGCTGGAGACGGAGTGGCGCGAGGAGTTCGCCGGCTCGAGGGTGGCGGGCTACTGGCACCGCTACCTCGTCACCGCCCAGCCCGAGGGCCCCCACCACAGCAAGCTCATCATCACCCGGGACACGCGCAGCGTGAACAAGGCGCTGGCGCCCACGGGCAGCGAGCTGTCGTGGCACATCGACGGCCGCACCGACGACAACCCGAATGGGTTCGGCAGCGACGAGAACATGCTGCAGCAGTCGCTGCGCGTGACGGGCGACAACGCCATCGTGGGCAACTCCCAGCACACCGCGCGCGACATGGTGATGGAGTGGAAGGTGTTCCGGAAGATCGCCCCGGTGCTCGCGCAGAACGCGACGAAGTCCGCCGCGAGCCCCGACGTGGTGGTGACGAAGGAGGCCAACATCGAGTGCGGCGTGCCCATCCTCGGCCTGGGCAAGCTGGCGCGCGAGGGCAACGTGGTGCTGCTGGGCGAGCTGCACGGCACCCAGGAGGTGCCGCACTTCGTCGCGCAGAGCGCCTGCCAGGTGGCCACCCAGGGCATCCCCGTGACGGTGGGCCTGGAGGTGCCGGACATGAACCAGGCGCGCCTGGAGGCCTTCCTGGCCAGCGCCGGCACCGAGGCGGACTGGTCGAAGCTGATGGAGAGCCCCTTCTGGCGCAGCCCCTACCCGGACGGCCGCAACAGCGAGGGTGTCGTCTATCTCATCGCGGCCCTGCGCAAGCTGCGCGCCCAGGGGCTGGACGTGGCCGTGTTCGCCTATGATCACCCGCCACTCGAGGGCGACGCGCGCGAGGAGGCCATGGCGAAGACGGTGGCGGAGGTGGCCGGCAAGTCCCAGAAGCGGGTGCTGCTGGTGGTGAGCGGCAACCTCCACCCGCGCCAGGTGAAGGGGGTGCCCTGGAACGAGGACTACCGTCCCATGGGCTACCGGCTCGCCAGCGCGCTGCCGAGCGTGTACTCGCTGGACATCGCCTACAAGAGCGGCTCGGCGTGGATCTGCGCCCTGGACAAGGAGCAGAAGCTGGACTGCGGCGTGAAGCCGGCCAAGGGCGAGGACAACGGCGAGCGCTACTTCGTGCAGCTCTTCGGCGGCAAGAACCGCCAGGGCTACCACGGCATCTTCTACGTGGGTGAGGTGTCGGCCTCGCTGCCGGCCGTGTACCGCGGGGTGGAGCCGGCGGGCGGGACCCAGGCCACCATCCCCGCGACCCAGGCCGGAAAGTAGCCGCTACCCGGCACACGCCCCGCCTTTCCTGTGGCGGGGCGTGGCGGCGGCGCTAGCCTGGAGGGGATGACGCCCTCCGATACCGACGCCGCCGCCAATGATTTGTTGGCCTTCATCGACGCCTCGCCCACGCCCTACCACGCGGTGCGCGAGAGCATCCGCCGCCTCACCGCCCAGGGGTACCGCGCCCTCGACGAGCGCGAGCCGTGGGACCTGAAGCCCGGGGACAAGGTGTTCGTCACCCGCGGCGACACCAGCATCGCCGCCTTCCACCTGGGCACCACCCCGGTGGACCGCGCCGGCTTCCGCCTGGTGGGGGCGCACACCGACTCGCCCAACCTGCGCCTCAAGCCCAACGCCCAGGTGCAGCGCCACGGCTACCAGCAGCTCGGCGTGGAGGTGTATGGCGGCGTCCTCTTCAGCACGTGGATGGACCGCGACCTGTCGCTCGCCGGCCGCGTGGTGACGGGCAGGGACGGCCGCCTCACCCACCACCTGCTGGACTTCCGCCGCCCGCTGCTGCGCATCCCCAACCTCGCCATCCACCTCAACCGCTCCGTCAACAGCGACGGTCTCAAGCTCAACGCCCAGGAGCACCTGGTGCCGGTGCTCGCCCTGGAGCGCTCGGGCGCCCTGGACCTCAAGGCGATGCTCGTCGAGGAGCTGGCCCGCGGCGGCACCCGCGTGGAGCCGGGGGACCTCCTGGGCTTCGACCTGTGCCTCTATGACACGCAGCCCTCCACCCGCTCCGGCGCGCATGGTGAATTCCTCCACGCGCCGCGCCTGGACAACCTGGCCAGCAGCCACTCCGGCCTGTCCGCGCTGCTGGCGATGAGCGGGCCGCGCGAGGCCACCTGCGGCGTCGTCCTGTATGACCACGAGGAGTGTGGCAGCGTCAGTGCCCAGGGCGCCGCCTCGCCCTTCCTCAAGGATTTGCTCGAGCGCATCACCCTGGCGCACTCGGACGGGCGGCGGGACGCGTTCCACCGGGCCATCCGTCACTCCTTCCTGGTGTCGGCGGACATGGCGCACGCGGTGCACCCCAACTACGCCTCCATGCACGAGCCCAAGCACCAGCCGCTGCTCGGCGGGGGCCCCGTCATCAAGTCCAACGTCAACCAGTCCTACGCCACCGACGGAGAGACCTGGGCCTGGTTCTCGCTCTGCTGCCGCGAGGCGGGGGTGACGCCGCAGAACTTCATCACCCGCACGGACCTGGGGTGCGGCAGCACCATCGGCCCCATCAGCGCTGGCGAGCTGGGCATCCGCACCGTGGACGTGGGCAGCCCCATGCTCTCCATGCACTCCATCCGCGAGCTGGCCGCCGCGGCGGACGTGGCGGCGATGAGCTCCGTGCTGCGCCAGTTCTTCGTGCGCTGAGCGCCGGACGAGCGCCTGGACGCCCGCTCAATCGGCGTTCTGGCGCAGGCTGTCGGGCTCCAGGAGGGTGATGCGGCCCTCCTCGTAGGACAGCAGCCCCTCGCGGGCGTAGAAGCGCAGCCACCGGTTGGTGCTCTCGCGGGTGAGGCCGCACAGCGCCGCCAGCTCCGTCTGGGTGAGCCGCGAGTTGATGGCCACGCCCTCGGTACCGGCCTTGCCCTGGCTCTGCGCCAGGTCCAGCAGGACGCGCGCCAGCCGGGCCTTCGCGTCCAGGAAGTTGGCGTCGTGCACCGCCTTCGTGACGCGCCGCACCAGACGGCTCAGCTCGGCCAGCAGGGAGGGCACCACCTCGGGCCGCTCCTTCAGGAAGTGGTGGAGCGCCTCGCGCCGCAGGCTCAGCAGGTGCGTCTCCTCGCGTGCCACCGCGTCCGTCGAGCGCGGCGCGTCATCCAGCAGCGCCAGCTCCCCGAAGGACTCCCCCTGCCGCACCAGCGCCAGCGACACCTCCTTGCCGTCCGGCGCGCTGAGCCGGATGGTCACCTCGCCCTGGCGGATGATGTAGAGGTCCGCCCCCGGGTCGCCCCGCTGGAAGATGATCTCCCCCCGGTCGTAGTGCTTGGACTGCAGGCGGGTGGAGAGCCGCTCGAGGTCCTCACCCGCGAGGGACGAGAAGAGGGGCACCTGCGCGAGGAGATCCGAATAGGACATGGCGTGCTGCTCTCCCGGAAGAACGGCCTTGCTGGAATTCATCTTGCCTGCTGCGGCCGGGCCGGACCAGCACGAGACGGCCCCTCGCCTGCAGGGTGCCTGCTGTGACAGGGCGTCACGCCGTTGCGGCCGCAAGGAGCCCCGCTCCTGGCTGCTCACCGACGCTCTACGCCCTCCCGGCAATTGTGCCATCATGCTCCAACCCGAAGGCAGGGGGAGGTGGATGGGACTCAGCCTGTCTTGCCTCCTCGGGGTTGGAGACCGGGTCATCAGATTTGGATGGATCGCTCATGTCCGTACGCCGGATTGGCAGCAGGTACGTGTTGGAGCGGAAGGTCGCGGGCGGTGGCATGGGTGCCATCTGGATCGCGCTCGACTCCCAACTGCAGCGGCGGGTGGCCCTCAAGCTGATGGCCCCCGAGCGCATCGCCTCCGCCTCCGCGCGTCACCAGTTCGAGCAGGAGGCGATGTCGGTCGCCCAGCTGCGCAACCCCCACGTGGTGCAGATCCACGACTACGGCGTGGACGGTGACACGCCGTACATCGTCATGGAGCTGCTCGAGGGAGAGGACCTCGAGACGCGTCTGGAGCGGCAGGGCCGGCTGGCTCCGGCCGTGGTCTCCTCCCTGCTCAACCAGGTCGCCCGCGCCCTGGCCTCCGCACACACCTGCGGCATCATCCACCGCGACCTCAAGCCGGCGAACCTCTTCCTCGCGCGCAACGAGGGCGAGGAGCTGGTGAAGGTGCTCGACTTCGGCCTGGCCCGTTGGGAGGGCGGTGGCTCGTCCTCCGACGAGCGGCCCGGCCGGGTGCTGGGCACCCCGCGCTACATGAGCCCCGAGCAGATGCGGGGCGACCTGCGGATTGATCACCGCGCGGACCTCTGGTCGCTCGCGGTGGTGGCGTACCGGGCCCTCACCGGCCGCTTCCCGTTCTCCGCGGACACGCTCGGTGACTTGAGCCGCAGCGGGGGCGCCCTGGCCGAGTCTCCCTCCAGCCTGGTACCCGAGCTGGGACAGGGCCTGGACGCCTTCTTCGCGCGCGCCCTGGAGGTGGACCCCTCGCGCCGCTTCCAGTCCGCGCGGGAGCTGGCCGCGGCCTTCGCCGCGCTGCTGGACGCCAACCGCCCCGCCCGCGCCTCGAAAATCCTCGTCATCGACGACGAGCCGGACGTGGAGCTGCTGATGCGCCAGCGCTTCCGCAAGCAGATCCGCGACTCCGTCTACGCCTTCATCTTCGCCAGCGACGGCGAGGACGCGCTGGAGAAGCTGCGCCAGAACCCGGATACGGATGTCGTGCTGTCCGACATCAACATGCCGAGGATGGACGGGCTCACGTTCCTCGCGCGGGTGGGCGAGGTGAATCCGGTCGTCAAGGTCATCATGGTGTCGGCCTACAGCGACATGAGCAACATCCGGGTGGCCATGAACCGGGGGGCCTTCGACTTCCTCGTCAAGCCCATCGACTTCCAGGACCTGGACGCCACGCTCAACAAGGCGCTGCGGCAGGTGACGGAGCTGCGCCAGATGGTGCGCTCGGCCGAGGAGAACCACCTGCTGAGGATGTTCGTGAACGGGGGCATCCTCGAGCGGGCGGGGCCGATGATGCGCGGCCCCGACCTGGTGGATGGCGAGCGGGTGGAGGCCACGGTGGCCTTCCTGGACCTGAAGGACTTCACCCCC
Source organism: Archangium sp. (assembly GCF_045802675.1). Classification (GTDB taxonomy): domain Bacteria; phylum Myxococcota; class Myxococcia; order Myxococcales; family Myxococcaceae; genus Archangium. The sequence goes on along the minus strand of NZ_JBJMQO010000020.1, from coordinate 94,645 downwards.
GTCACCACCCAGGAGCGGCCCGAGGCCGTCATCCGCCGGCTCAACGCCAACTTCGAGATCATCGTCCCGGAGCTGCTCTCGCGCGGGGGCGTGGTGGACAAGTTCGTGGGGGACGCGGTGATGGCCGTGTTCCGGGGCCAGGGGCACCTGAGCCGCGGCCTGGAGGCCTGTCTGGCGGCGCGGCAGCAGCTGCGCGCCATGGCCTTCCGCTATGGCGAGGGCTCTCCGTACGTGCACGGGGTGAGCATCGGCGTGGACTCGGGCGAGCTCATCTGCGGCAGCATCGGCGCCAGGGGCCTGGGCCGGCTGGATTACACGGTGCTCGGCGTGACGGTGAACACCGCGGCCCGGCTGACCGTGATGGCCGAGAGGGATCAGCTCCTCATCGGCGAGCACCTGCGCATGCGGCTGGAAGGGGCGTTCGAGTGCAGGTCGCTCGGCTCCCGGAGCCTGCCCGGCTCCACCGTGTCGCTGGCGGTGCATGAAGTCGTGTCGCGCCAGGACGAGCGGATTTCGAGCTCGGACCAGACCGCCTCCATCGACGCCAATGCGATGAGGGCGGGCTCGACCCCGGCCGTGCTCGCGGCCTCGAAGGAAGGTTAGTTCCCGCCCAGGGAGTCCAGACACATGCAGCTCATCATGAATCCGGGCCTGCTGGACGAGCAGGTGTTCGAGCTCCCCGAAGGCCCCGTGACGATCGGCCGTACGGAGGAGAGCACCATCTGCGTGCTCCACAAGAGCTTGTCGCGGCGGCACGCGCGGCTCGAGCGCGAGGGCGAGCGTGTCGTCCTGATGGACCTGAGCAGCAAGAATGGCACGTTCGTCAACGAGCTGCGGATCGACCGCTACGAGCTCCGGGACGGCGAGTCCTTCCGCTGTGGCGAGGTGCGCTTCAAGCTGGTGCCCAGCACGCGCGTGCTGCCGTTGGACCTGTCGCCCACGCAGGTGCAGTCGCTCCAGACGCGCTTCTCCCCCGGCTCGATGGATGAGCTGCTGGGGCGGCGCTCGGAGCGCGCGGAGTCCTCCGCCCTCAAGGTGCGGCGCGCGAACCTGGACGACCGGGCCCACGACAAGCTCCAGGTTCTGCTCAAGGTGAGCCAGTTGCTCTCCTCGCCCGGCTCCATCGAGGCCCTGCTGGAGCGCATCCTCGACCTCGTCTTCCAGATCATGGAGGTGGATCGCGCGGCCATCCTCCTGGTGGACCCGGCCACGGGCAAGCTGCTGCCGCGCGTGGCGCGCCTGGCCAACGGTGAGTCGCCCTCGGGCGTGTTCTACAGCCAGCGCATCGTCGACTACGTGCGCCACCAGAGCGTGGCGGCGCTCTTCTCCGACGCCCGGGTGGATCCCCGCCTGGATGCCGCCGCCTCGGTGGTGCTGCAGTCCATCCAGGCCTCCATGTGCGCGCCGCTCAAGCCCCGCGACGAGGTGCTGGGCGTGCTGTACGTGGACAACCTCACCCGGCCCAACGGCTTCGGCGAGGAGGACCTGGAGTTCCTCACGGCCTTCGCCAACCAGGCCGCCATCGCGCTCGACAACTCGATGCTGGTGCGGCGGCTCGAGGAGGAGGCGGTGTTGGTGCGCTTCTTCCCTCCGACGACGCTCAAGAAGCTGCAGATGGCCCGGGGCGCTCCCCTGGAGACCATCGAGACGGAGGTGACCGTCCTCTTCTCCGACATCAGTGGCTTCACCGCGCTCTCCTCCCAGCTGGAGCCCCGGCAGGTGGTGGATCTGCTCAACGACTACTTCCCGGTGATGGCGGACATCGTCTTCAAGTACGAGGGCACGTTGGAGAAGTACATCGGCGACGCGCTGATGGCGGTGTGGGGCGCGCCCTTCTCCCACCCGGACGACGCGGACCGGGCCGTGCGCGCCGCGGTGGAGATGCAGCGGGCGCTCGCCCAGCTCAACGCGCGCTGGCGCTCCCAGGGCCGGCCCGAGCTTCAAATCCACGTGGGCCTGAACACGGGGCGGGTGGCGGCCGGGAACATCGGCTCCGAGCAGTACCTGCAATACGCCACCATCGGGGATGCGACCAACGTCGCCAGCCGGGTGTGCTCCGCCGCCAGGGACGGGGAGATCCGCATGAACGCCACCACCTTCGAGCGCTGGCGCGATAGAGCCTGGCCCGCCCAGGCGCTGCCCCCCACCCCGGTGAAGGGCAAGCAGGAGGAGCTGAACCTCTACCTGCTGGAATGGCGCGAGCCCTCCGGGACGTGAGCCGGACCCTGTGATGGAGCTCACTCCGGGGGCGTCGCCCGCATCACATTCCCGATGCGGCCTCCGTGAGAGAAACGAATGGCACGCGGGACGGGGGGACACCCCAGGACAGACCGCGTGGACCCGCCTTGGGAGAGGGACACCATGACCGCCGAGACGCTTCGCGAGCACAAGGACGACGCCGCTCAACTCTTCGCCAGTGGGAGGCTGGAGGAGGCGCTCGCCGAGTACCAGTACGTGGCGCGGGCGGCGCCGGAGGACCTGGCCAGCCGCCAGAAGGTGGCCGAGCTGCTCCAGCGGCTGGGGCGCAAGAAGGAGGCCGTCGACACGTACGAGTCGGTGGCCATGGCGTGGGCCCGGCAGGGGTGGCTGCTGCGCGCCATCGCCCTGTGCAAGGTCATCCTCCAGTTCGAGCCGAGCCATGGCCGGACGCAGCAGCTGCTGGTGGAGCTCTACGCGCGCCGCCTGGCGCCCAGGCCCCGGCTGACCCCCGCGCCGGTGCCCGTGGTGGCCCTGCCCGTGGCGGCGTCCGCTGCGTCCCGGGGCGTGGAGCCGGTGTCTCCCGAGAGCCCGCCGCGTCACCCGCTCTTCTCGCAGCTGGACGAGGCGGCCTTCCTGGCGGTGATGGAACAGCTGGCGCTGAAGGCCTTCGAGCCGGGCGCCCCCATCGTCACGGAGGGCGAGCCGGGTACCTCCATGTTCGCCCTCGTGGAGGGGCGCGTGGACGTGGTGCGCCAGCTGCAGGGCGGCCAGCGGCGCAAGGTGGCCTCCCTGGGCGAGGGGGACTTCTTCGGCGAGATGGCGCTGCTGTCCGAGGGGCCCCGGCTGGCGAGCGTGGTGGCCGCCGAGCGCACCACGGTGCTGGTGCTGACGCGCGAGCAGGTGGAGCGGCTCGTGCAGCGCCACCCCTCGGTGGGCGAGGTGCTGCGCTCCTTCCACCAGGAGCGGGTGCTGGCCAACGTGCTGCGCAGCAACCCGCTGCTCGCGTCCCTCACGCCCGCGCAGCGCGAGGCCGCGGTCCAGGCCTTCCAGCTGCAGACGGTGCCGGCGAACCAGACGCTGCTCACCCAGGGACAGGCGGGCGAGGCCCTGTATCTGATTCTGCGCGGCCAGTGCCGGGTGTCCCACCGGCATCCGGACGGGCACGAGAGCCACTACCCCGTGCTGCGCGAGGGAGACCTGTTCGGTGAGCTCTCGGTGCTGCTGGGCCTGCCGGCCACGGCGACGGTGTCCACGTACTCGCCCTGCACGCTGCTGCGGTTGGATCGCCAGGCCGTCGAGCGCCACATCCTCGTGCAGTCCGGAGTGCGCGAGGCGCTCTCGCGGTTGAGCTCCGAGCGCCTCCAGCGCACCGCCCGCCTGCTCTCCGGACACGAGCTGCACGAGGGCGACCAGCGCGTCTGAGCGGCTCAACCGTCCAGCGGTTGCAGGCCCGTTTCCCGGCGCTTCTCCGTGAGCGCCTCCAACAGACCCTGACGTAACCGGCTGGAGCGGGGGAGACGGAGCAGGTGCTGCTCCGTCTCATCGAGCAGCCGGCGGGCCTGCCGTGGATCGTGTTCGCGGTGCCGCGCACACCACATGGCGTAGAGGCAGGCCACATGGTAGCGGCGCTCCACGTTCGAGTAGCCCAGCCGCTGGATGCGCCGCAGGGTGCGCCCGAGAATCGGCCAGGGGCAATCGTGTGCGAAGGCCTCGGTGAAGAGCCTCTCGGCGATACGCCGCCGTAATTCCTTGCGCTCGAAGTCCGTCTCGATGACCGAGCGCAGAAGGTGCCGCTCCAGTGCCTTGTACTTGCCTTCCAGCACCTCGAAGGAGTTATCGCTGGTCGCGGCGATGAGCTGGTCGAAGGCCCGTGCTACTTGCAGGGATTGGCGCCCGGAAGCTTTCGACACTCTCTTCACTGACAGGGTCTCCCATCCCAGAGCTTGTCAGGAGATGCAGGCGGAGGGGATGCCTGAGGCGAAGGAGCGGCTGCGGGCGTAGGGGGTGGTGGCGCGGGCGTTGATGGAGCTGCCGGACTGGCCGGCGCTGGCGTCGGCGTACCTGGTGCGGGGGGGGCGGGCGGTGACGATGCGGGGCAAGGGGCAGCCGGAGGCGAAGCTGCGGGGGCGGGCGGCGGAGCAGGGGCCGGTGCTGGTGTCGGCGCGGGCGTATTGGCTCCCGTAGGGGGAGGCGGAGCGGCAGGTGGCGCGGTTTGTCCGGCAGGGGTAGGGCTTGCGCGGGGAGAGGAGGCCTCATCCTCATACACAGGCGGCAGAATTTCGGCCACCACCTCGCCTTGGGGGGTTACCGCGTACTCGTACCACCCATCGAGCACCCGAGAGGGAGAGCCGCGCGGTTCGCCGCACCGATCGAAGCGCTGGATGAGCGACACATAGTACAAGCTCGACGACAAGTTCTTGAAGACGACGACATCCAAACCCTGCTCGGGGCTGGAGCAGCCCCAGAACAGGTCTGGATAGGGGTTGGTTCTTACCATCTCGTGGATGGCAGCCACGGCGGCGAGCGCAGCCCCCGCTTCCACGGACGGGACGATGAGCTGGGTCGAGGCTTCGACCGGCCACTCGATCTGCCTCTTCCTGGCAGCGGCGGTCAAGGAACATCCTGAGAGCACTGCGGTGAGCACTGCGAGCGCATACACCTTGTTCATCGCATTCTCCTGAAGCCACACCCGGTGATAGCACCCTCGGTAACAGGGGTATCACCCTGGAGGCGCCAGCGTGGGTCTGAGGCTCTTCTTGCTGACCGTTGGCACGTGACGAGCGCCTACTCTCTCAACAACCGCAGAGGTTCAGGGCTGCATTGCGGCGGGAGGGGGCGATTGCGGCTGTCGCGTCGGCGTGGGGCACAGGTACCGAGGGTGACCCAGCCGGCCCTCGTGTCGCTCCACTGTTGAACCTCGCCCGTGGGAAAGTAGCGCAGGAAGAGGCGCGTGCCGTCCTGGTGCTCCGCCACGATGGCCGAGGCCATCTCAATACCCGTGTTCTTGTAGACCGCGGGAGCCGGGTGGTCCGGTTGCCCGTTGCCCGGAATCAGGCGGACTTCCGCCATGGCCACATAGGGGGCAAACGCGTCTGTAGGCCATCTAGCGAGATCGTCCGAGGAGGGAGGCGCGCCACAGAGGTGGTTGTGGACGTACCCCACGACCCACACCCGCGAGGCAGGATAGTCGTCGTCCTCCACCGCGAAGAACGGGCGGCATGAGCTGTGGTTTCCCTGGCTGGGCTCAGTCACTCGCCAGGAGAGGGAGTCGCGGTCTCCGGCAACATAGATCGTCGCCTTGTCTCGCCAGGCGCAGCGGCCCTGGCAGGTGCTTCACAGTCTCACCCGGTGGTGGCGAGCACCTCGCGCGTCACCGCCAGCAGGGCGCGCGCGTCGAAGGGCTTCTCCACCCGCCGGTTGGGCACCCGCTCCAGGAAGGTCCTCGCCTGCGCCGTGAAGGCCCCTCCCGTCAGGAAGATCACCCGGCCCGTCAGCTCCGGCCTCAACCGGTGCAGCGCCGCGTGGAAGTCCATCCCGTTCATCCGCGGCATCATCAAGTCACACAGGATGAGATCGAAGTGCTCGCCCGCCTCCAACCGCGGGAGCACCTCGGCCGCCAGCGTGGTGAACACCACGTCGTGGTGCGGCCTCAGAATCCGCTCCACCGCCGAGCACAGCATCGGCTCGTCGTCGATCACCAGCACACGGCCCCTCGGCCCTCCCGTCACCGCCGGGACACTCGCCTCCCGCACGGGCTCCTCCGGCGTGAGCGCCGCTGGCAGCAGCACCTGGAATGTAGTCCCCTTCCCCAGGTCGCTGTGCACGTGCATCTCCCCGCCCATCGCGGTGATGAGGTTGTGGCAGATGGACAGGCCCAGCCCCGTGCCCACCCCTGGCGGCTTGGTGGTGAAGAAGGGATCGAAGATGCGGCCCATCAGCTCCGGGGCAATGCCCGCTCCGGTGTCCGAGACCTCCACCGCCACCTTCCCTGGACCGGCCATGCGCGTGGTGACGCGAATCTCATGGTGGTCCGCGTCCCCATCCGAGGGAATGGCCTGGGCCGCGTTCACCAGCAGGTTGAGGAACACCTGGCCCAGCCGTGAATCGTTGCCGCGCACCGGGGGCACGTCCTCCCCGTACTGCTTCACCAGCCGCGCCCGGTGACGAATCTCCCCGGACGCCAGGTTGAGCGTGGAGTCCAGCACCCGCTTCACGTCCACCGGCCGGATGGGATCCTGCGCCTCGCGGGAGAACGTCTTGAGATCCCCGACGATGGTCCGCACCCGGTCCGCTCCCTGCCGCGCCTCGCCGAGCGCGTCGCGGATCGTCTTCAGCCTGCCCGGTGCGGCGTCCGGTTGCGCCGGCCCGCACTCCACCTGGTGCGCCAGCTCCTCGTGCGCGTAGCCGAGGTTCGCCAGCACGTAGGCCAGCGGGTTGTTGATTTCGTGCGCCACGCCCGCGGCCAGCGTCCCCACCGAGGCCATCCGGTCCGCCAGCAGCAGCCGCGCGTGCATCTGCTTGCGCTCGGTGACGTCCGGGAACATCGACACCAGGTGCGGCGTGCCCGCGTACTCGGCGATGCCCGTGAAGACGAGCACGTCGCGCAGCTCCCCGCTCTTCGTCCGCACGCGGCACTCCACCCCGCGCAGCACCCCCTGCTCCCGGAAGAGCGCCGCCAGCCGATCGATCTCGACGGGGCTCTCCCACATGTTCAGCTCCCCCGAGGTGCGCCAGAGCATCTCCTCGCGCGTGTAGCCGAAGAGCTGCGTGCAGGCCTCGTTCACCTCGACGAAGGCGTTGCCCTCTCGCGTGGTGATGCACGTGGGCACCGGGCTCTCGCGCAGCAGCACCGCGCACAGCCCGTCCAACTCGAAGTCCTCCGGCAGGGGCTCGGGCCGCTCGGCCGCCCGGCGCTCGGCCAGACGCAGCCGCAGCAGTGCCGAGGTCTCGTCCAACGGCAGGGACAGGAAGTCATCCACCCCGGCCTCCAGCAGCGGCTGCACCTGCCCCAGTTGCTCGGAGCGGGCCACCAGGAGGATGGAGGCCTGCATCCCGCGCGGGCAGGCTCGGAGCGCGCGCACGAGGACGATCCGGTCCCCCGCGCCGTCCATTCCCATCAGCACGAGCGGATAGGGGCTCAGGCGGAAGGCGGTGATCGCCGCCTCGTCATCCGCCGCGCAGGTCGGCGTCATTCCGAGTTGCCGGAGCAGCTGCTCCACGGGCGATAGATCGATGCTCTCGGAGGGAACCAACAGGGCCCGCATGCACTCCTCACCGGAATGGTGCCGTGATGGCCCCGTCTTACTACGGACGGGCAGCTGTCCTGATGACGGGGAGCGTTTTCAACGGAAATTCATGCTTGCCTGTCTACCATGGATGCTGGGTAAAAAACGGATTTCATGGAATTCCACTGCTGGTGCCGCGGCGGTCCCCGGGTGCTTCACTGGAGGTACGACTTGGGGGCCGACATGCGTGCGAAGGCGGCCTGGGCCTGGAGCCAGCGATCGATGACGTGCAGCAGGCCATCGAAGGTGTCGCGCAGGGCCCAGGCGCAGGAGTCGGCATCGTCGAGCCGCGTGCAGCGCTGGAGTCCCTCGCGTAGGGCGGCCTGGGCTCCGGGGCAGTCGGTGCGCTCCTGGAGGAGCTGCTCGGCCGTGCGCTCATAAAGGCGGTAACAGGTCTCGGGGTCTCCGCGGTTGTAGGCGGGGGCGCCGAGCTGGATGGCCTGCATGATGGCGAGGGCGATCTCCTCCACCCCGTCCGTGGCGCACCCCTCCAGCAGCGAGATCGGATGCGTGGGCACCTGCCGCTCGCGGGAGGCCGCGGGCCGGACGAGCATGAGCGCGGAGAGGGGACGGGAGCCGGGCTGCTCCAGCAGCGGCACCACGTAGCGCGAGGGGATGACGATGGTGACGGGCCGCCCGTCCGCGAAGGCGCACGTGGCCACGCCCACGAACGCGCCCGAGGCATCCAGCACCGGGCTGCCCGAGGCATCCTCTGGAAGGGCCGCCTCCAGCTCGAGGAAGGTGAGGGACTCGTCGAGCACCTGCACCGCATGCACCCGCGTCTCCATCAGGCCCAGCATGCCGCCGCCCGCCGGGAGGAGGATGAAGAGCACGTCGCCCTCGCCGGGGTGGGCCGCGCCATCCAGGCGCAGCGCCTCCAGGCCATGCGTGGGCAGTTGCAGCACGGCCAGGTCCCGTTTCTCGTCGAGCGCGACCACCTCTTCCACCTCGAGGAACTGCTCGTCGGCGAGCAGGACGTGGATCTCCTCGGCACCCGCCACCACGTGCAGGTTGGTGACGAGGAAGCCGTGGGGCGAGGCCACGAAGCCCACCCCCTGACGGCCTGGCATCTCCAGGATGGCGAGGGAGGGGGCTGCCCGGGCGGCGACCGCCCGGGCGGTGGAGACATCGGTGTCGGCGGTCAGCATGGGGGCGCCATCTCCTTGAGCTACACCATGGACACGCCGCCGGAGCCGGGCAGGCGGCGGTACCGGAGCGGTCCGATGGAGACCGGGCAGCCGGGCGCTCCGCTTGCTCAGGCCGTGTGGGCCACCAGGGGCAGGTGCGCGGGGCCCCGGACGATGAGCGAGGCATTCCACTGCACCGGCGCGTCGCCCGCGGTGAGCCGGGCGAAGCGGGCGAGCAGCGCCTCCACCGACAGCCGTGCCTCCATTCGCGCGAGCTGCGAGCCCAGGCAGAAGTGGATGCCGTGGCCGAAGGGCAGGTTCTGCGGGCCGGGGCGGTCCAGGTCGAAGCGGTCCGGCTCGGGGAACTGCGCCTCGTCGCGGTTGGCCGAGGCCAGGAGGATGAGGACCCGTGCGCCCCTGGGCACGCGCACGCCCCGGAGCTCCACCTCCTCGGCGGCCTGCCGCATCACGCCGTGCACGGGCGGCTCGTGGCGCAGCACCTCGTCGATGAAGCGGGGGATGAGGGCGGGCTGCTCGCGCAGCAGCGTCATCAGCTCCGGCTGCAGGTGGAGCCGGTGCGCGGCGTGGCTCATCAGGTGCAGCGTCGTCTCCAGGCCGCCGATGAGCAGCAGGAACATGAAGCCCATCAGCTCCATGTCCGAGAGCGACTCGCCCTCCACACGCGCGCGCAGCAGGTCCGTCACCAGGTTGTCGCCCGGGTTGCGCCGGCGCTCCTCGAGCACCTGCGTGAAGTGCTGGCGGACCTCGTTCACCGTGGCGCGCATCGCCGCCTGCCGCTCGGTCTCGTGGGGACCGATGCCGGTGAAGTGCGCCAGGTGCTCGGCCCAGCGCATCAAGCGCGGGTGCACCTCCGGCGAGAGTCCCAGCAGCTCCCCGATGACGCCCATGGGCATGGGGGTGGCGAAGTGCTCCACGAAGTCCACCGGGCGCCCCTCGGGGATGTGGGCGGCGATGCGCTCCGCGAGCTGGCGCACGACCGGCTCGATGCGGGTGATGACGGAGGTGCCGAAGGCGCGGTTGATGAGCGCGCGCAGGCGGGTGTGGCGTGGCGGATCCATCACCAGCGCCGAGTCCGCCAGCGGGTAGTCGGAGATCCACTCGGGGCGGTAGGCCTGACGGAAGCCTTCGGCGGTGAAGAGCTGATGGTTCTTCATCGCGTACAGCACGTCCTCGTGCCGCGAGATGGCCCACAGCCCCAGCGGGTCCACCTGGCTCACGGGCGCGTGGCGGCGCAGCTGAGCGTAGACGGGGTAGGGGTTGGCGCGGACCTCGGGGGCCAACAAGTTCACTCGGCTGCTCATCGCTGTACCTCCGTTGAGGGTGAGGGGGGGCTAGGAGAGCCGGGCCACGAGCGGCAGGGCGGTGGGGCCTCGCACCACCAGCGACGAGTTCCACCGCACCGGCCCATCCCCGGCCGTGAGCCGCGAGAAGCGGGAGACGAGCGCCTCCAGGGCGATCCGGCCCTCGAGCCGTGCGAGGTGGGCACCCAGGCAGAAGTGGATGCCATGGCCGAAGGGCAGATTCTGCGGTCCGGGGCGCTCCAGGTCGAAGCGGTCGGGCTCGGGGAACTGTGCCTCGTCGCGGTTGGCCGAGCACAGCAGCAAGAGCAGCCGCGCGCCCCTGGGCAGGCGCACGCCGCCGAGCTCCACCTCCTGGGTGGTCATCCGGAAGACGCCGTGCACCGGGGGCTCGTAGCGCAGCATCTCGTCGATGAAGCGGGGGAGGAGCGAGCGGTCCGCGCGCAGCCGCTCCATCAGCTCCGGCTGCAGGTGGAGCCGGTGCGCCGAGTGGCTCATCAGGTGCACCGTCGTCTCCATGCCGGCCGTGAGGAGCAGGAACATGAAGCCCATCAGCTCCGTCTGCGTCAGGGCCTCGCCGTCCACGCGCGCGCGCAGCAGGTCGCTCACCAGGTCCTCGCGCGGCTCGCGGCGGCGCTCCTCCAGCACCTGCTCGAAGTGGCGGCGGAACTCGGCCACCGCGTCGCGCATCTGCTGCTGGCGCCCGGTGTCGTGGGCGGGGATGCCGGTGAAGGTGGCGAAGAGGTCCGCCCAGCGCTTGAGGTCCGGGTAGATGGAGGGACCCAGGCCCATCAGCTCGGCGATGACGGCCAGCGGCACGCGCACGGAGAAGGCCGACACGAAGTCCACCGATTGGTCCACGGGCAGCTCGGCCACGGTCTGCTCCGCGAGCTGGCGGATGCGCGGCTCCAGCCGCGTGATGACCGAAGGACCGAAGGCGCGGGTGACGAGCGCCTTCAGCCGCGTGTGGTGCGGCGGATCCATCACCAGCATGGAGTCCGCCATCGGGTAATCGGGGAACCAGGCCGGGCGGTAGGCCTGCTTGAAGCCCTCGGAGGCGAAGAGCTGCGGGTTCTTCAGCACCTGGGACACGTCCGCGAAGCGCGAGACAGCCCACAGCCCCATCGGGTCCACCTGGCTCACGGGCGCGTGGCGGCGCAAGCCGGCGAAGACGGGGTAGGGGTTGGCTCGCACCTCGGGGGCGAGGAGGTTCACTCTGCTGCTGCTCATGGGACTGCCTCTTCAGGAGTGACGGAGAGGAGTCCATGCTAGCGCTCAGTCCGTATGCGCCGCGAGCGGCGGCCAGATGGGGCCACGCATCACCAATGAAATGTTCCAGCGCGCGGGCTCGTCACCGGGAGTCAGCCGGGCGAAGCGCGCGAGGAGTGCTTCCAGCGCGAGCCTCGCTTCCATCCTCGCGAGCTGGGCACCCAGGCAGAAGTGGGCTCCGTGGCCGAAGGGCAGTTGCTGGGAGCCGGCGCGCTCCAGGTCGAAACGGTCCGGCTCGAGGAAGCGCGCCTCGTCGCGGTTGGCCGAGGCCATCAGCAGCAGCAGCCGCTCGCCCCGGGGCACGTGCGCGCCGCCGAGCTCCACGTCGTCGGTGGTCAGCCGGACGATGCCGTGCACCGGGCCGCTGTGGCGCAGCATCTCGTCAATGAAGCGGGGGATGAGCTCCGGCTCCGCGCGCAGCCGCGCCATCAGCGCCGGGTCCTCCTGGAGCTTCAGGACGCTGGCGCTCAGCAGGTGCACCGTCGTCTCCAGGCCGCCGATGAGGAGCAGGAACATGAAGCCCATCAGCTCCGTCTGCGTGAGGGCCTCGCCGTCCACGTGCGCGCTCAGCAGGTCGCTCATCAGGTCGTCGCGCGGCTCGCGGCGGCGCTCCTCCAGCACCTGCTCGAAGTGGTGCCGGGCCTCGGCCACCGAGGCGCGGATGCGCTCCTGGGGCTCGAGGTCCGCGGGGCCGACGCTGGTGAAGCGCGTCATCACCTCCGCCCAGTGCTTGAGCTGGGCATGGAGCGACGGGGGAATGCCCACCAGCTCGCCCAGCGCGGAGATGGGCACGCGGATGGAGAAGTCCTCCACGAAGTCCACCGGTTGCCCGTCGGGCAGCGCGGCGATGAGCCGGTGGGACAGCTCTCTCAGGCGCGGCTCCAGCCGGGTGAGCACGGTGGCCCCGAAGGCGCGGCTGACGAGCGAGCGCAGCCGGGTATGCCGCGGCGGATCCATCACCAGCATGGAGTCCGCCATGGGGTAGTCGGGAATCCAATCCGGGCGGTAGGTGCGCCGGATGCCCTCCGAGGAGAAGAGCCGGGGATTCTTCAGCACGGTCATCACGTCGTCGTAGCGCGCGACGGCCCACAGCCCGCCCGGGTCCACCTGGCTCACCGGCGCGTGGCGTCGCAGCCCGGCGTAGAAGGGATAGGGATTCGCCCGCACGTCAGGTGCGAGCAGATTCACTCTGCAGCTCATAGGTGTTCTCGCGAGTTGGGAAGCAAAGCTCCAGGGTAGCCGGTGGGCGCGGGCGGATCAGTGGGATTGATGGGCGTGCGAAGCAAGGTCAACCGACGGGAGCGAGCGGCCCGCCTGCCTCCCTGGCCCCACGTCACGGATTCCGTTGGCGAAGGTGACTTCCGCCGTTAAATCCCCGCCTCCCATGCACAAGACACACCTCGTTGGCGCCAGGACCCACAATCTCCAGTCCCTCACCGTGGACCTCGCCGAAGGCGAGCTGGTGTGCCTCACCGGCGTGTCCGGCTCCGGCAAGTCGAGCCTCGCGTTGGATACCCTCTACGCCGAGGGGCAACGCCGCTTCGTCGAGAGCTTCAGCCCGTATGCCCGCCAGTTCCTCGAGCGGCTGGAGCGGCCCCCGATGGACAACCTGGAGCCCGTGGCGGCGGGCGTGGCGGTGGATCGCCGCGCCCCGGTGAAGAGCTCGCGCTCCACCGTGGCCACGCTGGCCGACGTGGAGGCGTACCTGTCCGCGCTCTTCACCCGTGAGGCCATGCCGGTGTGTCCGGCCTGCGGGGTGGAGGCGGTGCGGACCGACGCGCGCGTGGCCGCCACCGCGACGCTCGCCGCCGAGCCCGACGCCCTGGCCGTGCTCGCCTTCCCGCTGCGCATCGCGGACACCGCCGAGTTCCTCGACGTGCGCGCGAAGTTGCTCAAGGAGGGCTTCCACCGGCTGGTGGTGCAGGGCGAGGTGCGCGAGCTGGAGTCGCTGCGGCCGAGCGAGGCCACGGACTCGGCGGGCGTGGCGCACGTGGTGGTGGACCGGGTGAAGCTGGCGCAGGGACAGCTCGGCCGGGTGGCGGCGGCGCTGGAGTCCGCGTGGGCCATGGGCAACGGTAACGCGGTGGCCTTCACGCCCTCGGGCATGCGGCGCATCCGCCGCGGCCTCGTATGCCCCAAGTGCTCGCGCGAGTTCGAGCAGGCCCGGCCCGGCCTCTTCAGCTACCAGTCGCCCACGGGCGCGTGCCCCACGTGCCGGGGTTTCGGCCGCACCATCGGCATCGACTGGGAGAAGGTGGTGCCCAACCCGGCGCTGAGCCTGGAGAAGGGCGCCATCCGTCCCTGGTCCGGCAAGACCTCCGAGTGGGAGCGGAAGATGCTGTTCCGCTACGCGAAAGACAACGGCATTCCGCTGGACAAGCCGTGGGGGCAGCTCACCGCGGCGCAGCGCGAGAAGGTGCTGGAGGGCGAGGGGGATTACCACGGCGGCCGCTCGTACCCGGGCGTGCGCGCGTGGTTCCGCTGGATGGAGAGCCGCACGTACAAGATGCACGTGCGCGTGCTGCTCTCGCGCTACCGCGCCTATGCGCTGTGCGAGAGCTGCCAGGGCGCTCGCCTCAACGAGTCCGCCCGGGCGTGGCGCGTGGGCGGGTTGGACCTGGCCGCGTGGCACGGGCTGGAGCTGTCGGATGCGCGCGCCCGCCTGGAGGCCCTGCGCACCCATACGGGCCAGGGCGAGCTGGTGCGCCGCGAGCTGGCGAGCCGCCTCGGCTACCTGGAGCGGGTGGGCCTGGGCTACCTCACGCTGGACCGGCCCGCGCGCACGCTGTCCGGCGGTGAGGCGCAGCGCGTGTCGCTCACCGCGGCGCTGGGCACGTCCCTGACGGGCGCGCTCTTCGTACTGGACGAGCCCACCGTGGGCCTGCACCCCTCGGACGTGGGGCCCCTCACTGGCGCCATGGCCGAGCTGGCCACCCGGGGCAACATCGCGCTCGTCATCGAGCATGATCCGCTCGTCATCCGCTCGGCGCACCGCGTGCTGGAGCTGGGGCCCGGGGCCGGCAAGCACGGCGGGAAGATGTGCTTCGATGGCACCCCGCAGGCGCTGGCGAAGCGCTCGGACCTGCCCACCGGCCGGCTGCTGTCGGGCACCGAGGACGTGAAGCGCACGCCGCGCACGCGCACCGGGGAGCTGGTGATTCGCAATGCCCGGGCGCACAACCTCCGGGGCGTCTCGGTGAACGTGCCGCTCGGCGTGCTGTGCGCGGTTACGGGCCCGAGTGGCTCGGGCAAGAGCACCCTGATGGACGAGGTGCTGTACCGCCACCTCGGGCGAGCCCTGGGCGAGAAGGACGTCGAGGCGCCCGGTGAGGCGGATGGCGTGGACGGGCTGGAGGTGGTGGAGCGCGTCACCTTCGTGGACCAGTCGCCGCTGGGGCGCACCTCGCGCGGCAACGCGGCCACGTACACCAAGGCGTGGGACCGGCTGCGCGAGCGCTTCGCCTCCGAGCCCGAGGCCGAGGTGCGCGGCCTGACCTCGGCGCACTTCTCCTTCAACGTGGACAAGGGCCGCTGCGAGGCCTGCTCGGGCGAAGGCTACGAGACGGTGGAGATGCAGTTCCTCGCGGACGTGTCGCTGTTGTGCCCGGTGTGCCGGGGCCGGCGCTTCAAGGAGGAGGTGCTGGCCATCCGGCACCACGGCCTCTCCGTGGCGGACGTGCTGGAGCTCACCGTGGACGAGGTGCTCGAGCGCTTCGCCGGTGACAAGCCACTGGTGCGCGCGCTCGGGCCCGTGTCGCGGTTGGGGCTCGGGTATCTGTCCCTGGGACAGCCGCTGTCCACCTTGTCCGGTGGCGAGGCCCAGCGCCTCAAGCTGGCGCGCGCGCTGGCCAGTGAGGCGAAGGGCTCGCTCTTCCTCATCGACGAGCCGAGCGCCGGCCTGCACGACGCGGACGTGCGCCAGGTGCTCGCCGCGCTGCATGAGTTGGTGGAACGCGGCGCGAGCGTCGTCGTGGTGGACCATGACCTCGCCGTCATGCGGGGCGCGGATTGGATCATCGACCTCGGACCTGGAGGCGGCCGCAACGGTGGGCGGCTGGTGGCCGAGGGCACTCCGGAGCAGCTCATCGCCCGGGGCGAGGGCCTCACGGCGGCGGCGCTGCGCGGGACGTTGAGCGAGCCGGTGCTGCCGGGCAAGCGCGGCAAGGGCCCGGCCGAGGTGCCTCCCGCCATCGAAGTGGAGCACGCGCGCGAGCACAACCTGCAGGAGGTGTCCTGCCGGATTCCACTCGGGAAGATGACGGTGGTGACGGGGCCGAGCGGCTCGGGGAAGAGCTCACTCGTGTTCGACGTGGTGTTCGCCGAGGGCCAACGGCGTTTCCTGGAGACGCTGACGCCATACGCGCGCCAGTTCCTGCCCACCATGCCGCGCCCGGACGTGGAGCGCATCAGCAGCATTCCGCCCTCGGTGGCGCTGGAGCAGCGCACCTCGCGCGCGGGCGCCACCAGCACCGTGGCCACCGTCACCGAGGTGGCCCACTACCTGCGCCTCCTCTTCGCCAAGCTGGGCCAGCCCCACTGCCCGCGAGACGGTGAGCCCATCGCCGCCACCACCGCCGAGGCCCTGTACGCGCAGCTCACCGCGATGAAGGGGGACGGCACGGTGCTCGCCCCCGCGGTGCGCGCACGCAAGGGCACGTACCTGGACGTCTTCACCGCCGCCGCTCGCGCGGGCATCGAGACGGCCATCGCCGATGGCAAGTCGGTGTCCACGGATCAGCCGCCGCAGCTCGTGAAATCGCGCGAGCACGACATCGACCTCGTCATGTACCAGGGCAAGCTGGCGAAGCTGCCGCGCGAGGTATTCGACAAGGCCCTCACCTGGGGCAAGGGCGCGCTGAAGGTGCGCAGTGCTGGCGACAAGGAGACGCTCCTGTCCAGCGAGCGGACCTGCCCCGTCTGCGGCTTCTCCGTGCCGGAGCTGGATCCGCGCTGGTTCTCCTTCAACACGAAGCAGGGCCGGTGCGTGGACTGCGAGGGCACGGGCGTGGAGGGCGGTGCCGAGGCGCTGGCCGAGGGCCGCTCGGAGCCGTGCAGAACCTGCGAGGGCTCGCGCCTGGAGCCGGTGCCGCGCGCGGTGAAGCTCGAGGGCCTGCGCTACCACGAGGTGGTGCAGCAGTCCGTCACCGCCACGCTGGAGCAGGTGCGCGGGTGGAAGTTCAAGGGAGACCGGGCGCTGCTCGGCGAGCCGTCCCGCCAGGAGCTGCTGCGGCGCATGGAGTTCCTGGATCGCGTGGGGCTGGGCTACCTGTCGTTGGACCGGAACGCGTCCACGCTGTCGGGTGGCGAGATGCAGCGGCTACGGCTGTCGGCGCAGCTCGGCGCGGGACTCACCGGCGCGATGTACGTGCTGGACGAGCCCACCATCGGCCTGCACCCGCGCGACACCCACCGGCTGCTGTCCAACCTGCGTGCGCTCGTGGACACGGGCTCCACCGTGCTGGTGGTGGAGCACGACACGGACACCATTCGCGCGGCGGACCACCTCATCGAGCTGGGCCCCACGGGCGGCCGGGGCGGCGGACGCATCCTCGCCGAGGGCCCTCCCGAGCAGGTGCTGCAGAGCGAGGACGCTCCCACGGCCAAGGCGCTCCGCGAGCCCGCGGTGCTGGCCGCGACGAACCGCGGCGAGCCGCAGAAGTGGATTGAGCTGAAGGGGGCTCGGGCCAACAACCTGAAGGGCGCGGATCTGCGCATCCCCGTGGGCCGGCTCACGGTGGTGTCGGGCGTGTCGGGCTCGGGGAAGAGCACCCTGGTGCGCCATGTGCTGTACCCGGCCCTGCGCGAGAAGCTCGGGCTGGTGACGACGCGGCCAGGGCCGTTCAAGTCGCTCACGGGCGTGGACGCCATCCGCCGCGTGCTGGCGGTGGACCAGTCGCCCATCGGGCGCACGCCGCGCTCGGTGCCAGCCACCTTCCTGGGCCTCTGGGACGAGCTGCGCCGGGCGTTCGCCGCCACCCCCGAGGCCAAGCTGCGCGGCTTCAGTCCCACCCGGTTCTCGTTCAACTCGGCGTCAGGCGGACGGTGCACGGCGTGCGACGGGCAGGGAGCCATCTCGCACGAGATGTCCTTCCTCCCGGACGTGGTGACTCCGTGCGAGGCGTGCGGCGGGGCCCGTTTCGACGCGGCCACGCTCGAGGTGCGCTACCACGGGCTGACGATTGGTGACGTGCTGCGCCTGTCCGCGGACGAGGCCAAGGACGTCTTCCATGCGTTGCCCAAGGTGTCCGCGCCGCTGTCGTGCCTGTCGGACCTGGGCGTGGGTTACCTGCAGCTGGGCCAGGGCTCCAACACCCTGTCCGGCGGTGAGGCGCAGCGGTTGAAGCTGGCCGCGGAGCTCACCGCGTCCATGCGCCACGAGCCCACGCTGTACGTGCTCGACGAGCCGACCACGGGCCTGCACCTGGGAGACGTATCGAAGCTGATCGCCTTCCTGCGCCGGCTGGTGGACCGGGGGGACACCCTGGTGGTCATCGAGCACCACCCGAGCGTCATCGCCTCGGCGGACCATGTGGTGGAGCTGGGGCCCGAGGGCGGCGAGGAGGGCGGGAGCATCGTGGCCGAGGGGACACCGCAAGAGGTGGCGAGGCTGAAGACGGCCACCGGCCGGGTGCTCAAGTCGGTGTTCGCGGCGGAGGAGCCTGCCCGGAAGGTGGCACGGGGGCGGTGAGTCGGGGACGCACGCCCGGCAGTTCCTCGTGTAACCTTGCCATTCTCGGAGCCGATGCCCCACATTGAAGGGAAGAGGTGTTCCCATGAGCCAGACTCTCACCGCCCAGGATCTCTGGCCACTCGTCCAGAAGCTTCCGCATGACGAGCAGGTTCGTCTTGCGAAGCTCGCCCTTCGAGCCGCCGCACAGGGCGGTTTCCCGGACGCGGAGGCCTATCGTGCGGCTCCGCCGTCCGTGGAGGAGTTCTCTTCTCAAGAGGATCCGCTGACCTGGGAGGCGGAGGGGTGGGAGGAGTTCGATGCGTCGCGGTGAGATCCGCTGGTACACGTTCGCGTCGCCTGACAAACGCCGTCCCGTTCTCCTGCTCACTCGCGATGAGGTCATCGACGCGCTGAACGAGATCATCGTCGTTCCCGCAACACGCACGATTCGTGGGCTCGCCACGGAAGTGTTGCTGTCGTCGGATGATGGGATGCCTGCAGGCTGCGCCTTGAATTTCGATCACGTGAGTCTGGCGCAGCGTTCACGCCTCGGCTCGGTGCTCACCACCCTGTCATCGGACCGCTGGCCGGAGGTCGAGCGCGCACTGCTCGTCGCCTGTGGCTTCGCCAGCTCCGAAAAAGAGAACGTGCGGACGTAAGTAGGTCAGAGATTGGCGAACCCCCCGCCCTGCCACGTGTAGACGGTGATGTACAGGCAGTTGCTCGGGTCCCGGTAGTGCTCGGAGAGGTAGCGCGCCAGTGCCTCCACTCCCTCGGGAGCCCGCACGTCGCAGCCCTCGGGTGAATTGAAGAACCCGAGCGAGTACGTCCCCGTCTTCAACTCCAGCGGCTTCAGGCGCGCGATGACCGGGTCCGCGAAGAACGTCTCGCACGTGGGGCCTCCCGCTGCGGCTCGCTCGCGGCAAGGGTTCTCCCAGTCCTTGAAGATGCATTGCACGTGGAGCGCTCCCTCGGGCGCTCGCAGGAGCACCGGCGGATTCTGTGACGCCGAGAAGCGGGCGCGCAGTGGGGACAGCTCGATGCGGTCCTCTTCCAGCACCAGCCGGTACTGGTCCTCCTGGCCCCGGTGCCGCAACCGCAACGTGAAGGTGCCTCGCGCCGTCGCGGGCAGGGTGACGTCTCCCACGGCGGGACCGATCGCGGCCGGACAAGGGCCCGGGACCTGGGTCACGTCACCCAGGTCCAGGCGCAGCTCGCCCGGCGCCGTGCTCAGGCGTGCCGGAATCATGTAGCCGAGGCAGCTATACATCCGCGTCGTGGAGAGCCGGAACTGGAGTGACTTCGGGCTTCCGGGGATGGCCGGCCGTTCGTAGAGCTGCATCAGCAACCACGCCTCCTCCGAGGGAGGGGCCGGCTGCTGACTCTCCGCCGAAGGTGCCGGGCGTGGGACGCACGCGAGGCGGTGGACCTCGAGAGGGGGCGCCTCGGCCGGGGCCTGTTCCACCGGGACTCGAGGCTCACGACGCGCTCCGGGCAGGCAGGCCCCGGCGAGGACCAGCGCGAGACAGGCGAAGACGGGCAGGGGACTCGGGAAGGCGGGGCGGACCGGCATGAGGATTTCCTCTGCGGCGCATGAACGCATGTGCCCTCTCCCAGGGTCTGCAATCCCCACCGGCCTCGTGCGTAGGGCTCGGGGCGCCCGTCCGGCTGGAGTTTCCTCCAGGGCGTGCCCTAGAGTCGGCCCGGCCCCCCATGCGCTGTCCTTCCTGCCAGAACGAGAATGATGCCGGTGCCGCCTACTGCGACATGTGCGGCATGGACCTGACGCCTTCCAGTCCGGCTCCGGACGCCGGGAGCGCTCCGGCTCGCCCGCCTCCCCAGCAGCCCGCCAACCCGCATCAGAAGCGGCACACCGTCTTCGAGCCCGACCCCTCGGCGCCGCCTCCGCCGCCTCAACGCGGCGCGGACTTCTTCGCCAATCCGCCTCCGCCCCGGCCCACCTTCGACCCGCGCGATCCCTTCGCCGCCGCGTCCCTCCCGCCCTCGCGTGCGGCCGCCCCGGCCCCGGCCCCGGCTCCGGCCGCCATGCCTCCGGCTCCCGCTCCGGCTGCTCCGGCCGCCGCCGCTCCGCGCCCCAAGGCCCGCACCATCGTGGAGACCGCCAACGAGGGCTCGGCCGCGGGGCTCGTGCGCGGGGCCCTCTTCGAGTACCGCGGCCCCACCGACTCCGGCCGCGTCCACCCGCTGCGCGCCGGGCGCAACGTGCTCGGCCGCAACGCCGATTGCGACGTGATCATCGATGACGGACGCGTGAGCGGCCAGCACGGCTTCCTGTTCATCCGCGCCGAGGACGCCTCGTTCATCGACGTCTCCAGCAACGGCTCGGTCGTCAACGGCGCCGTCGTCCATGGCGAGCAGGTCGTCCTCCAGAACCACGCCGTCATCACCCTGGGCGGGACGACGCTGGTGCTCGTCATCGTCCCCGAGCAGTTGCTGTCCCGCCGCTCCCAGTGAGCCGCTCCCGAGGGGGGATGTCCATGCACCGCACTGTCTTCATGCTGGCCGGGCTGCTCGCCGCGCTCCTCGTGGGAGCACCCGCGGGGGCGGCGGACAATGGGCTCACCGTGCTCGCGGTGCCGCCCGCGTCCAACGGGCAGACGCGGCTCCAGGTCGAGGTCACCGACCCGGCGCTCCAGAACGAGCTCCGGACGTCCCAGGCCCGGGAGAATCTCTTCCGGGTCGTCGTGGAGAATGCCGGCGCGCAGGTGAAGGGGGCTCGCCGGATGGCGGACTCCAACGAGGGCAGCTACACGGTCCTCGCCTTCGATCAATCCGGCTCGTTCGCCTCGTACTGGTCCGACGCCTTCCAGCTCGCGAAGGCCTACGCGGACGCGCTCGGCCCCCGGGCCTCGAATCACACCGTGGCGGTGATGACCTTCGGGCAGAGCAAGACCACCCACTGCGAGGAGCGCTCCGCCGCCGGGCTCCAGGCATGTCTGGACAAGGTCGCGCAGTCGGGAACCCGCCAGCTCGTCACCCGGCTCAAGTTCTACATCCAGCAGGCCGTGCGTGAGGCCGCGAGCAAGCAGCCGCTCTCGCGAGGAGGCTCGCGCGAGGTCATCGTCTTCACCGACGCGGGCGAGGAGTCGGCCGCGCTCAAGGTGAAGGACCTCGCCACCGAGGCGCGTGACAAGGGGGTGCGCGTCCAGATCGTCGTCTTCAGCCCGAAGAGCACCGGCAAGCGGAGCAACGCGGCCACGCGGCTCGATGAGATGTCCCAGCTCGCCGAGGGCTCCGGCGGCCGCTACATCCAGGTGGGCGATGTCGATGCGCGGCAGGCCGTCACGGGGCTCGTGGGCGCGTTGGAGAACCTCTACTGGCTGGACGTGGGCTTCTGCGGCGTGAAGCGCGGGCAGTCCACGGGCCGGCTCTCCGTCGAGGGCCTGTCAGGAGGCGCCACCACCGCCTGGAGCGACTCCGTCTCCTTCCGCCAGAAGGCCGAGGGCAGTGCCACCGCCGCCTGTCCCGGCTCGGTCGCCACGGGCCCCTCGCCGGCTCGGACCGGCACGGGCTCGAAGACGGGCACCTCCGGCTCGGTGACTCCTCCGGGGAAGACGACGGGCAACCCCGGCACTTCACCTTCGACGCAGCCCGGGCCCACGGCGGGGACTCCGGGTTCCCCCTCGCAGCCCGGCACTCCCTCGGGAAGCCCCGGAACGGCGGCCCAACCCGGTGGCACACCGGGCGCTCCCGACTCCGCGCGGCCTTCGAGCGGTTTGCCCTGGTGGCTGATCGCCCTGCTCATCGGCCTGGGGTTGCTCCTGCTGGGGGTGCTCATCGCGCTGCTCACCCGGCGCCGCTCGGAGCCCGCTCCGGCGCCCCAGGTGGCTCCGCCCGTGGCCGCGCCGGTGCCCACCCCCGAGCCTCCCGCTCCCCAGCCCGAGCCCGCTCCGGCCACGCCCGCGTGGAAGGATCCCTTCGCCACGCTGCCGGAGACGCGGCTGGTGGTGGTCCGAGGCCCCGCGGGGCTCGAGCCGTTCTACCGGGTGCATAAGTCCGCGTTCTCCATCGGTGCCCGGGCGGGCGAGATGGATCTCCCGGTGGACCTGCCGCAACTGAGCGGCCACCACGCGACGGTGCAGCTCTTCAAGGGCGGCAACGTCTTCGTGAAGGACGAGCACTCGACCAACGGCACCTTCGTGGACGGGCGCCGCCTGAATCCGGGCGAGCGCGTGCAGGTGCGGCCCGGCCAGAGCATCCGCCTGTCGCAGTACCTGGAGTTCACCCTGGTGCAGCCCGGGCTTCAGCCGTCCGCCGAGCCTCCCGCTGGAGTCGTGCCCGTGGTCGCGGCGCCTCCCGCGCAGCCCTCCGCCGCACAGCCCTCCGCCGAGGCTCCGAGGGCCAAGGCCCGGACCCTCTACTCACCCGCGAGGGGAGATGACGAATGAGCCTCCCGCTCTACATTCATGGAAGTACCGACGTCGGCCGCCAGCGCTCGCAGAACGAGGACTCCTACCGGATCGCCGCGCAGCCGGATGGTTCCCAGTTGCTGGTGGTATGCGACGGCATGGGAGGCCACGAGGCGGGTGAGGTGGCCAGCCAGGTGGCGAGCGATCGGCTCGTCGAGGTCATCTCCGCGAGTCCGCCCGACAATCCGCCGCGAGCCCTCTACCAGGCGTTCATGGAGGCGAACCAGGCGGTGCTCGATGCGGCGCTCACCCGGGGTGCCGACGGCATGGGGACCACGGGCGTGGTGGCGTGGGTGATGGGCTCGCGCTGCTACGTGGGCTGGGTGGGCGACAGCCGCCTCTACCAGTTCCGCGAGGGCGCTCCGGTCGATCGCACGAGGGACCACACGCGCGTGGCCGTGATGGTGAGCCACGGCATCCTCAAGCCCGAGGAGGCGCGCAATCACCCCGACGCGCACGTGCTCGTGCGGGCGTTGGGGGGAAGCGCGGGCGTGCAGAAGAGTTTCAAGCCCGAGGTGTGGACGGAGCCCCTGGAGCTGCGCGCCGGTGACGTGGTGCTGCTGTGCAGCGATGGGCTGTACGACTTCATCGAGGACCCGGAGCTGTATCCGCTCATCGAGGGCCGCGACTACCAGGACGCGGTGACGAAGCTCATCCAGACGGCGAACGAGCGGGGTGGGGGAGACAACATCACGGTCATCCTGCTGGTGGCGGGACAGCCCGAGGTGCCGCGCAGGGCGGCGGTTCCCCAGCAGGCCCGGCGCGAGACGCTCCCGGATGGCATGCCGATGCTGCTCGCGCCAGAGCCGGCCTCCGCGCCCGTGGTGCGGGAAACGCCGGTGGCACCGAGCGGCCCGGTGGTGCAAGCCCCGCCCGCTCCCGAGCCGCGGAAGAGGGATGCGCCCGTGGTGGCCGCGAGCACCGGGCGCCGGTTTCCCCTGTGGTTGCTGCTCGCGACGGGTGTGCTGGGGCTGGGCGTGGGCCTCGCGGTGGGACTGCGGGCGCAGACTCCGAAGCCCTCTCCCGCTGGTGCACAGACACCCTCCGCGCCCTCCGAGCGGGACGCGGGCGTCGCGCAATCCGAGCCTCCCACCGGAATGGGGACGCCCCACACGCCCGCGCCCGCCGCGCCTGGGGGCTCGCACGTCACGGAAACCGGAGAGCAGTGATGGTCCGCGCGCTGTTGGCGCTGCTCGCCGTCGCCTCGCTGCTGCGGGCCGCTCCCGTTCTGGCACAGGAGGTGGGGGACACCTACTGCGTCGGAGGGTACGAGGGGACGCCGCCGGGGGTGGTGGCCGCGTGCGACATGCCGGCCGTCCGTGTGATGCACGAGGACTGGCACTACCACTGCTGGGTCACCAATGGGCAGGAGTGCTTCGTCTGCTTCGACGAGGAGGACTCCACCTGTGAGTCGAAGTTCCTCCGGCGCAACCAGGGCACCTGGTCGCGGGCGGACCCGTACGAATGCGCGCGGCTCTTCGGAGAGAGACACGGCGCCGCCAACGTGGTGGAGCACGTCATCAATGGCGAGCCCGTGAAGCCTCCTCCAGGGCCTCCTCCCGTGCAGCTCGAGGCGAAGGTGGAGCGCATCTCTCCTGGCCCGTACACGACGGGAGACACGGTGACCGCCGTGGGCGCGGTCCGGGACGAGCAGGGCGCGTTGCGCCGCGTCACCGGCGGCACCTTCCGCGTCACCGACGCGAGTGGCCACGTCACCGAGCACCCGGGCACCGTACAGCCGGACGGCACGGTGGAGGCGCGCTTCACGCTTCCCGCCACCAGCTCCGCGCGCATCGAGTTCGTCCCTGTCGGACTCCCACTCGCCCCGGGCGAGACGCTCCGTGCGGCCGCCTCCGAGGCGCGGGAGCTGAAGGTGGAGGTCTGCGGCTTCCGGGCGCGCGTGGTGCGGCCCGCCGTGCACGAGGCACTCGTTGCGGGCCAGTCCACGTCGCTGAGTGCCCGGCTGTTCGATGCGGTGGGGCAGGTGCCGGTGAGCACGCCTCCCGCGGGCCTCTCGCTGGCGTTCACCGTGCAGGTCGAGGGAGAGCCACCGACGACGCTCTCAGCGGACGGCGCGCTCTCGGCGGCGTGGACTCCGCCCGCGTCTCCCAAGCCGCGCGAGGTGCGCATCAGCGCGGGTGGGCGCGCGGGAGATCGCGTGGTGTGCCCGGCGGGAGAGGTGTCCGCCACGGTGAGTGACCTCGGCCTCGGCTTCGATACATCGGACCTGCCGCGCACGTGCTACGTCGGCCTTCCGTGCAGGGGAGCGGTGCGGCTCGTACGCCCGGAGCCGGGAGCGAGCCGTCAGCAGGTGGACTCGCTCCTGGCGAATCCCAAGGTGGAGGCCCGCATGGTGGATACGGGCCAGGAGCGCTACCGGGGTGCTCCGAAAGCGGACGACCGGTACGAGTTCCTCGCCACGTACACCGAGGTCGGCGCCGCGAGCTGGTCGCTCGTGTTCCAGACGCCGAAGGGGCCGGTGGCCATGCCCGCGCACGAGGTGCAGGTGCGTCCTCAGTTGAAGCTGGAGCTTCAGGCGGAGCTGGATTTCGGCACCGTCGCCGCGGGCACGCCGGTGACGGGGGCCTGCCAGACGCTCGACTTCAGCCAATCGCAGGGCGCCGAGGAGCACCGCTGGGAATTGCGCGCCGAGGGGCTCGAGGGCTGCCAGGCCCGCCCGGTGCTCTACTTCCGCAACGCGCTGAACCAGGATGACGTGCGGGGTCTGGCACCTTCGTTGGGTATCGACGCGTTGGACCCCCAGGCGCGCCGGCTCGAGATCTGCCTCGAGGTGCCGCGCTGTGCTGGAGAGGTGTCGCCGGACCCGGCCGTGTTGCGCGTGGTGCCGCTCACCCCCGAGTTCAAGGCCCAGGAGAAGACGGTGCGCCTGCGCTGGAAGGTCGAGGGCCGGAATTTCCTCGGCTGTTACGGCGCGTGGGTGTGGTCGTCGCTGGCGCTGCTCGGCTTCGGGGTGGTGCTGGCGGGATTCACGCAGCCCGCGCGCTTCCCGCCGGGAGCGTCCATCCGCGTGGCCGGGAGCGAGCGAGGCATCCGCCAATCCGCCGCCATCCTCCTGCAGGCCTGTCCCGGCAGCGCGCCCGGCTTCTACCGGGACGCCCGGTTGGGCGTGCACGGGGACGGCGACGTGAACGGCCGCACGCGCAACGCGCCCATCCTCCTGCGAGCCACCCGGGGCGCGGGAGTGGTGCTGACGGGCACGGGCCCGCTGGAGCAGCAGGAGCGCCGCACCCTCAAGTGGGAGCCGGTGACGGACCTGGCGCGGGGGCACGTCCCTTCTCCCTCGGTGCTGTACCGGGCCGGGGGCACGTACTTCAAGGTGGAGCTCTAGATGATGCTCGCGCAACTCGTCCTGCCCCTGCTCCTGTCGTCCGGAGCAGCCAGTGGTGGCAACGAGATCGTCCTCATCCTCGACAACTCGTGCTCCATGGGCGTGGAGTCCCGGGACGACAGGGGCCACCGCTATCCCCCCAATGATCCCGAGCGGGCCGCGGTGCTCGGCTCGCTCATCGTCGAGGGATTGGCGCGAGGCTCGGCCGACCACTTCAGCCTGTTGGCCTTTGGCGACAGCGAGAACGACGCCCCGCGCACGGCCCGGGACGCGGACGCCATCCGCGCGCTGCCCTATTCCAACGGCACCTTCTTCCGGCGCCCGCTGGAGGAGGCGGGGAACCGGTTGAGGGGCTCGGCGCTGCCGAACCGGCTGTTTCTCTTCTTCACGGACGGAGTGCCGCAGGATCTCCATGGGAACCCCGCCGAGGGACCCCGGGCGCTCGGGCTCTCCGAGGCGGCGGGCTTCGAGACCCTGGTCATCGGGCTCTTCGGGAGCGATGAGATCCGCCAGACGGGGGAGCAGTTCCTGAAGCCGCTGGCGCGCAACCCGCAGGACCTGGTGTTCGTGCAGAAGCCGCGCGAGGTCATCGACGCATTCACCCGAGGTTATGCCCGGGTGCTCGGCTCGAGGCCGGAGACGGGCACGCTGTCGCCGGGCGAATCGAAGACGTTCGACGTGGGCAAGTACGTGGTGGAGGTGCTGGTGGCGACGGCGTCCTCCTCGCCCGGGCCCGAGTACACCGCGAAGCTGGAGGGCCCCCAGGGCAACGCCCCGTCTCAGGCCTCCGGTGACAACGGCTGTCCGCCCAATACGCGTATCGCGGGGGCACCGAAGCTGTGCCAGCCGCCGCACCGCCACTACCAGGTCTTCCGGGCGCCCAACTCGCCGGACCAGCCGAGCCGCTGGACGTTGTCGCTGCCGAAGGGAGCGGGGCCCATCGATTACGGCCTCATCCTCCGGTACGACCTGGAGGCCTCGCTGGCGGTGCCGGCGACCGCGCGGGTGGGCGAGACGGTGCAGCTCGATGCGCGGCTGCTCTTCCGTGGGAAGACGTTCGACGACGCGAGCTTCTTCCAGGCGGACGGCTTCACGGCGGTGGCGACGATAGAGGGCAAGGACGTGCCGCTGCGTCACGAGGGGGGAGGGCGCTTCGTGGCGGACTGGACGCCCTCGGAGCCCTCGCCGGAGGGCATGTCCACGCCGGTGGTGGTGACGTTCCGCAACGCGTGGATGGAGCAGCGCACGCGGCGGTCGGTGCAGGTGGAGGGCTTCCTCGACTTCGCGTTGGTGCCGAACCCGGGCTCGCTCGACTTCGGCGCGTGGCGGGGCGAGCGTGGCGAGACGCGCCGGTGCTCGGTGGTGGACCTGTCGCGCTCGACGAACGCGGATCGCATCCCCATCCAGTGCACGGCGCAGGGGGAGGTGCAGGGAGGCGTGTTGAGCTGCGCTCCCGTCGAGGGTTCGGAGGCGGACCTGGGCAATGGCCGCAAGGGACAGCCGCTGAAGTACGAAATCTGCTTCACCGCGCAGGGCTGCTGCGGACACATCAACCCGCAGGGGATGGGGGCGCTCTTCGCCGCGACGCATCCGCATTACGCGGCGGCGGCCGTGACGGTCCCGGCACTCGTGCAGGTGTCGGAGACGGGCTGGCTGCGCTGCTGGTGGCCGTGGCTGGCCCTGCTCGGCGGGATGCTGGGCTTTGGCTGGGTGGTCGCGGGCTTCGTCCGGCCGAACGACTTCGACCCGGCGGCGAGCGTCTACGTGGCGGGCTCGGAGGTGGGGCTCAAGAGGGCCTCGGCGCTCACGCTTCGGGAGACGCCCGGAGGGACACGGGGCTTCTACCGCAACGCGCGGATGTGCCTGAACGCCGGAGGCGACTTCGTGCGTGCTCCGCGTGCGGCCGTGCTCGTACTCGAAGCGGGGCCCGGGGGCTCCACGCGCTTCGTCACCGCGGCGGGCCTCGAGCGCAAGGTGCAGCGCACCGGGAAGTGGGAGCCCGTGCCCGCCGAGGAGATGGCCCTCGGGTACACGCCCAACGTGGTGTACCGGATCGGCAATCTCTACATGAAGTGGAGCTGAGGATGAGCCAGCAGCCGGGATTGAAATGGCTCGCGTTGATGATTGCCATTGTGGTGGCAAGCACTGGTTGCGCGCATGTGCAACAGCCAGAGCGGCGAATCTACGTCATCTCCGAGGATACGCGGGGCGTTGGTACCGCTCTTGGAATTGGCGGCTCCGGCTTCCGTAACTGCGATGCGGAGCAGAATGCGTGTTACGACGATTGCTGGAAAAGTGAGCCCCTTCCATACCCGCAGACGGATCGTGACGGGTGGCTCCGTAGACATTGCACCAGTAAATGTCTCAAGGAGTTTATGGAATGCGAGAAGGCGAATGAGCAGAAGGCGAGGGAATTGAAGTTCTCGCGCGTTGACGATGCGATTGAGTGGATCAGGAATCACAAGGCCCAGGTGGCTCTTGGAACGGTCGTCGTCATCGCCGGTGTTGCCTTCGTCATCACGACAGGCGGTTCTGGCGCGCTGATTCTGGCCCCTCTCGTCCTCTAAATCCGGTGCGCCAATGGCCTATAATTCAGACTTTGATGTTGATGCGGTGATGAAGACGCTCGGCACCATCAGCGACAAGTACCCGAAGGATTCGCCGGAGGACGAGGCACTTCGGATCGCAGCGGTGGCTTTGCTCTATGTCCGCGACATCCAAAAGTTGGATGAGTACCGTGGTTACTTCAGGGAGTTCGTCACGGGCAAGCCCATCATCGTCTCTCAAACGTTCGCAACGAGAGAAGAAGCGGATGAATGGCTCGCCAGCGGAAAGGCCACTGATGGCGAACTCGTCAGCATCGCGGGCCGGGGTTTCACCGCGCACCATCTGCCCAAGGGATGGAAGTTCCTCCGGGCGCGCGTTCCGGAGGAACTGGATGCCCCCGCGGAGAAGCCCGAGCCGAAGTAGGCCCTGCGCTTCGCTTCGAAGGTCTCAGCTGGGCTGACCGATTGTGACTCCCGGTGCAGCCGCCTCGGCCAGCGAGCAAGGGCGCTCGGGCTCGGCGCCGCGTGATATACCACCGGGTACTTTCTACACGCAGTGAAGCTGCTTGAAGGGGGATGTCTTGGGGCTGCTCTCGACGGAGAAGTTCAACCCGACCTTGTTCGTGGGACTCGGGGGTAATGGCGGGAAGATCGTCCAGCTGCTCGCCAGCCGGTTGCGCCGTCATCCCAACTGGGAGCGCATCAAGTCGATGACCCATTTCGTGGCCATCGACACCAACAAGGACGACCTCGACAAGCTCAAGGACATCCCCGTCGAGAACCGCTTCCTCGTCTCCGCCTTCGATGCTCGCGCCTACATCGAGCGCAAGCGCGGCCAGCGTGAGCTCCAGGAAGACCCGCTCGTCACCCAGTGGGTCCCCTCCACGTACCAGTTCCGCTCCACCCAGGGCGCCGGCGCCGGGCAGATCCGCATGGAGAGCCGCCTGCGCCTCTACTACAACCTCGAGGAGGATCGCCGCGGCATCCGCAAGGCCCTCCAGAAGCTGCTCGACGAGTCCACCCGCCGCGAGAACCCCTGGCGCGACAACGAGAACCGCGTCGTCCGCGTCATGCTCTATGGCTCGGTGGCGGGCGGCACCGGCTCGGGCGGCTTCCTGCCCATGGCCTACCTGCTGCGGCGCATGGTGCTCGACGCGGGCTGGGGCCGTCCCAACGTCTCCGGCGTGCTCACCCTGCCCACCGCGTTCCTCGACAAGGTGAAGCCCCAGCTCCACCCGGACATCCTCGCCAACGGCTACTCCGCCCTCAAGGAGCTGGAGTACCTCAACCGCCAGCTCGACTACGCGGGCGGCTCGGGGGAGATCGAGTTCCACTTCGACCCGGGCTCGCAGGACCGCGACCGCCAGGTCGTCGGCGAGCGCCCCTTCACGCTCACCTACCTCATCGACCGGCCCGACCAGCTCTCCATCGAGAAGTACGAGAACGCGGTGGCCGATGCCTGCTACCTCCAAATCTTCTCGCCGCTGCTCGGCGCGCAGGCCGGTGAGTACGACAACTACGAGAAGCACCAGAAGAAGCTCGCCCTGGGCCACTTCTCCGTGCACTACGGCTCGTTCGGCACCGCGCTGCTGCAGCTGCCTCGGCGGGACATCCTCAAGTACGCGGGCCTGCGCTACGTGGCGAGCGCCTTCCGGCAGTTCCTCTGCTTCGGCGCGGACCACCCGGACTTCCAGGTGCCCTACGGGGACCCGGCCTTCCAGCGGCTCGAGCCCAACGAGAAGAACCGCCGCATCGACGAGAAGTTCAAGGGCTACGTCGCCTTCCGCGCCTCCGAGGAGGAGCGCCGCGACGAGAAGGGCCAGTTCTACGGAATCCAGCAGCAGATCGGTAAGGGCGGGAAGAACCTGGCCGAGGCCTTCCGCGAGAAGCTCGAGGCCATCTTCGGCAGGCTGGACGAGCAGATCGACATCCCGGACGTGGAGAAGCAGTCCATCAACCCGGGCAACCCGTCGCTGAGCCGGGCCATCGCGGTGCTGCGGCGGGCCAAGGACGAGTCGCGCGCCCGCGTGTGCGGCGAGTACCTCGAGGCCCAGCGCGGCGACGTGCGTACCGGCCGCTTCTTCGAGTCCTTCTTCAAGGAGTACGAGGTCAACCCCATCGCCCAGCGGCTGTTCCTCGTGCGCCTGCTGGAGCAGGGCTTCATCGTCCCGTTCAAGGACCCGGAGGAGGGCGCGTACCTCAAGGCCGACGGCACGCCGCCCGACCTGGACAGCCCCGAGCTGCGTCAGGAGATTTCCCGGTTGGACTCGGAGATGACGAAGCAGGCGCAGCCCGGCTTCCTCCAGAGCCTCACGGACCGGGACAACAAGGCCTTCGCCACCACGAAGCTGCGCGCCGTGGCCAAGGTCGAGAGCTGGGCCAACGAGTTCCGCGACGAGATCAAGCGCTTCTTCTGGAAGTCCTTCGAGAGCGAGCTGCGCAAGGACGCCGAGGCCCGGCTGGAGTCCTTCCGCAAGGTGGCCCAGGTGGCCGACGAGCGCGCCCGCGACGCCGAGTCCCAGGCCGAGCGCTTCCGCAAGGACCCGGCCGCGGTGGACCCCGCGTCCGACGTGGCGCAGTTCTACCTGGACGCCGAGGTGCTCCGCGACGATCGGCGCCGCGAGCGGCTGTGGAAGGAGTTCTACGCGCACAAGCTCGACAGTGACGCGAACTTCCGCGTGGCCGACATCTTCGACTCCGTCACCGAGTCCTTCACGCCCGTGCGCGACCCCAGCGGCCAGCTCCGCGCGCGCGATGCCAATGAGATCGTCTCGCACGTGCGAGGCAAGCTGGAGGCCCAGGCCCTGCAGACCTATGGCCGGGTGATGGAGGAGATGGGGCTCGACCTGGCCTCGGGCCTGGACCTGGAGCAGCGCTACATCGCCCTGCACAAGGCCGGGAAGGATCTCGAGGAGCTGCGCCGCAAGGGCAAGCTCGAGGACGAGCTGCGCGCCGTCTCCGCCACCGAGGTGCGCCGCGGCATCGAGGACCGGCTCAAGCGCCTGTCCGACGAGTGCGTGCTGCTCGCGCACATCGACGCCACGCGCCGCGATGATCCCACGGTGACGCCCGCGGACGTCTTCTACGCCGGCCTGCACGACAAGTACGCCAGCGACGAGGAGGGCTCGCTCTGGAGCGTGCTCAAGGGCGTGGTGTCCGGCACCAACCGCGTGGCGGGCTGGGAGGAGCGCGACTCGCTGGTGCTCTACCGCGCGCTGCTCGGCGTGCCCGTGTACTGGTTCAAGAACGTCCAGTCCGAGCTGTACTCCGGTTACAAGCGCGTGCGCGACGACAAGAACCGCACCTACCCGCTGCACATCGAGGCGTCGTGGGAGTCCTCGACGGGCGGCCTGCCCGACCTGGACCCCGTGGAGATCAAGCGCGCCGAGGAGCGCCGCGCCACGGAGCGTTCCGCCCAGGCCTCGCGCGAGGCCCGTGAGAACCGCCTGCGCGCCTTCACGCTGTGCGCCCTGTTCGGCGGCATCTCGCGCGACGACGAGGGCTACCACTGGAGCTTCGCCGGCACGAAGAACAAGCTCGCGCCGGATAGGGCTCGCGCCTTCGAGGCCTTCGAGGCCCTGGATCCCGTGCTGCGTGGAGACCTGGAGAAGAACGCCCGGGAATCGTGGACGAGCGCGACGGTGGAGCGGCCTTCCCGCAACAAGCTGCTCGAGGAGGTACAGGCCCACCAGCGCCGCCTCACCGAGGCCTACGCGCGCGCTGTCTCCGAGCAGAAGGACTCCGAGCGCCGCTTCATCCAGGACGAGCGGACCGTGGTGGAGGCGCTCGCCGCCGAGTTGAGGAACTAGCTTGGACGCCGCCGTCTCGTACCCCACCGTCCTGCTCGGACTGGGGCGCTTCGGCCACGAGGTCATCGGCCGCGCCCTCCAGTCCCTGGAGGCCTCTTCGCCGTTGCTCGGCGTGCTGCGCTGCGAGCCCTCGGGCGTGGCCGCCGGGCTCCAGCCCCTGCTGGAGGACCTGTTGCGCGCGGGCCGTGGCTCGGGCGAGCGGCGCGACCAGCGATTGGATGTCATTGCCTTCGTCGCCGCGTTGCAGGGCGGTGAGGAGGACCTGCTCGTCGCGTGCGAGCAGGCCGCGCGTCTGCTCGCGGAGGGCTATGGCGCGATGTTCCCTCCGGACCGGCCGCCGGAGCAGCGCACCGCCACGCTCCACCTGGTGGTGCAGGTGCCGGCGCTGAGCAACCCGAGGGCCTCCGTGGCGCTCGCGCGGCTGGCCGCTCTGGAGAGCTGGGCCCGCGCCCGCCCCGTGTTCCCCCTGCTGGCCCGCATCTGGGTCGTGTCCCAGCAGACCGCCGCGGGCACGCTCACCTCCGAGGAGATGGTGTCCACCTGCGCGTCCTTCGCGCTCGGCATGGTGGCCTCGGGGCTGCGCACCGAGGACGAGGTCTCCCGCCGCATGGCCCACCCGGCTCGCGACGAGGGTCTCGTGGGCTTCGTGTCGCTGGCCTCGGTGGAGTTGCCCGAGTCGCGCCTGCGCTCCTACGCCGCCGCGCGTGCCGCCTATGACGGGCTCGGGGTGCTGGTGGATCGCATGCAGCAGCCCGTGGCGGACGCCACCCTGGCCATGGGCGCCATCTCCGCGCTGCACCATGACCGGTGGTTGGCTCCCTTCGTCGAGGGCCAGGCCGCGCAGCTCTCCCGCCGTCTCGCCGCCGAGCTGTCCCGCTCTCCGGTGGACCTGCCCGCGGACATTCGCGTGGGGCCGCTCGATACGCCCGAGGAGATTCGCGCCAACCACGCCGGACTCTTCAAGCCGGCCTCGGTGGAGACCTCGCCGACCACGGTGGACCAGGCCCGCACCGATGAGGCCTTCCGCGCGCTCGATCGCGCCGAGGCCGAGGTGGCTACCTCGGTGGAGCAGGGCATCCAGGCGGTGTTCGATGCCTCGCTCGGGCCCTCGTCCGGCCTGTCGCAGCTGCCTTCCGTCGAGCAGGGGCTGAAGCGCGTCATCGCGCAGCTCCACGACGAGCAGGCCCAGGAGGACACGACGCTGCGGAAGTTGGATCCGTCCCAGCCTCCAGGCCCTCTGGTGGATCCGCACCGCGAGGAGCTGGAGCACGCCCTCATGGAGCTGCCCTCGCGACGGCTGGCACTGGCGGCCGCGGCGGCGCTCGCGTTGGCCGTGCTGCTGGGCGTGTCGTTCGGCTTGCTGTCCCTCATGAATCCGGCCACGGCTGCCACGGGCACGGGTGGACCTCCGCGCGTCGTGGTGTCGGCCACGGCCACCCCGGCCGCCACGGGCTTCGACTGGCACGAGGCCCTGCCGTGGATCTTCGGTGTGCTCGCCGCGCTGGGCGCTGGAGCCGGGTGGCTCTACCTGGTTGGCAACCAGACCCGGAAGGAAGTGCGCCGCGTGCTGAAGCTCCGGCGGGATGCGCTCGAGTCGCTCGTCAGCCGGGGTGGGGGAGGGCGGCGTGCGAAGCAGGCGGAGTTGCAGCTCGTGGTGCGCCGCAAGCGGGCCCGCCGGAGCGCCATCCTCGCGCTGGAGAACGCCGTGGCCCGGCTGCAGGCCGTGCGTCACGCGCTGCTCGAGGCGAGGGACAAGAAGCGACAGGAGCTCCTGTCGCTCGGTGTGACTCCGGCCGCCGAGGCGCGGTTGGATGACCTCGGACAGTTGCTCGGCGCGGGAGGGCTGCTGCATGGCTCGCTGGTGCCGCCGGAGGTCATCAGCCGGTGGATCGCCGCGCGCAGGGAAATCACTGAGGAGCGCGTCTGGGCCGATCGTCTCCTCGAGGGCGCATGGCCCGAGGGCGGGTTGCTCGAGGACGTGCCGTGTGGAGACCCCGAGCACATCGCCGAGCTGAGCCGCCGTCAGGTGCAGCCCATGGGCGAGCGCAGTGTGCTGGATGACGCCGAGGGCGGACAGCAGGCGGCGGACGTGCTGCGTGACTTCGGCTCGCGGATGGGCGCGGTGCTCGCTCCGCCGTGCCAGCCGTTGAACGCGCATGGAGACCCGGTGCTCGGCTTGCGCCCGGGCGAGGGCTTCGTCATCGCTCCGTCGGCGGGGCGCGACACGCTCGATGCCGGCCTGCGCGACATGCCCACGCGGCTGCCCGTGCTCTGGTCTCCCTCGAAGGCCGCGCGGGTCATCTTCCTGCGCACCTGGGAGGGCTTCTCCGTGGAAGAGATGACGCGGGGGGCTCGCGCCACTCCGCAGCCGGCC
This sequence comes from Archangium sp., assembly GCF_045802675.1. Taxonomy (GTDB): domain Bacteria; phylum Myxococcota; class Myxococcia; order Myxococcales; family Myxococcaceae; genus Archangium. The sequence continues at coordinate 60,268 of NZ_JBJMQO010000020.1, read as the reverse complement.
ATGGCCGCCCCGCGAGGTGCGCGATGACGCTGCAACTCCCGCATCCGTCCCAACTGACGACGGCGGTGCGCCTGCTGGTGTGGATGCTGGTGCTCGCCACGCCCCTGATGGCCTGGGTCCTGGCGGCGCTCCTGGTGGGCCCCGGTCCCAACTCGCGCTGGCGCCGCGCCGCGCTCCCCGTGGGCAAGGCCGTCTTCGTCACCCTGGCGCTGGTGCTCGTCACCCGCCTGGTCGAGGCCGCCAGTGCCTCCATGCATGATGGGCCGCTCGGCTGGCTTCGCGAGCTCACGGCGCTGCCGCAGATTCCAGGCCCGAACGGCGCTCCGGTGACGGTGCAGGCGACCTGGTACCCGCTCGACGCGGTGCTGCTGCTCGTCCTGCCCCAGGCCGCCGCCTTCCTCCTCGCGACGGGCGTGTTCGCGCTCCAGGAGTCCAACCACAAGAGCCTCACGTCCTTCCGCGTGCCGCTCGCGGACCCGCTGGCACTCGTCCTCATCGCCGTGCCGGTGCTGGCCCTCATCGCGGTGAATGGGCCGTGGCAGCAGGACAAGCCCCGCGCGCTGCTCGATCTCGGCGCCGTGCTGCCCATGCTGTGCGTGGCGCTCGCGGTGTGGACGCGCGCCGAGCGCCTCGCGCCTCCTCCCGTGAAGGAAGAGGCTCCCCAGCCCCAGGTGCCCGCGCTCCCTCGCGCGGACGTGCCGGGGATGTGGCGCAAGCTGGGCGCCATCGAGACCAACGGGCGTCCGCTGCTCGCGACGCAGGGGGTGGCCAACCCGGAGCCGGCTCCAGCCTGGAGCGCCGCCGCGTGGCGGGACTCGGGGGCCACCGGGGCACCGCCTCGGGCGCTGGAGGAGATCGCCAGCGCGTGGAGCACGCCCACCCAGGGCTGGCTCGTGGGCGACCTGCCCGACCCGACCGAGCATCACTTCCTCATCTCCTGCGTGTTGCTCGCGCTCCAGCGCGAGGGCCTGCCGTGCGTCGTCATCAGCGACGAGCCCGAGGCGCTGCGCGACGCGGTGCTCGAGGCCATTGCGCGCAGTGGCTCGTGGCCCTCGGGGCCGCTGCTGGCGGGCGAGGCGGCGATGCGCGAGGCCTTCGCGGGCAACCGCATGCCGGCCGCCGTCTTCCTCGACGTGGAGCAACTGTCCGCCGGAGGCATCCGCGCGCTCTCCGAGACGCGTGGGGGCTGTGGCCGCCTGTGGGCGCGCTCGGTGGGGCTGGTGGTGCTGTCTCGAGTGGACCGGGGCACGCCGCTCGCGTCCACGCACCGCATGTTCACCCTGCGGCGGCTGGAGCTGGCGCTGTCGGCGGCCGGGGCGCGGTGGAACGTGCTGGCCACGGGCGTGGGCGGCGCGGGCACGCGAGGGCTGGTGGAGCAGATGTTCCCCGGCATCTCCGTGCGCGAGGTGCCCTTCACGCCGCGCGCGGCCGCTCCCGTGCGCGTCTGGCGCGTGGTGGAGGGTTTCCGCTCGCAGCCCGGGACGCCGTGGGTGCGCCGGGCCCTGGAGCCGGTGGTGGGGGCGAAGCTGCCCGCCGCGGTGGGAGACCCGGGTGGGGCCTTCGACCTCAAGGCCGTGGACTTCTGGGGCGGCGAGCTGCGCTTCGTCCGCGACGTGTCCCTCTTCGGCGTGGCCTCGGTGGGTACGCTGGACGAGGCGTGGCTGGTGGCCTCGTACCGGGCGCTTCCGCACCGGGTGCCGCTGGCGGACGGGCAGACGCATGATGCGCTGTGGGGGCTCGCGGACAACCCGGTGACGCGCTTCCTCACGCGCGATGGCAACCTGGATGGGCTCTCCCGCCACGGCATGCTGATGCCGCCGCGTCCGCTCGTGGGCTACCACAACGGCGCGCTGGCCACGGCGCACCTCAAGGCGGCCATGCAGGAGGGCTCGCAGGACGTGGAGTCGCTGGCGGCCGTCTTCGGGCGCTCGCGCGTGGAGCAGGTGCTGGGTCCGAAGTTCCGGCCCGAGCGGCACGTGGTGCGTCTGGCCCAGGGCCGCGAGCCCGTGCGCAGCCCCGTCGTCCCCGCCGGAGTCTCCGAGGCCGTCAATCCGCTGCGGCGCACGGTGAGCGAGCAGGTGGTGCGCATCCTCGACGTGCACAGCGGCCAGGTGCTCACCGAGGTGGACCGGCTGCTGGTGGAGACGCGCTACTACCCGGGCCGCGTGTTCGCCGTGGGCGACGCGCGCTACGAGGTGCCACTGCACTCGCTGGACACCAAGCGCAACGAGCTGCGCGTGAAGCCGGTGCCCAATGACCGGCCCCTCACGAAGCCGCAGCTGCGCATCCAGTTCGAGTCCGCCACGGTGGTGGAGTCTCCGCAGACGGTGCGCACCGGGCGGTGCGTGTACCAGGTGTGCACGCTGGACGCGACGGTGGTGGAGAGCGTCACCGGCTACTCGCAGCTGGGGCGGCCGGGCCGGGTGGACGTGGGCGCGGTGAGCTGCCGTTACCGCACCCGCGTGCGCGGCGTCTTCTTCCCCGCGGCCACGTCGCCGAACGTGCTCGTGCACCTGGCGCGCTCGGCGGACGGAGTGCTGGTGGCGCATCTGCTCTCCAACGACGAGGACATGGATGTGGTGCCAGTGGGGCCGGGCATGTTCCCCGAGGCCCCCGCGGGCATCGTGGTGGTGGATCGGCACCTTCAGGGCATGGGCGTGGCCGAGGCGTTGGACCTGGCGCTCGTCGACGACACGTTCAAGTGGGTCCGGGCCATCCTGGCCAATTGCAAGTGCGCGAACGGGTGCCCCGAGTGCACGCCCCAGGACGTGCTCGCGTCCGGGGCCGACAAGTCGGGCGTGCTCGGGCTGTTGGGATAGGCGGAGGTAATCGCCATGACGGGTGAGCGTATGAGTGGTGACATGAACCTCCTCCAGCCGGGAACGCAGCTGGACGGCCGCTACGAAGTGGTGAGGCTGCTCGGGCAGGGCGGCATGGCCGCGGTGTACGAGGTGCGCCACCTCGGGCTGCACAGCACGCACGCGCTGAAGGTGCTCAACGAGGACTACGCGCGCAGCGATGACATCCGCGGGCGCTTCCTCGCCGAGGGCCGCATCCAGGCGAAGCTGCGCCACCCGAACATCGTCCAGGTGACGGAGATCGTCACCACGCCGGTGGCGGGCCTGGTGATGGACTACATCGAGGGCCCCACGCTCAGCGAGCTCTGCCGGGGGCAGGGGCTGGAGCCCAAGGTGCTCCTCGAGGTGTTCACGCCCGTGCTGGACGCCATCGAGGAGGCGCACAAGCGCGGGGTGGTGCACCGGGATCTCAAGCCGGACAACATCATCATCGGCCGGGACAGCCGGGACCGGCTCCAGCCGAAGGTGACGGACTTCGGCATCGCCAAGATGCTCGAGGGCGAGGGCCAGGATGGCAAGGCGCGCACCCAGGCGGGTGCTCGCATGGGCACGCTGCTGTACATGAGCCCGGAGCAGATCCGCGGCGCCGCCGAGGTGGACGCGCGCACGGACATCTTCGCGCTGGGCGCCATCCTCTACGAGGCCGCCACGGGGCGCGTCGCGTTCCACGCCTCGAGCGACTACGACACGATGAAGGCCATCGTGGAGGGCACCTACGCGCCTCCCGAGCGCGTCGTGACGGGGCTCCCTCCCGTCATCGCGGGCTGCATCCGCAAGGCGCTGGCCGTGGACCCCGCCGAGCGCTTCCAGGACTGCGCCGCCTTCCGCTCGGCCCTGGAGCAGGTGTTCGAAGCCGAGCCGTCCGTGCCCCAGAAGCCGTCGCGCTCGTACGCGGTGACGCAGGTGGGGAACACGCCGCCCGCGGCCCGGAAGCCCTCCGCGCCGCCCATCGACGTCACGCCCGACGAGAATCCCGCCGCCTTCGCGCCGACGTACGTCCCCTCCGAGCATCGCGCGCCGGACACGTCCCGGTTCCCGTCCTCCCCGCCGCCTCCGGCACCTCCGCCGCCCGCTCCCTCGCCCGCTCCCGCCGCGCCGGGACCGTCCGCGCTCGCGCCCGTGCCCCCTTCGTCGCTCCAGCGGCCTTCCGCCAATGCCGTGCGGCCGCAGCCCCTGGCCCGGCCGGGGGGCCTGCCGGGTTTCCAGGAGGGGAACCCGCTCGCTCCCAAGCCCAACGTCTCGCCCGGCCTGGCCGTGGCCCTGAGCCTGCTGTGCGTGCCTGGGCTCGGGCAGCTCTACAACGGGCAGGTGCTCAAGGGGCTTCTCTCCCTGGGCCTGTCCGTGGTGATGCTGGTGAATGGGCCCGGTGGGTTCTGCCTGTGCTTCATGGGCTATCTCGCGGCGGCCGTCGACGCGTACCGCATCGCCGACAAGCGTCGGAAGGGGCTGCCCGTGGGCCCCTGGGACTCCTTCTAGTTGGGGTAGATTCGCCGCATGTTGAGCCCGGGGAACGTGGTCGAGCGCTACGAGGTGGAGCGCGAGCTGGGCGGCGGCGGCATGGCGCGCGTCTACAAGGTGCGCCATGTGGCCCTGGGCAGCGTGCATGCGCTCAAGGTGCTCGACCCGGAGCTGGTGGGGAACGCCGAGCTGCGTGCCCGCTTCCTCGACGAGGGCCGCATCCAGGCGCGCCTGAAGCACCCGAACATCCTGGGCATCACGGACGTGGTCGCGGCCCCCGGGGTCGCGGGCCTGGTGATGGACTACCTGGAGGGCGAGTCGCTCGACAAATACCTCGCCCGCGCGACGCGGCCCCCGCCCGCGGACGAGGTGCGTGAGATCTTCCTGCAGGTGCTCGAGGGCATGGAGTTCGCCCACGAGAACGGCGTCATCCACCGCGACCTGAAGCCCTCCAACATCTTCCTGGAGCAGGCCCGTGGCCGGCGGACGGTGCGTGTCCTCGACTTTGGCATCGCCAAGGTGGCCAGCGATGAGAGCCGGCCCACGACGCGCACCGGCACGCGCATGGGCACCCCGCAGTACATGAGCCCGGAGCAGATTCGAGCGGCCGGAGACGTCACTCCGCGCTCGGACATCTTCTCGCTCGGCGTGACGCTCTATGAGCTGGCCACGGCGCGCCCGTGCTTCGAGGGCGAGAGCGACTTCAACATCATGGAGAAGATCGTCCGGGCCGGGTTCGTGCCGCCGCGGGTGGCGCACCCGGACCTGGAGCCCGGGCTCGTCGCGGCCATCCTCAAGGCCATGGACCTGGAGCCGGAGCGGCGGTTCGCCTCGTGCCGGGAGTTCGCCGCCGCGCTGGCGGTGGAGACTCCGGCGGAGCAGGAGAAGGAGCCCGCCGCGGAGCCACCTCCCGCCCCCCGGTCGGCGACGCCCCTGCGTGTCCCCGTGACGAGAGTTCCAACTCCCGCGCCAGTGCCCGCCGTGCCCGTTGCCGTGCCCGCGGCCGTGAGCCCTCGGAGCATGGCCGTGCTCGCCCAGGAGCCCAGGTTGGTGTCCTCCACCCAGCTGCCCGCGCAGCGAGCCGTGGCGGTCCAAACGCCGCCTGCTCCCCTCCGGGCCGTCGTGCCGGCGCCCGCCGCTCCCATCGAGAAGAGCGCGCCCGCTCCGCTCCGTGAGCGCCCCCAGCCCGCGAAGAAGCCCGAGCCGAAGAAGCCCGAACCCTCATCCGAGGAGGAGGGCCCGCCGCGCCGGAGGGCCTGGCGCTGGGCCCTGCTGTTCGCGCTCGCTGGGCTGGCGGCCATGTTCGGTCCGGGCTTCGTGGGGATGCTCCTGCACCGGGGGGCGCCGCCGAGCCTGCCCGCGCCGAAGGGGAGTGTGAACACGGCTCCGCCGGGCACCCGGCTCGGAGGTTCGTCCGGCACGCCGTCCGCTCCCGCCGTGCGCGACGAGAGCCTCCGCATCGAGATTCGTCCCGCGCAGCGCACGATGCTGGAGTTGATGGACCCTCGGGGCAGACGCTTCATGGTGCCCAGCCCGTATGTGGAGGCCAATCCCATGCCCGGGGTGTGGCACGTGATGGCGAGGGCTCCCGGTTACGAGGACGAGCGCTGGACCGTGGAGGTCACGCCGGGCAGGCCCGCGAGCCTGAGCGCGAGACTCACGTCGATGCGCGGCACGCCCTAACCCCCGGCGCCTTGCTCCGTCTTCACCACGCGGACCACCAGGCCGCGCATGAAGCGGATGGCCTCGTCGTCCTCGACGGTGCTTCGCCAGAGGAGCTCCATCGGCGCACTGCCCAGGGTCAGCGGGAGCGGGGCCGTGCGGAGGTTCGGGCGCTTCGAGAGGACCTGCTGGGCGACCATGGAGGGCACCGTGGCGAGCAAGGCGCTGCCCTCCACGAGGGCTCCAATGTTGAGGAACGTCGGCACTGATACCCGCACGCGCCGCTGGATGCCGAGCGTGTCCTCGACGACGCCTCGCAGGTCCCCGTTGTACGAGACGATGACGTGCTCGTGCGCGAGGTATCCCTCCAGTGTCGGGCGCTTCCCCAGCCGGGCGTGCCGGGGATCGAAGAGACACACGAAGCCTCCGGTGAACAGCGTGAGGCGCCGCGTATCGGCCGGGAGCTCGTCGGCCACCGTCACCGCGAGGTCCACTTCCGAGGTGCTCAGGGCCTCGGCGATGGTGCGGAACTGGACCGGGCGCACGATGAGCTTCATGCGCGGAGCCTCCTCGGCGAGCACCCGGAGGAGCGGCGGGAGGAGCCACGCCTCGTTCGCGTCCGAGAGGCCGATTCGCACGGTCCGCTCGCTCGTCTTCGGGTCGAACGTCGCGGGAGAGAGGGCGGCCTCGACGAGCGCCTGGAGGTGTGGCCGGGCCGAATCGAACAAGCGCCGCCCGCGTGCCGAGAGCGCGAGCCCGCGTCCGGCCCGGACGAAGAGGGGTGCCCCGACCGCCGTGGTGAGCCGCCGGAGCGCCGCGCTCACCGCGGGCTGCGTGAGGTAGAGCCGGCTCGCCGCCTCGGTGACGCTGCCCGCTTCCGCCACGACGATGAAGACTCGGAGCAGGTTGAGGTCGAGATTCCTCTCATAGATGCCGTGCATGATTGGGATACAGCCTATTCATTGGATTTCAGTGTGTCGATCCGTAGTCTTGGAGGGCAAGGAGAGACGAACGATGGCCACGAACGAAGCGAAGAAGACGCAGCGCGGGGTGAAGCTGGGCTCCACGGGCCCCGAGGTATTCCCGCTGGGTCTGGGCTGCATGGGAATGTCGGGCACGTATGGCGTGACCGATGACGCCGAGAGCATCCGGACGATCCAGACCGCGATCGATCGCGGCGTCACGCTGATCGACACCGGAGACTTCTACGGGATGGGCCACAACGAGCTGCTCGTGGGCCGGGCCATCGCGGGCGGCCGGAGGGAGCGGGTGCAGCTCTCCGTGAAGTTCGGCGCCATGCGAGGGCCGGATAATAGCTGGGGCGGGGTGGACACGCGCCCGGCGGCGGTGAAGAACTTCCTCGCCTACAGCCTGAAGCGGTTGGGGGTGGAGTACATCGACATCTACCGTCCCGCGCGGTTGGATCCCGCCGTTCCCATCGAGGACACCATCGGCGCGATCGCGGACCTGGTGAAGGCGGGCTACGTGCGTCACATCGGACTCTCCGAGGTCGGCGTCGAGACGATCCGCCGCGCCCACCGCGTCCATCCCATCGTGGACCTGCAGATCGAATACTCGGTCGCGAGCCGTGGCCCCGAGGCACAGCTCTTCCCCGCGCTCACCGAGCTCGGCATCAGCGCGACGCTCTACGGCGTCTTCTCGCGAGGCCTCCTCACCGGCAGCAAGCCGAAGGGGCAGGGGGACTACCGCGCCCACCTTCCCCGCTTCACCGGTTCGAACCAGCAGCAGAACGAGGGCGTCGTGAACGAGTTCCAGCGCTTCGCCCGCGAGCGCGGCATGACGCCGGGACAGCTCGCGGTGGCGTGGGTGCTGGCGCGCCAGCCCGCGTTCGTTCCCGTGGTGGGGGCGAAGACCGTCGCGCAGCTCGAGGACTCGCTCGGCGCGCTGGAGCGGCCGCTGTCGAAGAGTGATGCCGAGGCGCTCGAGGCGCTCGTGAAGATCTCCGGCGAGCGCTACGGCGCGGAGCAGATGAAGCACCTGGACAGCGAGCGCCGGTAACGCGTCGGCGCTCTGGCTGCTACACCGGCCGCCGAGAGGAACCCCGGCGGCCGGTGGTGGAGAGGCTCCTGCTCAGTGCGTCTCCAGGCCGTACCACTCGGAGGTGGACTGGCCCTGGGTGCTGACACCGCCGGCGGCGAGCACCCGGCCATCGGACAGCAGCGTGGCCGTATGGGAGTAACGGTTCACGTTCATGCTGACGGTGGGGCTCCAGCGCTGGGTAGCGGGGTCGTACAGCTCGGACGAGGTGAGGATGCCGGTGTAGTCGTGGTAGCCGCCCGCGACGAGCACCTTGCCCGTGACCAGCAGCGTGGCCGTGTGGTAGCGGCGCGGGGTAGCCATGGAGTCGGTGGCCGCCCAGGTACCGGTGGCCGGGTCATACAGCTCCGCCGAGGCACTGAAGGCGTTGTCGCTCCCGCCACCGGCGACGAGCACCGTGCCGTTGGGAAGCAGGGTGGCCGTGTGGAAGCGGCGCGGGGCGCCCAGGCCGCCGGTGGCCGTCCAGGTGCCGGTGGCCGGGTCATACAGCTCCGCCGACTGGAGATGGCCGCCATCGGCGCCGCCACCCCCGGCAACGAGTACCTTGCCATGGGGCAGCAGGGTGGCCGTGTGGTCTCCGCGAGCCGTTCCCATGGCGCCGGTGAACGTCCAGGTGCCGGTGGCCGGGTCATACAGCTCCGCCGAGGTCAGCAGTCCGCCGGTATTGCTGTCCTCGCCGCCCATGACGAGCACCTTGCCCGAGGGCAGCAGGACGGCGGCGTGGTGGGTGCGGTTCGTCAGCAGGCTGCCGGTGGGCGCCCAGCGGCCCGTGGCCGGGTTGTAGATTTCAGCGGTGGCTCCCGTGATGGGGCACGTCCCGCCACCCGCGATGAGCACCCGTCCATCCGGCAGCTTCGTCATCGTGTGGTACCGGTGGGCTGCCAGTGCGTCGCCCGTGCGGGACCAGATGCCGGTGGCCGGGTCATACAGCTCGGTGGTCGTGTTGAAGCCGCCCGCCACCAGGACCTTGCCCGAATTCAGCAGCACGGCCGTGTGCAGCATCCGGTCCAGCGCCATGCTGCCGGTGAGGACCCACCTGGGCTCGGCGGGAGTGCACGTCCTGGCCATCACCTGCACCGTGCCCGTGCAACTCGAGGAGGCGCCGCGCGAGTCGGTGCACGTGAGCTTGACCGTGTTCGCGCCCGCCGAGTAGGGGCACCCCGGTTGCTGCTCGCACTCAATGGCATCGAAGTCGGGGTCATAAGAGCCCGCGTTGATGGAACCACAGCCCTTGCAGGTGGAGTCCGCTTCGACCGTGATGTCCTTGCAGCGGGAGACAGGCGGACGGTTGGCGACGGTGTCACGGCAGCACAGGACGCCACCCCGCTCCGGGCTCGGCTTGCGGATGACGAGGGACTCGCAATAACCCGAGACTCCATCGTTGCAGTTCCAGGGGCTGCCCAGGGCGGAGCAGGCGTTATTGGAGAAACGGTTGAGCACCCCGCAGCCGTAGACACCCGTGGAGCCGAGGTTGCCGCAGCCGAACAGGTCATTCGAGGTTCGCGTCGTCTGGAGACATCCGGCCGCGCAGGTTCCGCCGTTGCACTGCTCACCCGTGTCGGTGCCCGAGGCGCAGACGCCGCAGCCGGTGCTCGACTGGCGGGTGGCGAAGAAGAGTGCCGGATCTTCCGCGAGGGTGGCTCCATTGCAGCCCGTGGGCGAGTTGGTGGCGACATCCGGCTCGTTGTTGCAGACGTGCCAGCCGGGGGAGCAGAGATCGGCCACGTTGCAGCCGGTTCCCGTGGGATTGGCGCTGTCGTCGCCCGCGACACGGCCGCAGGAGGGCGTCACCGTGTCGTAGGTGGGAAGCGTCGGGCATATCGACGCGAAGCCTGGAGTCGAGGGCAGCACGCCCGGGACGCTCCAGCCGCCGCTACAGCCGGCGATGTTCGGGTACTTCGTCTGATCGACGAATCCCTCGCGTTGTCCGTCGGCACAGCCGTTGTCGCTGGCATGCACGGCGGGCGCGATCAGTGAGAAGACCGTGAGCGCGAGCACCTGCGCGCACCACAGTCCCAAGCGTAGAGCTTTCATGTGTGTTTCCCCCTCTGTTGTCGGATGCGTCCCAGCATTGCCCTCACGTCTGGATGGACGCGGAGGCTGGGACAACCCATACACGCAGCGTAGTCGCGGGGCAATCGTGCCGGAGCGCAGGGGAACGAAATGACTCAATAGTCCACGAGCGTGATGGCGTTCGCCACCCGTTTCTTCGAGTCCGGCATGCAGCGGATGCTCGACGGTATCGCCGAGCGGCTCCGCCGGAAGAGATGATCAGCGCGCCAGCTCCTGAGCGGAGGCGAGCACCTCGGACACCACGGTCCGCACGTCCTCGGCCGTGGTGCGGTGGTTGACGAAGCAGGCGCGCAGGGCGAAGCGTCCCGACAGCGTGGCGTTGGAGAGGTAGGCCCGGCCCCGCGCGTTGAGGCGCGCCAGCAGCTTCGCGTTGAAGGCGTCGCGCTCCGGCTCGGGCACGTCCCCGGCGTAGCGGAAGCACACCGCGCTCAGCGGCACGGGGGCGAGCAGCTCCAGCGCCGGCTCGGCCCGCACGAGCCCGGCCAGCCGCCGGGCGTTCTCCAAATCCTTGCGGATGGCCTCCCGGAAGGCGCGCAGCCCGTGGTAGCGCACCGAGAGCCACGGCTTGAGCGCGCGCGCCCGGCGCGAGAGCTCCATGGACTCATCGAAGAAGGCGAAGCCCTCCACGGCGTCCGTGGTCGTGGTGCGCACGTAGTCCCCACTGAAGGAGAACGCGCGGCGCGCGGCGGCGGCGTCCCGGTAGAGCAGCACGCCGCAGTCCACCGGCTGGTAGAGCCACTTGTGCGCGTCCATGGAGAGCGAGTCGGCGAGCGCGAGGCCCTCGAATTGCTCGGGAACGGCCATGGCGGCCAGGGCGCCGTAGGCCCCGTCCACATGCATCCAGAGTCCGTGCCGCCGGGCGATGGCCGCCACGTCCTTCAGCGGATCCACCGCGCCGGTGTTGACGGTGCCCGCGGTGGCGACGACGGCCAGCGGGCGCCTGCCCGCCGCCAGATCCTCGGAGATGGCGTGCTCGAGGGCCTCGGGGCGCATGCGCCACTCCGCGTCCACCGGGATGAGGCGCAGGTTCCTCCGTCCGAGGCCGAGCAGCGCCAGGGCCTTGGGGATGGACATGTGTACCTCGGTGGAGGCGTACACCACCCCCGAGGGCGAGCCCGTCTCGTTGGCCGGGGCCTTCGCCTCGCGCGCCATCGTCAGGCCCATGAGGTTGGCCGCCGAGCCTCCACCCGTGAGGCTTCCGGTGAAGCCCGCGCAGCCCACGGCGGCGGCCAGTCCACGCACCACGGCGCGCTCCAGGCTCACCGCCGAGGGCGACGAGCGCCACGCGGTGACGTTCTGGTTGAGCACGGCCCCGAGGTAGTCCCCGAGCGCGCCCACCGGCTCGCCCGAGCCGAGCACGTACCCGAGGAAGCGCGCGTTGCCCGCGCGGAGGCCCGCCAGCACCGGACCCAGCGCATCGAGCGCGGCGTCCTTCAACCCCTCCTCGGGGAGTCCCTCGGCGAAGAGGGCCTCGGTGGCGGCGCCGGTGGTGGTGGGGGCGATGGCGCGCGAGTCCAGCTCCGTCAGCCACTGCTCGGCGAGGGTGGAGAGCCGGTCGGCCAGGCGCCGGAAGTCCGCGGGGGAGAGCTCGAGTGGAGTCATGGAGCGGTGTTCTACAACCAGCTCGCGTCGCACATGGGGCACATTGTCGCGTAGGCGTAATCGGAGCGGCGGCCTTCGAAGCCGCAGCTGTGGCAGGTCCTCCTGGGACTCTCTGGAGGCCGCTGGGACAGCACGTCCTGCGCGTTGGGCGTCAGGGTGGCCTGGGGCAGGGGCATGCCCGGCTTCCAGATGAGCTCCTCATGTGGCTTGGACAGCTCCTCCGGAGAGCCATCGAACACCGGAACCACGACGACGTCCGGGAGCTTCGCCGCCGCATGCACCTTGGTGCGCACGGTGCTCGCGAGGCCCGGGGAGTCGCGGCCCCCCAGGCCACGGAAGGAGACGAAGAGGCCTCCCGAGAGGACCGAGCCCATCAGCGACCGGCCGAGGTTGATGCCGACGGGGGGCGGCTTCGGGCCCGCCATGTCGCTCTCCTTGGGAATCTCCACGGTGTCCGAGAGCTTCCACGCGGTCCGCACGCGCTCGGCCTTGGGGTGGAGTTTCGCTTCCACGCGGAAGTGCAATTCGTCGAGCTCCAGGGGGAGCGAGAACGGCAGGCTCCAGCGCACCACCTTGCCCCCGTCGAGCGGCGGCAGGGAGAACTTGCCGAGCTTCCGTTTCTCGGGGCCCGTCTTCTGACGGCCCTCGACGTGGAGGGTGTAGCCGGAGGCGAGGGGCTCGAAGGCGCTCTGTAGCCAGAGGGTGGCGACGGTGTCTCCGAGCGGGCCGCGGATGGCGGACTCCACATGGAGGTGGATGGCGCCGAATTCGCGCGGGGTGCGCCCGGTGCGGTCGAGGACATCCTCGTAGTAATCCATGGCCGCATGCTCGCCGAGCTTCCCGGGAGATACCAGCGGGCCCGGAGGTGCGCTCCGCTGGCGCGGTGCACCTGCCCCCGAGGGCTCGCACCATGCGGTCCAGACGCTTTTCTCCTGCCCCCGAGCGCCTTAGCTTGTCACGCGGGACACGGGGGAGGGGGACAGGATGGGAGGGGTTTCAGTGGCGCTGCTCGCGGCCCTGCTCGCGAGCACGACGCCCTTGATGTCGGTGAGTGCGGGCAATGCGCTCACCCTGCCAGCGCAACGACACGCGGTACGGATTGATACGGGAAGCGGGCGGCCGCCCACCTGGCTGCTCACCGTGCAGCAGGAGGGCGTCGAGGGACGGGGGTTGTCGTTCTTCCGCTCGGATGACGGAGGAAAGACGTTCCGCTTCGCCGCCGCCATCCAACCGGATGGGAGTCACGCGGACCGCACGGATGTGATTGCAGTGGGCCGGGATGTGGCGCTCGTCTATTCATGGGAGGCGCCGAGCCTCAAACCCTCGCGCCGCCACGACGTGTACTTCCAGTGGTGGCGCTACCGGCCGGAGACGCATGACTGGGCACCCCAGCCGGCGGTGCGAATCTTCGATGCCGATGACTCCACGGCCTACTCGCGGGCCCTGCTCGCGCGCGACTCGAAGGGCCGGTTATGGGTGCAGGCCTTCCGCCTGGACGCGGATGGGGGCTCCACCGCGGTGCTGTCCGTCTCCACGGATGGAGGGGCGACCTTCCAGCGCCAGGCGAACCTGGGCCGCGTGAAGCACCGCGGGGGAGGGCGGTTGCTGAGCCTCGGCTCGAAGCTCGTCTTCCTCTACGCCATGCACGATGGCTTCGAGCCCACGCGCATGCGCATCCGCAATGACAGCGATCCGTTGGACTCGTGGAGCTCCGTGCGCGACGCCTTCTCCGACGGCATCTACCACGGGGCGGCGCTGAGCGCGGTCGCGGATGGCCGGGGAGGCATGCACCTCATCTACAAGGACGAGATGGAGCGCCTCTACCATCGCTACTTCGATGGCAACACGTTCGGCTCGCGCACGCTGCTGGAGGACTCGCGCGACTGGTCGATGCAGGCCGCCATCACGCGCATCGGCGACACGCTGTATGTCTTCTACAACGTCATGCGCCAGACCAACACCTCCTACGAAATCCACGCCCGGGTGTGGAAGGACGGGCGCTTCAGCGCGCCGGTGGTGCTCGACTCGCGGGCCACCTACAAGGGCTATCCCAACGCCCTGGAGACGTTGCCCGAGGGCTCCTCCGAGGTGCCCTGCTTCTTCGGTGAGTCTCCCGACGCCAACTCGCGCGCCAACGTGGTCCGCGTGGCCCTCGCCGTCCCGGGAGGCGGTGGCGACGAGGAGCCGCCGCCGGATCCCAGCCCGGTGCCCGGCCAGCTCCTCTTCGGGGACTCGTTCTCGCGCACCTCGTCGAGCAGCCTTGGCTCCGACTGGGCGCTGAGCGGGCTGTGGCGGATGGATGGCAGGTGGGCCATCAGCGATCTGGACAACCCCTATGGGGACGACCTCGCCTACGCGCTGCCCTCGCGCTGTGCCAATTGCCAGGTGCGGGCGCGGCTGCAGGCCTTCGCCGTGGACGAGGCGGGTGTGGTGCTGCGGGCCTCGGGGGATGCGCGCTATGCGCTCGTGCTGCTGCCCGAGGGACGCGTTCAAATCCGCCGCTACCGGGGCGGGAGCTTCACCGTGCTCGGCGAGGCGCCCAGCGGGCAGGCGGATCCCTGGGAGCCCACGACGCTCACCCTGTCCGCGTGGGGCTCGGGCCCGGTGCGGCTCACCGCGGCGGTGGAGGGACAGGTCGTCCTCACGGTGACGGACTCGGACCCGGCCGCCCTCACGGGTGAAGGACTCGCGGGGATCTCCACCCCCATCGCTGGCGTCTGGTTCGACGACTTCGAGGTCCGCGCGGTCGGCGCGCCCTGACGCCGCACGCGAATCCGGCGTTCCATGCAAGAGCGAGTGAGGTGCGGCGGCGTCAGCCCATGGCCTGGGCGGTGCTGGCGCCGCGCTCGGTGGCCTGGAGCAGGGCGGGCCAGAAGTGCTCCGCCATGCGCTGGTAGCCCACGTCCGAGGGGTGGAAGCCATCGGCCGAGAAGTAGTTGGAGCTGCCCGGCAGCTCCACGAGGCTCGGGCCATGCAGGTCCACGCCGATGAGGCGATGGCGGCTCACCACGCGGGCCACCGCCTCGTTGAAGGCGGCGATGCGCGCGGAGATGAGCTCGATCGGCAGGAAGTGCGTCGCCAGCCGCGCCACGGGGGCCAGGGACATCTCCGGCAGGTTGGCCAGCACCACCGGCGCTCCCGCGCTCACGAGGCCGCGCGCGAGCTGCTCGAGGTTGGACTCGAACTGGTGGGGCTCCACGCCGCGCCACAGGTCGTTGATACCCACCGCGAGTGTCACCACATGGGGCTTTGCCCGGGTGGCCTTGGGGAGCTGTCCGGAGAGGACGGTGGCGCTGGTGGCGCCGCTCACGCCCAGGTTGAGCAGGCCCACGCCCTCACGGGTGCGGCGCAGCCGCTGGAAGAGGTGCTCCACGTAGCCGCCGTCGCGGGCGCCCACGCCGACGGCCGAGGAGTCGCCCAGGGCCACGTATCTCAGGGAGAGTGCGCTCATGCGGGTTCTTCCATAGCGGCCGGGTGCCGGTTTCGCAGCGGTGCTCGTCTGCCCGTCCACCGGGCGGCCATCCGGGGCCCCGCACGGCCTTCCTGGTGTGCTCTAGTGCCCATACCCACGGGCCCTCTTGCGAGCCGAGGCGATGACGCGTCCTTCGATTTCCTTCCTGGGTTTTGGTTCCGCGCTGCCAGAGCGGGTGCGCACCAGCGCCGATCCCATCTTCGACCGGATTCGCGAGGAGGCCCGGGCCCGGGGCCAGTCCGAGGCCTCGCTCTTCTACGGCAACAGCGAGCACCGGTGCCTGGCGCCGGGCGAGTCCCTGGCCTCGCTCACCGCGAAGGCGGGGCTGGCGGCCCTGGAGGACGCGGGCGTGAGGGCCGAAGAGGTGGACCGGCTCCACGGCCACCTCACCGTGTCCGAGTTCATCTCGCCCAACGAGCTGTACGAGGTGCACCGGCAGATGGGCCTGGGCTCGCACGCGCTGGTGGTGCCGGTACAGTCGGACTTCGTCAACTTCATCATGGGCAGCGTGCTGGCCTGGGAGGCGATGCTGGCGGGGCACTCGGAGCGGGCGCTCGTGGCGGTGGGGGCCGGGTGGACGCGCAACGTGGACTACTCGCAGGGTCACGCCTTCGGCATCGGCGATGGGGCCGGCGCGGCGGTGCTCGGGCCCGGCGAGCGGCTCGTCCTGGTGGACTACGCCGCGGACACCTTCAGTGACGAGTACGGGGCCATGACCATGCGCCCCCGCCCCGAGGTGGGCATCGACAGGCCCGTCTATGGGCTCGAGCCCGCCCGGGGCCTACAGGCCTTCCTGAACACCGGCATGGACGGGCCTCCGAAGCTCATCGAGCGGCTGTTGCGCAAGCACGGGCTGACCGGGGACGACATCACCCTCGTGTCACACCAGGCCACGCGCAAGCTGCTCGACTACTGGAACGAGAAGGTGCGCCCGCGCGAGTACCTGCACACCCTCGAGGACTGCGGCAACATGGTGATCGCCTCGATTCCCGTCACCCTGGCCCGCCACCACCGCGAGCTGCGCACGAGGTACCTCGTGCTCGTCGGCCTGGGCATCGGCGCGCACCACATGGCCCTGCTGGTGCGCGTGTAGGGAGGGGGCTCGCGGGCGTTACTGGCCGCCCGTGCCGCGCTGCTGCATCCGCTCCTGCATCCGCTGCATGCGCTGCTGCATGCGCTCCTGCATCCTCTTCTGCCGCTCCTCGCTCCGGCCCTCGCGGTCCATCTTCCGCAGCAGCTTCACCATCCGCCCCTCGTGACGGGCCATGAAGATGGCGAGCTGCGCCCGCTTCTGCGGAGGCAGGTCCTTCGCGAGCGCCTGGTACAGGTCCCGGTCCAATGCGGTGAGCTGGGTGCGCGCGTCGAATACCCGCTGCACCGCCTGGTCCACCTGCGACTGCGCCGCCGTGTCGCCCTCCGCCGCCTTGCGCAGCACCTGCGCGGACTCACGCACCTGCTCCATCAGGGGCCGCCGGCGCTCGTCGAACTGGCGCATCGTGTCCGCCATCTTCAGCGCCTGGGTCTCGTTCAGCTCCAGCTCCTCGGCCAGCCCCAGCACCCGCATCATCCGCGCCTGCTTCTCGTCGCGGGCGGCGTCGTCGTTGGCCTCGGGCGGCGCGGCCAGCGAGACGAGGGGCAGCAGGGTCAGGGTCAGCACCGCCAGTCGGATGGGCTTCATCACAGCGACTCTCCAGGGTTGGGGATTGAAAGGAAATCCTCGGCCTCGAGGTCCGCGAGCGTCTCGTCGGCCTCCAGGTCCTCCAGGTCCACGTCGGATGCCTCGAGCACGTCGGACAGGGGATCCGTCAGCGCCCACTGCTCCAGCTCGGACGCGCTCTCCTCCGAGGGGCTGGCGGACGGCTCCACGAGGGGAGTCCGCGGGACGAGCGGCGTCACCCGGTGCAGCACCACCGGCCCCAGCGCGAGCAGCACCACGGCCGCCGCCGCCAGCAAGGCTCCGGTGGTCCGCAGGCGCGACGCCAGGTGGACCTGGGACTTGCGCCAGGCGCCGACCGTCGTCCGGGGCAGCGCCGCCAGCACGGTCTGCTCCCGAGGCGACGGGGGTGGCAGTGCGGCCAGTCCGAGCACCGCGTGGCAGGCCTCCACCTCGGAGCGGCAGGTCGCACAGGACTCGAGGTGCGCGCGCACCCGGGCCGCCTCCTCGGGCTCGAGCGCTCCGGTGGCGAAGAGGGTGAGTGTCTCGTCTGGATGCGGGCACGCGGACATCAGCGTCCCTCCTCGGGGGTATCGGCCACCAGCGCCCGGAGGCGCTTCACGGCGTGATGGAAGTTCACCTTGGCGTTCGTCTCGGTGATGCCGAGCGTCTCGGCGATGTCTCGGAAGCCCAGGCCCGCGTCCACCCGGAGCGTGAGCACCTCGCGCTGGCGGCGGGGCAGGGCGAGCACCGCCGCGCGCACCTGCCGCTCGCGCTCGCCGCGCTCCAGGGCCTCGTGAGCGGATTCGCCGGGGGCCTCGGTGTCTGGATGCTCCACCGCGTGGAGCCAGCGCCGGCCCTGGCGGGCGTGGTTCTTCGCCAGGTTGAGGGCGATGCGGATGAGCCAGGCGCGGAAGGGCGCGGGGCCCGAGGGACTCCAGCGGGAGAAGACGCGGCGCGAGGCCTCCAGGGCGCGCAGGAAGGCCTGCTGGGCGAGGTCCGCCGCGTCCTCGGGCCGGGCCGTGTAGCGCCGCATCAGCGCGAAGACGAGGGCCCGGTGCCGCTCCACCAGCGAGCCGAAGGCCGCCTCGTCACCGGCCAGGAAGGCGCGGCAGAGCGCCTCGTCGCTCGGGTCGGTGGCGGCTGCCGCCAGGGGCAGGGTTGTCTCCAGGGCCTTCACGTCTCCTACAAACCCCGGAGTCGGCGAAAAGTTAATGACGGTTTATTTCGGGGACGCCGGGGTGACGGCGGAGGTCAGGTCGGGGGGTTGCGCGGGCCCTACTTCAAAGGTTATAAGGAGGCTCGCATCGGCGGCGCGTTCCGCTATGCTGCACAGGCCGGGCCTGGGGGGCTCACGTGCTGCCCGGGAGGGCGAGGAGGAGAGACGATGGCGGAGAGCATTGGGGCGGATATCGGCACCCGGATTCTGCAGGCGGTGGAGGGTCTCGGGGTCCGGATGGACAGGCTGGAAGCCCGGATGGGCAAGCTGGAAGCCCGGATGGAGGGGCTGGAAGCCCGGATGGGCGAGCTGGAAGCCCGGATGGATGGGCTGGAAGTCCGGATGGGCAAGCTGGAAGCCCGGATGGATGGGCTGGAAGTCCGGATGGAGGGACTGGAAGTCCGGATGGACAAGGTGGAAACCCAGGTGAAGGACCTGCTCTCCCGAATGACGAAGCAGGAGGGGTTGATGGAGATGCTGGGGGCCGAGTTCATCAAGTCGCGCGACGAACTACGCGGGGGCATTCAGCAGGTGCGCACGGACATGAACGAGGGATTTCGCCGGTTCAATGCCCGCATCGACCTGACGGACGGTGTGGTGGTCCTGCTGGCTGAGGAACTGCGCCGACCTCGGGAGCTCAGTGAGCAGCTGCAGACGAATCTGCGGCATATCGAGGCACGCTGACGGCACGCGCACCCCGGTGTTCGCCTGTCTGCTCCACTTCAGGAGTTTCCTCCGTCAAGTTGCCGCCCCCCTCTTCTGGCTGACACAATCAGGCAGCTCAACGGGGGAGACACACCATGGCACCGGACAGCGCGGCCGCACGCATCAAGGGGAGTGTGCTCATCGCCCGCCTCAAGCTGCTGGCCAAGCAGGGCGGGACGGGACGTGTTGAAGCGGTGCTCCAGCGCCTGCCTCCGGCCGATCGCAAGGTCCTCGAGGGCGTCATCATGCCCATCGGCTGGTACCCCCTGGAGCTCAACCTCCGGCTCGACTCGGCCATCGCCGAGGCGCTCTCGCCGAGGGATCGCAACAAGGCCTTCGTCGACATGGGCCGCGCCTCCGCCGAGGACAACCTCAACGGTCCCCACCACGTCTTCATCCGCAAGGGCGACCCGCACTTCCTCCTCAGCCACGCGCCGGAAATCTACCGGCTCTACTACGCGGTGGGCTCGCGCTCGTACGAGAAGACCGGGGCGCGCAGCGGGGTGTTGCGCACCCTGGGCGCCGAGAGCGTCACCCACGAGGACTGTCTCACCATCATCGGCTGGTACCAGCGCGCCATCGAGATGAGCGGGGGCCGCGACGTGCGCATCGAGCACCCCCGGTGCCGCGCCCGGGGCAACGGCCACTGCGAGTACCACTGCGCCTGGGAGGCCTAGGCGCCCACCGGCTGCGGCCCCGCCGGGTGCCCCCGTAGGTAACGCAGCACGTCATCCAGGTGCTTGTAGACGCGCACCTCGTGGCGGATGACGGCCTCGATGCGCCCCTCCGGCCCGATGATGTAGGTGACGCGCCGGTCCACGTTGAGCACGGGCCAGAGCACGTCGTAGGCCTTGCTGATGGTGCGCGCCTCGTCCCCCAGCAGGGAGAAGTGGATGTCCTCCTGCTCGGCGAACTCGCACTGCGTCTTCACCGTGTCCACCGACACCCCCACCAGCTCCGCCCCCAGGGAGCGCAGGTGCTCGTGGTTGTCGCGGAAGTGACGCGTCTCCTCGGTACAGCCGAGGGTGAAGGCCTTGGGGAAGAAGAAGAGGACGACCCGCCGCCCCCTCAGCGCCGAGAGCGAGAAGGTGCGTCCCCGGCAGTCGGTGCCGGTGAAGTCCGGGGCCTGTTGTCCCACGTCGAGCATCTTCTTCGGCCTCCTGGGCCCGCTCTCCCCTAGCATGCTTCCCGCTGATACGACCACGCTCTCCCCACCCCGAGCTCTCCCGTGGCCCTGCCAACCGCCGCTCCCTTGACTTCTTCCTTCCTCGAAAGACTCGCCCGTGCGCTCGGTGTGACCCGGGTTGCACGTGTCACCGGGTTGGACCGGGCCGGCGTCGAGGTGGCCGCCGCGGTGCGTCCCGGCGGGTACGTGCTGCAGGTGTGCAATGGCAAGGGCCTGGATTTCCAGGCCGCCTCGGCCGGTGCCCTCCTGGAGACGGCCGAGCTGTGGGGCGCGGAGATGGTGCCCCAGGAGCGGCTCGTCTGGGGAACGCTGGAGGGGTGGCGGGCCCAGGGGCGCACCGCCTGGGAAGCCGGCTCCCTCGGGACGCGGGGCGGCGTCGTCGTCCCCCGCCTGTGGGGCCCGACGGTGCGCTGCGCGTGGCGCGAGGCCACCGAGCTGCATTCCTCCCAACCCGTGCTCGTCCCTGCCCAGGCGGTGTACTGCCCGCCCACGGGGGGACCCGCCCTGGGCCCGGTGGGCGTGCAGTGGACGAGCAACGGCTCGGGCGCGCACCCCGAGCGCTCCCGGGCGCTCCTGCATGCGCTGCTCGAGGCCACCGAGCGGGATCAGCTCGCGCGCCTGCTCCCGGACGGGTGGACGGAGGAGGTGCTCCACGCGCGCCTGCTGCGCCCCGCGGGACTGGAGCAGGGGGCTCCTCGCACGGCGGCGCTCGCGCGTTCCCTCGGGGAGCGCGGCTTCGACGTCCACCTCTTCGATCTCACGCCCGCCACGCGGTCTCCCGGTGCCGCGGGCCTGCCCGTGGGCGGGGCGATGCTCGTGGACAGGGACCAGGGCCCGGTGCCGCTGGCGGCGGGCTACGCGTGCGCGCTGGGGAGGGACCAGGCCCTGCTCGGGGCGCTGCTGGAGGCGGCGCAGTCGCGCCTCACCGACATCCACGGCGCGCGCGAGGACGTGGTGGCGACGGACCACGAGTCCGCCCTGGCCCTGGCCTCCGCGTGTGCCGGGGTCCGCCCGCGACGGACCGTGGACTCCCTGCCCGACCGCTCCGACGAGGTGTCCTCGCCGGAGGAGGCGGTGGACGAAGTGTTGAAACGGCTCGCGAAGGCGGGCTTCTCCCGGGCCGCCGCCATCGAGCTGGAGGCCCCTCTCCCCGGACTCCACGTGGTGCGCGTGGTGGTGCCGGGCCTGCTCGTCTCGGAGTTGCTGTGAAACGACGTCCGGCCCCCTTCAGTGCCGATGACCTCATCGTCTTCCTCGGCCCGTCCATGCCGGAGGAGGACGCCCTGGCGCTGGCGCCCTGCCGCGTCCTGCCCCCGGCCCGTCAGGGAGACATCTGGCGCGCCCTCTCGCTGCGTCCGAAGGCCATCGCCCTGGTGGACGGCGTCTTCGAGGCGCAGCCCTCCGTCTGGCACCACGAGCTGCTGGCCGCGCTCGATGCCGGGGTGGCGGTGTTCGGCGGCGGCAGCATGGGGGCCCTGCGCGCGGCGGAGCTCGCCCCGCACGGCATGGTGGGCGTGGGGCGGATTTTCGAGGCCTACCACCGGGGCGAGCTGGTGGATGACTCGGAGGTGGCGCTGCTCCACGCCGACGCGGAGCACGGCTTCCGTCCCCTCACGGTGCCACTCGTCAACGTGCGCCACGCGGCCCGCCTGGCCCAACGCGCGGGGGTGCTGTCTCCTCGCGAGGCGCGGGCGCTGGTGGACGCGGCGGTGGCGCTCTTCTACCAGGACCGCACCTGGCGCCGGGTGTTGGCGGCCGTGGTCGAGGCGTGGCGTCCGGCCACCCGGGAGAAGTGGGACGCGTGGGCCGCCGGAGGACTCGAGGACCTCAAGCGCGAGGACGCCCGGGCCTGCATCCATGCCGCCGCGGCCTTCCTCGCCTCCGGTGCACCCGCCCCCGCGCGCGCGAGCACCCGCCGGGCCCCGCCGTCCTCGTACGTGCGCCGCCGCCGCCTCGTGGAGGGGCTGTGCGCGGTGGAGGGGGACCTCGTGGCCTCGGAGGAGGTGCTCGAGCAGCTGCGCGCCGCGCCCGACGCGGGAGAGCTGGCCGAGGAGGGCCTGCGGCGGGCCCTGCTCGCGGGGTGGGCGCGGACGCTGGGGCTCGTGCCGGGCGCCGAGGAGCTGGCGCGGGTCGAGGCGGAGTGGTGGGCACGGCTCGGGGTTCCCCCCGGCGGGCGCGAGGCGTACCTGGCCGCCTGTGGCCTGGACCCGCACGAGCTGCGGCGGCTGTGTGAGGAGCGAGCGCTGGAGCGGCTCATGCTCGAGCATGCGCCGCGGCTGCTGCCGGATGGACCCTCGTGGGACGAGGCGCTCGCGACCGAGGCGCGCATCCGGGGCCGCTGGGTGGAGGCGGCCCGGAGGCTCGGAGAGCCGAGGCCGCGCCGGCGCAAGCGGTGAGCCCCGGAGGGGACGCTCGCGCTACTCGCAGACCTGCTTGCAGACGGCGGGCACCTTCTTCGGATCGAGCTGTTGCTCGAGGTAGGCGTCGCAGGAGAGGGCGTTGAGGGCGTCCTGGCACTCGAAGAAGTTGCTGGTGCTGAACTGGCTCTTGCCCGCGTTGTAGCCGACGCAGTTCTGCGCCTCCTCGGTCCGCGTGGAGCAGCCGTTGACCTCGTAGTACCTCGCCTTGCACTCCTCCGGACTGGCGCCGAAGACGTTCTTGAACGTGGTGGTGTCCGTGTCCGTCCGGCACGCGAAGCTCCGGTCGCAGAGCTGGTCGACCATCTTGCGGCAGACCTCGTCCGGCGACGGCGTGCAACCGAGGAGGGAGAGTGCGAGCAGGGCACTGCCGGTGAGCAGGGGCGGACGCATGGGGGTTGGAGTAACCACTCCCCTCCGGGCGCGGCCGTTGCCGGGCGGGTCCGACGCGGAGCGTTGTGCGTCAGCCAACGGCGGCGGGCCGGGCCGAGGCCAACGGTCGACACTCCCACCGGGAGGGGCGGGCCCGCGCGGTGACCGCTCCGTGTTCGTTCCGGCGGACACGAGGTCCCCACAAACGTTAGGCTTTGAAAACGCGGCGTGGGGGGACTGCGCCGGAGGCAGCGAGACGATGACGCGGATATGCCAGGACGACGTGGGGCGCTGTGACTTCCTCGACGTGCTCGAGGAGGCCGTCCTGAGGCACCGGCCGGTGGCGGTGCAGTTGCGCGAGGGCGAGGCCTTCATCGACGAGGTGCTGGACGTGGTGACGGAGCAGGGGGACGACTTCGCCGTCTTCAAGACGCACGCGCGGGTGTCCGTGGGGAACATTCTGGCCGTGACGCGAGCGGGGCTGGCCACGCCGCGGTGGTGAAGCGGGGTGGCTGGGGTAGGGTGCGCGCCGGATGAATCCTCACGACGAGAGCGAGTCCTTCCGCTGCGTGCGGGCCGATTCCCGGGAGCCCGGGGGCTACCGGACGGTGCTGGGCGAGACGAAGGCCACCTTCCTGCACACGGATCCGCCGTATTGCCTGCTCACGCGGCGCCGCAAGGGCGGGGACGAGCGGGAGCCTCGCGCGCACAAGAAGATCGACCGCAACCCCATCGTGCGCTTCGAGACGGTGCGCGACTACCGCACCTTCACCGAGGCGTGGATGAAGCGGGCGGTGGAGCACCTCACGCCGGACGCCCCGCTGGCCATCTGGACGAACCTGCTGGGCAAGGAGCCCATCCTCACGGTGGCGCGCTCGCTGGGCTACGGCCACCTGCGGGGCGAGTACACCTGGGGCAAGCGCACCACGGACAAGAACGCCAACGAGCAGCTGCTGCGCGTCTACGAGGTGGCACTGGTGCTCTCGCGCACGCCCGCGCCGGTGCTGGCCCCGGGAGACCTGCCCACCGTCTGGGCGGTGGTGGGCGGCTACGACGATGACGCCGAGGCGGCGCGCTGGGGCAACCATCCCCACCACAAGCCCTTCTCCGTGCTCGAGCCCCTGCTGCGCACGTGGAGCCGGCCGGGGGACTGGGTGTTGGATCCCTTCGCGGGCAGTGGCTCCATGCCGGCGGCGGCGCTGCGGCTGGGGCGCAAGGCGGCCTGCCTGGAGGTGGAGCCCGAGTGGGCCGAGCGGGTGGACCGGCGGCTGCGCGAGACGGCGAGTGCGCTGGCCCGGGGAGCAGGAGTCCAGCCGGAGACGGCCCCCCCGGGCGAGAGGGTATCCGCCACTCCGAATCACCGGTAGGCTGCGCCGCCCCCCGCGTCCCGAGGGGGTGCTCTCCCCAGCAACGCGAAGAGGCAACCGGATGAAGCAGCACCAGAAGATGCTCCTGGGCATCGTCATCGGCACGGTGGCGGGAATCGCCGCCAATACCCTGGCGGGCGGCACGCCCTGGCTCGATTGGGTGGTGACGAACATCACCGCCCTGGCCGGACAGCTCTTCCTCCGGCTGCTGCTGATGCTGGTGGTGCCGCTGCTCTTCTCCGCGCTGGTGATGGGCGTGTGCGAGCTGGACTTGAAGCAGCTCGGCCGGCTGGGTCTGCGGACCATGGGCTACACCGTGGTCGTCTCCTGCATCGCGGTGATGATTGGCCTGCTGCTCGTCAACACCCTCAAGCCGGGCGTGGGGCTCAGCGACGAGGCCCGCGCGCTGGCCATGAAGGGCACGTCGATCAAGGCGGCCCCCACCCCGAGTGACACCTCGGTGCCCTCGATGATCGCCGCGATGATTCCCAGCAACCCGCTGAAGGCGGCGGCGGACGGGGACATGATCGCCCTCATCGCCTTCTCGCTCATCTTCGGCCTGGGGCTGGCCATGACGCCCACCGAGGGCGCGCAGCGGCTGCGCGAGATGATCCAGGGCCTGCACGACGTGATGATGAAGCTCATCGACGGGGTGCTGAAGCTGGCCCCGGTGGGCGTGGGCGCGCTGCTCTTCAGCATGATGGCGCGCCTGGGCGTGGGCGTGCTCATGCAGGTGGCCTCCTACGTGGGCGTGGTGCTGCTGGCGCTCGGGCTGCACATGTTCGGCGTGTACTCGCTGTCCGTGCGCTTCCTCGGCGGGCGCAACCCGATTGCCTTCTTCCGCGACTGCCGCCTGGCCATCGTCACCGCCTTCTCCACCGCGTCCTCCAGCGCCACCCTGCCCACCGCCCTCAAGGTGGCCGAGGAGAACCTCAAGCTGCCGCGCAACGTGTCGCGCTTCGTGCTCACCGCCGGCTCGGCGATGAACCAGAACGGCACCGCGCTCTTCGAGGGTGTCACCGTGCTCTTCCTCGCCCAGGTGTTCGGCGTGCAGCTGAGCCTCTCGGACCAGGCCGTGGTGATGTTCATCTGCGTGCTGGCGGGCATCGGCACCGCGGGCGTGCCGGCCGGCTCCATCCCCGTCATCGCGATGATTCTGGGCATGTTCAAGATTCCCCCCGAGGGGCTCGCGCTGATTCTCGGCGTGGACCGCTTCCTCGACATGTGCCGCACCACCCTCAACGTGACGGGGGACCTGGCGGCGGCCGTCTACGTGGCCCGCGGCGAGCCCGCCCCCGCCTCCGAGCCCGAGGCCGCCCGGCTCGAGCCCGAATCGTCCGCTTCTTGAGCCTCCGGACAGCTTCGGGGTTGCCCCGCTCCCCCGGGCGTCCCATACCCGTAGAAACAGAAGGAGCAGCCACATGAAGGTGTCCAAGGACCACGTCGTCTCTCTGGAGTACCGGTTGCACCTCGGGGATGGGCAGACCATCGATGAGAGTGAGCCCGGGCAGCCGCTCTCCTACATGCATGGCCGCAAGCAGATTGTTCCGGGCCTGGAGTCGCAGCTCGAGGGCATGTCCGTCGGCGAGTCCAAGAAGGTGGTGGTGGCTCCGGGCCAGGGCTATGGCGAGCACGATGCGCGCGGCATCCAGGAGGTGCCCCGGGGCATGTTCCCGCCCGATGCGCAGTTCCAGGTGGGCCAGACCGTCAGCGCGCAGACGGCCGAGGGGGACGTCATCCCCATCACCATCCGCGAGGTGAAGGGCGACACGGTGGTGGTGGACCTCAACCACCCGCTGGCGGGCAAGACGCTCCACTTCGACGTGACGGTGCGTGAAGTGCGCCCGGCCACCGACGAGGAAAAGCAGCACGGCCACGCCCACGGTCCCGGCGGCGCCCACGACCACTGAGTCCCTGAAATGAGGGACGGGAGGGCCTGCCCACTCGTCGGGTAGGGGGTGTTCCGATATGGTCGGCCCCCCAATGACTCAGCCCGTGTCGCCCTCGCCGCAGCAGCTTCGCATCCAGCCCGAGTCCCCGCCCGAGCAGGCGCCCGCCGCCGCTCCCGAGGATCCCGAGCGCTACTGGCTCGAGAACGTCTACAAGGGCGAGGAGGGCCAGCTCACCGTGCGTGCCGTCATCGTCGGCATGGTGCTCGGCGGGGTGATGTGCCTGTCCAACCTGTACGTCATCCTCAAGACGGGTTGGAGCCTGGGCGTCACCATCACCGCGTGTGTCCTCTCCTTCTCCATGTTCGCGCTGCTGCGCGCCGTGGGGCTGGTGAAGACGGAGGTCTCCGCGCTGGAGAACAACGCGGTGGGCTCGGTGGCCTCGGCGGCGGGGTACATGACGGGCGGCGGCAACATGGCCGCGGTGCCCGCGCTGCTGATGCTCACCGGGGCGCTGCCCTCCACGGGATGGCTGGTGGCGTGGTTCGCCGTGGTGTCCGGGCTGGGCGTCTTCGCCGCCATCCCCATCAAGCGCCAGCTCATCAACATCGAGCAGCTCCCGTTCCCCACGGGCACGGCCACCGCCGAGACGCTCCAGGCGCTCCACGGGCAGGACGCGCGCTCGCGGGGCAAGGCGGGCTACCTCTACGTCGCGGGCGCGGTGGGGGCCCTCATCGCCTTCTGGCGGGATGGCAAGGCCCGGTGGCTGCCGTGGAACCTGCCCGCGAAGATCAGCCTGCCGTTCACCCTCGCCGGCAAGCCCGCGGGGGCGTGGACGCTCTCGTTCGACATGAGCCTGCTGCTGGTGGGCGCCGGGGCGCTGATGAGCTTCAAGACGGGTTGGTCCATGCTGCTGGGCGCTGGGCTCACCTACGGCGTCCTCGCCCCGGAGATGGTCAGCCGCGGCGTCATCCCCGAGGTCTCCTACAAGGCCATCAACGGCTGGGCGCTGTGGACGGGGGCCTCGGTGCTCGTGTCCTCGGGCCTGCTGTCCTTCGCCTTCCAGTGGCGCAGCGTGGTGAAGTCCTTCAGGGCGCTCTCGGGCCTGTTCGGCAGGAAGACCGAGGAGGAGAAGGATCCGCTCGCCGACATCGAGTGCCCGCCCACCTGGTTCCCCCTGGGCTTCCTGGTGCTCGGGCCGATGGTGGTGGCGCTGATGGCGTACCTCTTCGCGATTCCGTGGTGGGCGGGCGTCCTCGCCCTGCCGCTGTCGGTGGTGATGGGCGTCATCGCCTCGCGCGTCACGGGCGAGACGGACACCACGCCCACCAAGGCGCTCGGGCCGGTGACGCAGCTGCTCTATGGCGGCCTGCTGCCGGGTAACCTCGCGGCCAACGTGATGAGCGCCAACGCCACGGGCGGCGTGGGCCTGCACTCGGCGGACATGCTCACGAGCCTCAAGTCCGGATGGCTGCTCGGCGCGAGCCCCCGCAAGCAGTTCATCGGCCAGCTCTTCGGGGTGGTGGCGGGGGCGCTCGTGGTGGTGCCCGCCTTCAACCTGCTGGTGCCGAGCGCGGACGTGCTGGGCACCGAGGAGTTCCCGGCCCCGTCCTCGATGGTGTGGGCCGGCGTGTCGAAGATGCTCGTCAACGGGGTGGGCTCGCTGCACATGTCGGCACGCATTGGCGCGCTGTGCGGCCTGACGCTGGGCGTGGCGCTGGTGCTGCTGGAGCGCTGGGCCCCGAAGAAGGCCAGGCCGTTCATCCCCTCGGCGTCGGGCCTGGGCCTGGCCATCGTGATTCCGGGCGCCAGCTCCATCAGCTTCTTCATCGGCGCGGCCATCGCCGAAATTTTGCGCCGCAAGAAGCCGCAGCTGGCCGAGGCCACCGTGCTCCCCGTGAGCTCGGGCTTCATCGCGGGCGAGAGCCTCATGGGCATCTTCGTGGCCATCCTCAAGGCCACCGGGAAGATGCCCAAGTAAGTCGCCGGACGAGGCATTTCTTCTACCATTTGCGCGAGACCTGATCGTAGGCGCAGTAGGACTAATCAAATGAAGTTAGTGGATGTGCATCGACTCAGGTTCGGGGCCACGTATGCGGCATCCATTAACTTGGAAGTCCAAGGGCTTCGAAAAAGGACTGTCGTCCCTTGTCAGGTATCTGCTGGTCTGACAGGATGCAAGATATCCATTAGTTGAAATTTAGGGCTTACGCTATGCCATTTGAAGCACCTAGGCACATCCTGAGTCAGTTGAAATTTCCAGATCGGTATGAGCGTTTGTCCTCTCTATTGGGCAGTCGCGTAGCCGAACTGCTTATCCCTCCTCCCGAAGAAGTTCTGCTTGGGCTACGTAGCATTGCGCATAGTGTCGATACCCGAGGAGAGGGCTTTTTTTTGCCCTTGTCTGGCCCGACAGGCACCGGGAAAACAACGCTGGCCAACAGTCTCAGTGCCTTTCTCCCAGAGTATTTTTGTCAGACGTTTGAGCATCCAGAATCGTCCACAATTACTTTTGAGTCCCTGCAAACGACAGCTATCAAAGGGCGGGAACTCACCTCGCTGGATGATCATCGAATCCTTCCGATTAATGTTGATAACCGAGAGGGTGCCCCGCCATCTGAGCGAGAACTTGCCGAGATTAAGCGTTTCCTGAGATCTCCGAAGACAGGGAACAAGGCGATTGTCATATGGCCTGAGACGTCGCAATCGATTGCTCAACAAATTGGGAAGGATTTTCAGCAAATCGCAGGCGCAACGATCATTCCGCTTCCGTTTGAAGCAAAGGGGCCTCCTCGCGATACTTGGCAGGATACAGCGCTGCATATCCTGCATCTTTGTAACGAAATTACGTCTCTCGAAGAGTTGGGGATCAATCCGAAGAACTACGAACCAAGCAAGTACTCCACTCTGGGAGAGTTTCTTAAAAAGATTTCTATCGATTTTGATACGCAGTCCGCAGAGTTGCGAGCGTCGACCCAAAAGCCTCTACACTTGTTGATTACGTTTGTTTCGGAGAGCATTGAGGCAGGAGCGTTGACGCACCTGACAACGCCCAGTAAATACGGCCTCCTTGATGCCAATGGTCTCCTTAATGCAACAAAAGATAGTGCTATAGGTAAGTGGTGGTCTGCGCGGCGAGCATTGTTGACTCAGTCAATCATCAAACTCAATGCTCGGGCGTTCCATTTGCCTCCGTCGACCAGTATGATCGTGTTGCGACGCTTTGGTCCCGAAGACGTCGTCAAAAAGCTGAACGCTCTTACCAAAAAACCAAAGAGCAAACTCCCTAGGGCTGATCAATCGCGTGTTGCGGAATACGTGCGACGGACTGACCTGGGAAAATATATGTCCAATTCGACAGCCACTGCGTATGAAACGCGGGGGCGACCGCCCGAAGAGGCTAAGGCCGCATTTGCAGCTATGGCCAAACAAGGAATCTGGACTGCAGGGAAAGATAAACAGCTGAATGGAGCCATGTTGGAGGCGCTTAAGATCTTCCTCGCATCTGCGAATATGAAGGTTTCAGAGGCACAGCATGAGAAGGCTATTGATGGGTTGCCGTTGATTCCTGATAATTCGATGAGGATTGGTGAGCAGGTCTTTTGTGTTGAGTACGCTTGGCGCTCGGGGGACTATCTTGACTCTGGTAATAGGTCTGAGGCTGCTCAGTATTGCCTCAATAAGCTCAAGAATTATGCACTGGCGTTTGGCTGGACCGCTCATTGATGTTTGCTGGGGACTCCCGTGAGCTCGGGCTTCATCGCCGGCGAGAGCCTCATGGGTATCGCCGTGGCCATCCTCAAGGCCACCGGGAAGATGCCCAAGTAGGCCTTCGTGGGCTGTGCCGAGGCTGGCGTTGCGGTGCCCGGAGTGTTGTGGGTTGATGCCCGGGTAGATGATCCCTGGTCCCGACATCGTCATCGCCTGCCCGGCCTGCGGGGCCCTGCACCGGTATGCCTCGCTGAGGAGCGGCAATTCCTTCGGCGCCTGGGGCTGGACGGATGGGCGCGTGGTGTCGCCGCTGCTCCCGGACCGGCCTCGCATCACGCGCTGCCATGCCTGCGGCGGCTTCGTCTGGGTGTACCGGGCCGAAGAGGTGGGCACGCTCACCGAGGCGCGCGTCTTCGAGCCCGTGTACGAAATCATCGTGGAGCACGAGGGCCCGCGGCGGGTGGACGTGATGGCCCGGCTGCGCGATCGCTCGAAGCAGAGCTTCGCCGAGGTGAAGGAGCTGCTCGCACGTGCCCCCGTCGTGGTCGCCCGCGACGTGTTCGAGGACGAGGCGCGGCGGCTGGTGCAATCGCTCCAGGATGCGGGGGCTTCCGCTTCCATGCGCAGGCAGGTCATCGACACCGGGAAGACGCCCGAGGGACCTCCGCCCGAGTGGAAGTCCGCCCCCTACGTGACGCACTTGTCCGAGCGGGAGCTGTTGGCCGCGATCGCCGAGGGGGTGGCGGAGTCCTGGGAGGATGCGTGCTACCTGCGCGTCCAGGCGTGGTGGGCGGGCAACGAGCCCTTCCGGCGCACCGAGGTGCCCTGGGTACCGTGGGCGGAGCGCTCCCCCGAAGCGCGCGAGAACCTGCGGGCGCTCGCGGCGCAGTTGTCGGAGAGGGATCCCGTCGAGCGCTTGATGAAGGCCGAGGCCCTCCGCGAGCTGGAGTGCTTCGACGAGGCGAGGGCGGTGTTCCAGGCCGGCTTGCCCAAGGGCTTCGAGCAGGCGGCGGCGTTCATCCGCGCGCTCGCCGAGCAGGGCATCGCCGAGCTGCGCCAGCTGCCTCCTACGGAGCGGCCGGAGCCTTCTCGGTGATGTCGATGATCAGGGTCAGCTGCTTCTGATCTCCGCTGTCGGGAGGGCCCGACATGACCCGCACCTGGTGGAAGTGGCCGAGCTTCGAGACCTGCTCCCGGATGTTCTCGAGCGTCTTCGCCGTGCACGCCTTGTCCTTGGGGAGCGCGCTCTTCGCCGCCTCGATGGCGCGGGCCGGGGACACCGTCGCGTCCTTCTCCGGCGTCACCCAGATGATGGTGCCCACCCGGTAGCGCGCCCCGAGCTGGGCATTCAACCCGTCTCCCTGATGTGCCACGCGCGCCTCGGGCCAGCAGAGCGAGTGCAGCCGGTCCTCGAGCAACCGCGCCGCGGTGTCCTCGCACCGCGACTTCTCCGTACTCCCCACCGCTTGCAGGGGAAGGTTCTCGAGCACGCGCTCGCGGACGGACGAGGGCAGCTCGTCGAGCCCGGTGACCTGCTTTTTGGTCAGCGAGCCCATGCTCGTGGTTTTGCACTGCTCCCGAAGGAAGAAGCTGCTGTCGACGCGCTGGAGCACCTCGCGGGTGTTGTGCTGCTGCGCCGCGCAGGCCGCCAGCATGAGACCGAGGAGGGGAAGAATCGAGCGACGGATCATGACGGGTGTTTGTAGCGCACCAGGGGCTTCGGCGCAGGTGACGAGAGGATGCGCGTTCTTCGCTCGTGTTAGCGTCCGCGGTCATGAGCGCGGATTTGTTGCGTGAGCTCGCCGCGGTGCTTCCTCCCGAGGCCCTCGTCACCGACCCCGATGTCCTCGAGGCCCACCGCCATGATCAGGCGGGTTGGGCGCCCTCCGGTTGTCCCCGCGTCCTCGTCCGCCCTGGCTCCACCTCCGAGGTCCAGGCCGTGCTCCGGGTGGCTTCCGCCCTTCGTGTGCCCGTCGTTCCCCGTGGTGCGGGCTCGGGGCTCTCGGGCGGCGCCAACGCGGTGGATGGGTGCATCGTGCTCTCGCTCACGCGGATGAATCGCATCCTGGAGCTCGACCGGCGCGGCATGTTCGCCGTCGTCCAACCGGGTGTCATCAACGGCTCGCTCAAGGCCGCCGCCGCCGAGCAGGGGCTCTGGTATGCGCCGGATCCCGCGAGCTGGGAGTTCTCGACGATCGGCGGCAACCTCGCGACCAATGCCGGCGGCCTGTGCTGCGTGAAGTACGGCGTCACCGGAGATGCCGTGCTCGGGCTCGAGGCCGTCCTCGCCGATGCCTCCGTCGTCCGCACCGGCGGCCGCACCGTCAAGAATGTCGCGGGCTATGACCTCACCCGGTTGTTCGTCGGCTCCGAGGGCACGCTCGGCGTCATCACCGAGGCCACCCTGAAGCTCCGGCCACGTCCGCCCCCGGCCACGACGCTGGTGGCCTCCTTCCCCACGCTCGTCGGAGCCGGTGCGGCCGTCATGGACATCATGGCCGACACCCGGCCCTCGCTCCTGGAGCTGATGGACCGCACCACCGTGCGCGCCGTCGAGGCCGCCCGGCCCATGGGACTGGACGTCGAGTCCGCGGCGCTCCTGCTGGCGCGCTCGGATGCCGGAGGCGAGCAGGGCGTGGCCGAGTGCGCTCGAATGGTGGCCGCCTGTGAGGCCAACGGGGCCACCTTCGTCGCCCACTCCGCCGACGAGGCCGAGGGCGAGCTGCTGCTCGGTGCTCGCCGGTTCGCCTTCCCCGCGCTGGAGCGGCAGGGCTCGACGCTGCTCGATGATGTCGGCGTGCCGCTCTCGCGCATCGCGGAGCTGCTCGCGGCGGTCGAGCGCATCGCCGAGCAGCGCCAGGTGCTCATTGGCACCTTCGGGCACGCGGGCGATGGGAACATGCACCCCACGCTCGTCTTCGACCGGAACGATCCGGAGGCGGTGGCTCGGGCCCGGGCGGCGTTCGACGACATCCTGCACGTGGTGCTCGAGCTGGGAGGCACCATCACCGGCGAGCATGGGGTCGGCACTCTCAAGCGGCCGTTCATCGCCCGGCAGCTCGGTCCCGAGACCCACCGGCTCCACCTCGCCATCAAGGCCGCGGTGGATCCGCTCGGCATCCTCAACCCCGGCAAGCTGCTCTGAGCTTCTTGCCGAACCCCCAGGCCCGCGAAAACCCTCGTTGTTCCGGGGACTTGCACGAAATCGCGGGAGCACACGTCACATTTCCCGCCGGGCGACGACCTTGTTCGCGAAGGCCCTCCGGGGCATGAACAGGAGCGGATGTCGATGACGCGGAACATGGAGAACCTCAGTCCGGTCGTAGCGGCGGCGCGGGGCGATCGCGACGCCTTCCACGCGGTGGTGCTCGCCCATCAGCGCCTCGTCGGCTCAATCGCGTTGGCGATGAGTGGGGACCTGGCTTCGAGCGAGGACATCGCGCAGGAGGTGTTCCTGCACGCGTGGAAGGGCCTCCACCGGCTGACGCGGCCCGAGAGCTTTCTGCCCTGGCTCCGCGAGCTGACGCGCAACCGCGCGCGCGATTTCCTCCGGCGCAGGGGCCGGAGGCACGAGGTGCTGGGCGCGGAAGCCGAGCTCCTGCTCGGCCAGAGCGCCGCTCCGTTGGAGGACGCGGAGGCAAAGCTCCTCGGAGCGGAGCAGGCGGCACGGCTCGCCGCGGCGCTCGACGCGCTGCCGGAGGAGAGCCGCGAGGTGGTCATCCTCTACTACCGGGAGGGGAGATCGGCCGCGCAGGTGGCGAAGCTGCTCGACCTGAGTGAAGCGGCGGTGCGCAAGCGGCTCGAGCGGGCGCGCGGCGTGCTGCGTGAGGCGACGCTCGACGACGTGGGCGCGTGCGCCGAGGGCACGGCCCCGGACGAGGGCTTCGCACGCGCCGTCATGGCCGCGCTGCCCATGGGCGCACCGGTGGGCGGCTCCCTGGCGGCGCTCCAGCTCCCGCTGCTGGGCAAGGTGGGCGCGGGGGTGCTCGGGTCCGGAGGCGGGCTCATGGCCGGGCTCCTCGGGCTGCGTTACGGGCTGCGGCGCCAGCTCGCGGGGGCGCACGACGAGGAGGAGCGGCGCGCGTTGCGGCGGTTCGCGCTCTGGGCCGCGGTGCAACTGGTGGGGGTGTGCGGCGCCATGGGCCTCGCTACCGCGCTCGGGCACCTCCGGGTCGCGCTGGTGCTGGGGGCGGTGCAGGCGATCGCCTCCGGAATCCTGGCGGGCATCTGGTTGCCGCGGCTCCAGCGGCGGCGCATCGAGGCCGAGGAGCGCGCGGACCCGGAGTCGGCCGCGCGGCGCCGGGCGAAGCGCATCGTGGGCTGGACGGCCTGCGCGCTCACCGCGGGGACGCTGCTGCTCGCCGCGGTGCTCGCCTGAGCGGGCGTCTAATGGCATCAGCCGAGCGCCTGGTCGAGGTCCCCGAGGAGCTCCTCGATCAATCCGCGCGGCCCACGAGCCGGCGCACGTCGCCCGCGATGCCGCGAGCCAATGCGCCCAGCAGGAGCCCCGGCGGAGCCCACTGCGCGGGGTCGATGCGGCGGCCGACCAGGAGCGAGAAGCGCTTCATGTACTCGGCATCCGTCATCATCCAGCGGAGCACGCTCCTGGCGGCCCAGGGTGGCATCTCGGTGTAGATCTCCCGCTTCAGCCGGTCGAGCGTGGCCTGGAACATGGGGCGCGTGGCGGCGATGGCTTCGCGCTCGTAGCGTTCGACGGCCTGCTCCCAGCTGAGGGTGCCCTGTTTCCACTCGACGAGCGCGGCGGCGAGCAGCTTGCTCTCGAGGAGGGCGTCGTAGATGCCCTGCGCGTCGATGGAATCCTTCTGGTGGAAGGCGTCGCCCACGAGCACCCAGCCGGGACCGCCCGCCTGACGGTACAGGTTGCCCACCCGCTTCATGCCGCTGAGCTTCGAGACCTGGGTGGCGTTGGCCAGACGGCGCCAGATGGAGGGGTAACGGCGCAGGCCCTCGAGGTAATAGGACTGGGCGTCCTCGGGCGCCTGGAAGCGATCGGCGCGCCCCTGGAAGACGACCGCGACGCGGTTCTCCGTGGTGGGCATGAGGATGACGCTGAAGCCGTCGCCGGGCGCATGGACGTGGATGCCCACGGGGTCGGGCTCGTACGGCGCGTGCCCGGTCCAGTATGCGTACAGCAGCGAGGTCTCGACGTCCGTGTGCTGCTCGGTGATGCGAGCGCCGGCCTGACGCGCGACGAGGCTGAAGCGTCCATCGGCGCCGACGACACAGCTGCCGTTCACCTTCTGCTCCGAACCATCCTCGAGCCGGACCTTGACCCCGTTCACCCGCCCGGAGGCATCGCGCTCGAGGTCCAGGACGCTCACGCCCTCGAGCCGCGTCACCGAGCCGTAGCGGGAGAGGTGATTCCAGAGGCTGCTGTCGAGGCGCTCGCGATCGACGGTGTAGATGTAGTCGCGGCCACCGACATCGCTGATGGCGCAGTGGGCGCGGAAGTAGTCCTTGTACTCGATGAAGAAGTTGCGGAGGCGCGGCGCGTCGTGGGCGTACTCGGACTCGGGGATCTCGAGCTCGTCGAGCAGGCTCATGGCGCTGTTCATGAGGAAGGGCACCGAGACCGGTGGCGCGCTGGGGAAGTTCGCCCGTTCGATGATCAGGACGCGCCAGCCGAGACGGCCCAGGCGCAGCGCGAGGCTCGCTCCGGCGGGGCGGCCACCGACGATGATGGCGTCATACGGCTCGGAGGACAGTGGGCTCGTGGTGCTCATGGATGCTCCTGTGACGAGGAGCATCCGCCCGCGTGACCCGGCCTGTCAAAACCACCCCCGGGAGTCCCTGGCGGGTGAGGCGAAAAGCAAAGCCCCGGTCACCAGGGGAGGTGCCGGGGCTCGGTGCGTGGGCTCTGCCCGCAGCGTCAGCTGCGCAGGCCGGGGGCCTCGTGGCCGCTGCGCGCCACGTACTCGGTGTAGCCACCGCCGTACTGGTGGATGCCCTCGGGCGTGAGCTCCAGCACCCGGTTGGACAGCGCGGCGAGGAAGTGCCGGTCGTGGCTCACGAAGAGCATGGTGCCCTCGTAGTTGGCCAGCGCCGTGATCAGCATCTGCTTCGTCGTCATGTCCAGGTGGTTGGTGGGCTCGTCGAGCACCAGGAAGTTGGGCGGATCGTAGAGCATCTGCGCCAGCACGAGCCGGGCCTTCTCGCCACCGGAGAGCACCTTGCACTTCTTCTCGATCTCATCGCCGGAGAAGCCGAAGCACCCCGCCAGAGCGCGCAGCGAGCCCTGCGAGGCGCGGGGGAACTTGTCCACCAGCGAGTCGAACACGGTCTGCTCGGGCTTGAGCAGCTCCATGGCGTGCTGGGCGAAGTAGCCCATCTTCACGCTGCCGCCGACCGACACCGCGCCGTCATCCGGCCGCGACTCGCCGGCGATGAGCTTGAGCAGCGTGGACTTGCCCGCGCCGTTCACGCCCATCACGCACCAGCGCTCGCCGCGCCGCACGAGGAAGTCCAGGCCGCTGTAGATGCGGCGCTTGCCGTAGCCCTTCACCACCCGCTCCAGCTTCGCCACGTCGTCGCCCGAGCGCGGCGCCTGCTGGAACTCGAAGAGCAGCGTCTGGCGGCGCTTGGGCGGCTCCACCTTCTCGATCTTGTCCAGCTTCTTCACCCGGCTCTGCACCTGGGCCGCGTGCGAGGCGCGCGCCTTGAAGCGCTCGATGAACTTCAGCTCCTTGGCGAGCATCGCCTGCTGGCGGTCGTACTGCGCCTGCTGGTGCTTCTCGTTGATCGCCCGCTGCTGCTCGTAGAAGTTGTAGTCGCCCGTGTACGTCGTGAGCTCGCCGCCGTCGATCTCGATGATCTTCGTCACGATGCGGTTCATGAACTCGCGATCGTGGCTCGTCATCAGCAGCGCGCCCTCGAAGCCCTTGAGGAAGGTCTCCAGCCAGATGAGCGACTCGAGGTCCAGGTGGTTGCTGGGCTCGTCCAGCAGCATCACGTCCGGACGCATGAGCAGGATGCGCGCGAGCGCCACGCGCATCTTCCACCCGCCCGACAGCGCCCCCACGTCCCCGTCCATCATCTCCTCGGTGAAGCCGAGGCCCGCGAGAATCTCCCGCGCCCGTCCCTCCAGCGCGTACCCGCCGAGCTCCTCGTAGCGCCCCTGCACCACGCCGAAGCGCTCCACGAGCTTGTCCATCTCGTCCATGCGCTCGGGGTCCGCCATGGCCGCCTCGAGCTGCTTGAGCTCCGCGGCGATCTCGGACACCGGCCCCGCGCCGTCCATGGCCTCGGCCACGGCGCTCTTGCCCGCCATCTCGCCCACGTCCTGGTCGAAGTAGCCGATGGTGACGCCGCGATCCACGGACACCTGGCCCTCGTCCGGGTGCTCGCGCTGGACGATCATCTTGAAGAGCGTGGACTTGCCCGCTCCGTTCGGGCCCACCAGGCCCACCTTCTCGCCCTTGTTGAGCTGCGCAGACGCCTCCACGAAGAGGATCTGCTGTCCGTGCTGCTTGCCGATGTTGTCGAGACGAATCATGGGACCTCAGATGGGGGCGGGATACGCCATACCCTCACCCCGTCCCTCTCCCGGAAGGAGAGGGGATTTTTCACAGTGGTTTCTCGGGAGACTCAGGCTGCTCCGGCGGCCAGGTCTTGCAGTTCCTGCCAACGCGCGTAGAGGCGATCTACCTCCGCGGATGCCGCCTCCAGGTTCTTCTGCACCTCGGCCGCCTTGCTTCCGCTCGAGTAGACGCTCGGATCCACGAGCTGCGCTTCCAGCTCGACCTTGCGCGTCTCCGCCGCTTCGATGGCCGCCTCCATCCCGTCCAGCTCGCGCTGCTCCTTGTACGAGAGCTTGCCCGGCTTGCGCGCCTGCTTGGGCTCGGCCGCTGGAGTGGATTCCGCCTTCTTCAGCGCGGCAGCCGGGGGGGCCGAGGCGCGGGCCTGGGCCTGCTCCTTCAGCCGCCGGTACATCGCGAAGTTGCCTTCGTACCGCGTCACCTTCCCGTCGCCCTCGAAGGCCAGGATGGACGTGGCCACCTTGTCCAGGAAGTAGCGGTCGTGCGTCACCAGCAGCACGCTGCCCGTGAAGCGCACCAGCAGGCTCTCGAGGATGTTCAGCGTGACGATGTCCAGGTCGTTCGTGGGCTCGTCGAGCACGAGGACGTTGGCGCCCTCCAGGAAGAGCCGCGCGAGCAGCAGCCGGTTGCGCTCGCCACCCGACAGCGCCTTCACCTGCATGCGCTGCATGGGCACGGGGAAGAGCAGGTCGTCCAGGTAGTCGCGCAGCGCCACCCGCTCGTCGCCCAGCTCCACCCAGTCGTCCCCGCGGGGCGAGGCCGCCTCGTACACCGTCTGCTCCGGGTCCAGCGAGGCCCGCGTCTGATCGTAGTAGGCCACCTTGGTGTTCTTGCCGATGACCACCTTGCCGGCGTCCGGCTGCAGCTCGCCGAGCAGCACGCGCAGGAAGGTCGTCTTCCCCACGCCGTTGGGGCCGACCAGGCCCACGCGCTCGCCGCGCTGGAGCAGCAGGTTCACGTTCTCGAGCACCTTGCGCTCGCCGAAGGACTTGCGCACCGCCTCCGCCTCGATGACGGTGTGTCCCAGCCGGGGGGCCTGGAGCACCTGCAGCGCCGCCACCTTGGGCCGCTGGAAGCCCTTCTCCGCCATCAGCTTGCGCGCCCGCTCGATGCGCGCCTTGCTCTTGGTGCGCCGCGCCTCGGGGCCCTTGCGCAGCCACGCCACTTCCTGGGAAATCCAGCGCTCGCGCTTGTGCTGGGCGACGGACGCGTTCTCCTGCGCCACCAGCTTCTGCTCCACGTACGCCTCGTAGTTGCCCGGGAACGAGACGAGGCCCTCTCCGGGCTGGATCTCCACGATGCGATCCACCAGGCCGTCGAGGAAGTAGCGGTCGTGCGTCACCAGCAGCAGCGAGCCGGGGAGCTGATCCAGCTCATCCTCCAGCCAGTCCACCGTGTCGGCGTCCAGGTGGTTGGTGGGCTCGTCCAGCATCAGCATGTCCGGCCGCATCAGCAGCGCCCGGGCGATGGCCACGCGCTTGCGCAGACCGCCGGAGAGCTCGGCCACGGGCCGGTCCCACTCCTTCACCCCCAGCCGGTCCAGGAGCGTCTTCGCGTGGTGCTCCGTGTCCCAGCCGCCGAGGTGATCGATGCGGTCCGACAGGGCCGAGAGCTGCTCCAGCAGCTTGCCCTGCGCCTCGGTGGGCGAGGACTCGAGGCGGCGGCTCAGCTCGGTGTGCGCGGCCAGGACCTCGCGCAAGGGGCCCTGGGCCACGCTCAGCTCCGAGGCGACCGTGGCGCCCGGGGGGAACTCGGGCTCCTGCGGGAGGTAGGTGACCCGTGCCCCCCGGCGCAGCTGCAGTTCCCCCGCGTCCGGGCGCATCACCCCCGCCATGATCTTCATCAGCGAGGATTTGCCGGAGCCGTTCACTCCCACGAGGCCCACGCGCTCACCCTCTTCAATGGTGAGCGTCAGGCCCTGGAAGACGGTACGGCTGCCGAAGGAGAGTTGAACGTCGGCGGCGCGGAGCAGGGTCACGGTCGTCTCGAATGCAGAACAGAGGTTCTCGTCGCGGCTGCTTCTTTACAGCCACTTGGGGGCGCGAGGCCTCTGGGAAACGGCGGGCGGTGCCGCCGGAGCCTGCGTGGAGGAACGGGCGGCCTGCTGCGAGCCACCCTGCGCCGCGGGACGGGCGCCCTGGCTGGCCGGACGATCGTTCCGGGCCCCGCCACGGCCACCACCTCCGCGTCCACCGCCACCGCCACCGCCACCGCCACCGCCACCGCCACCGCCACCGCGACCACCGCGCTGGCGGCGGCCACCGTTGCCCTCGTTGCGCTCGCCGCGGAACCCACCGCCCTGGCCCTGCGGAGCACGGGTGCTCTGCTGCTGGGGCCGGGCCGCCGGAGCGGACTCGAGCGACGTGTCCGAGCGGTACGGCTGGGCCTCCACCACCGGCACGCGCCGGCGGATGATGCGCTCGATGTCCTTCAGGTACGCGCGCTCCTCGGTGTCGCAGAAGGAGAGGGCGATGCCCGCGGCGCCCGCCCGGCCCGTGCGGCCGATGCGGTGCACGTACGTCTCCGGGATGTTGGGCAGGTCGAAGTTGATGACGTGGGTGATGCCATCGATGTCGATGCCGCGCGCCGCGATGTCCGTGGCCACCAGCACCCGGCACGCGCCGGACTTGAAGTCCGCCAGCGCCCGCTCGCGCGCGTTCTGGCTCTTGTTGCCGTGGATGGGGGCCGCGCCGATGCCCGCCGTCTCCAGCTGCTTCGCCACCCGGTTCGCCCCGTGCTTGGTGCGCGTGAAGACGAGCACCCGCTCGATGGCCTTGTCCGTCTGCAGCAGGTGGACGAGGAGCCCGCGCTTCTGCTCCTTCTCCACGAAGTACAGCCGCTGATCGATGGTCTCCGCCGTGGTGGCCACCGGCGCCACCTCGACCCGCACCGGGTTCTTCAGGATGCTGTTGGCCAGGCCCTGGATCTCCGGCGGCATGGTGGCCGAGAAGAACAGCGTCTGCCGCTGCGTGGGCAGCTTCGCGATGACGCGCTTCACGTCATGGATGAAGCCCATGTCCAGCATCCGGTCCGCCTCGTCGAGGACGAACACCTCGAGCGACTTGTAGGACACGAAGCCCTGGTTCATCAGGTCCAACAGGCGGCCCGGCGTGGCCACGAGGATGTCCACGCCGTGCTTGAGCGACTGCTCCTGGGCGTTCTGGCCCACGCCGCCGAAGATGACGGCGCTGGTGAGGCCGGTGTGGCGGCCGTACGCACGGACGCTCTCGGCAATCTGGGCGGCCAGCTCGCGGGTGGGGCTGAGCACGAGCGCTCGGATGGGGCGCCCACGGGCGGGCGGCGGCGGGCGGCCCACGGAGAGCCGCTGGAGGATGGGCAGCGTGAACGCCGCCGTCTTGCCGGTACCCGTCTGAGCGCAGCCGAGCACGTCCTTGCCCTCCAGCACGTGCGGAATGGCCTTCTGCTGGATGGGGGTGGGGATGGTGTAGCCCTCGGCCTTCACGGCGCGCAGGAGGGGCTCGGCAAGCTTCAGGTCATCAAAAGTCATGGATTCTCGGATTGGGGGTGTGTCCCCGGGTGGGCCCGCGCGGCACTCGCCGCCGGACCCGAAAAAACAGAAGGCGCCCCCGGGGGAGGCGCCTTCCTTCAACAGCCTGGAACTGTCAGGCCGTGCAGCGCGGTACTACTTGCGCGCGGCCTGCTCGGCGGCCTGCTTCTCCTTGTACTTCGCCATCAGGGCCTCGGCCTCGTTGCGGGGCACCGGCGAGTACTTGGCGAACTCCATGGTGAACTCGCCCTTACCCTGGGTGGCCGAGCGGAGGTCCGTGGAGTAGCCGAACATGGTGTTCAGCGGCACCTCGGCCACCACCGTCACGTAGCCCTCGGCCGTGCTGGACTCGAGGATGGTGCCACGGCGCTGGTTGATCTGTCCCACCACCGAGCCCTGGAAGTCCTCGGGAGCCTGGACCTCCACCTTCATCATCGGCTCGAGGATGATCGGCTTGGCGGCCGCGTAGCCCTCGC
Source organism: Archangium sp. (assembly GCF_045802675.1). Classification (GTDB taxonomy): domain Bacteria; phylum Myxococcota; class Myxococcia; order Myxococcales; family Myxococcaceae; genus Archangium. Next base: position 19,025 of record NZ_JBJMQO010000020.1, on the reverse strand, counting down.
GGAAGCCCATGATGGCGGCGGTCTTGAACGCCATTTCGGACGAGTCCACCGCGTGGAACGCGCCGTCGTTGATGACCACGCGCAGGCCCACCACGGGGAAGCCGATGAGGCTGCCCTTCTTGACGGCCTCCTGGAAGCCCTTGTCGCACGCGGGGATGAACTCGCGGGGGATGGAGCCGCCCACGATGTCGTCCACGAACTCGTACTGCTGCACGGCGTCGGCCGGCAGGGGCTCGACGTAGCCGCACACGCGCGCGAACTGGCCGGAACCACCGGTCTGCTTCTTGTGCGTGTAGTAGAACTCGCCCTTCTGGGAGATGGTCTCGCGGTAGGCCACCTGCGGCTTACCGGCGATCACCTCGCAGTTGTACTCGCGCTTCATGCGCTCGATGTAGATCTCCAGGTGCAGCTCACCCATGCCGCGGATGATCGTCTCGGCGGACTCCTCGTCCCGGGTCACGCGGAAGGTGGGGTCTTCCTTGGTGAAGCGGTTGAGGGCCTTGGAGAAGTTGGCCTGGGAGTCGCGGTTCTTCGGGGAGACGGCGAGCGAGATGACGGCGTCCGGCACGAACATGGACGTCATCGTGTACTGCACGGTGCCGTCGGTGAACGTGTCGCCGGAGGCGCACTCGACGCCGAAGAGGGCGACGATGTCGCCGGCACGCGCCTCGTTGATGTCGTTCATCTCGTTCGAGTGCATGCGAACGAGGCGCGGGACCTTGACCTTCTTCTGGTTGGCCTGGTTGACGATGAAGTCACCCTTCTTCACCTGGCCCTGGTAGATGCGCATGTAGGTCAGCTGACCGTAGCGGCCGTCCTCCAGCTTGAACGCGAGGCCGACGAAGGGCTTGTCCGGGTTGGACTCGAGGATGACCTTCGCCTCGGCGTTCTTCTGGTCCAGCGCCTCGTTGGTGATCTCCGCCGGGTGGGGGAGGAACGAGCAGATGGCGTTGAGCAGCAGCTGCACGCCCTTGTTCTTGTACGCCGAGCCGCACATGACGGGCGTCATCTTCAGCGCGATGGTGGCGCGGCGGACGGCGGCCATGATCTGGTCGTTGGTGATGGCGGCGTCGGCCAGGAAGAGCTCGCCCAGGGTGTCGTCCACCTCGGCGACCTTCTCGATCATCTCCAGACGGTCGGCCTTGGCCTTGTCGAGCAGGTCGGCGGGGATGGCCTCCTCGCGGATGATCTCGCCGGCCTCACCGTCGAAGTAGAAGGCCTTCATCTGGATGAGGTCGATGAGACCCTGGAAGCGCTCCTCGGCGCCGATCGGAACCTGGAGGCGCACGGGGTGGTGGCTCAGCTTCTCCTTGAGCTGGGCGGCGACGCGCTCGTAGTTGGCGCCCGCGCGGTCCATCTTGTTGACGAACGCGATGCGGGGAACCTTGTAGCGCTTCATCTGCCGGTCCACCGTGATGGACTGGGACTGAACGCCGGACACCGAGCAGAGCACGAGGATGGCACCGTCGAGCACGCGCAGGGAGCGCTCCACCTCGATGGTGAAGTCCACGTGTCCCGGGGTGTCGATCAGATTGATGTTGTACTCGCCCCACATGGCGTAGGTGGCGGCGGACTGGATCGTGATGCCCTTCTCACGCTCCAGATCCATCGAGTCCATCTTCGCGCCCACGCCATCCTTGCCACGCACCTCGTGGATCTCGTGGATGCGGCCCGTATAGAAGAGGATGCGCTCGGAGAGCGTCGTCTTGCCCGAGTCGATGTGGGCGGAGATGCCGATGTTACGAACCTTTTCGATGGGAACTTGGGTGGCCACGAGAGTCGGTCCTTCTGATGATGAAAGTCCTGCGAGAACAGGGCAGGGGGCGCCCTTACTTCCCGCCGCTTGAAGTTTCCAGCCAAATCGGCATGGAGCCGGGGGAGCCGTGTACTCCCTCTGAGGCCCAAGGGGAAGCCCCCCCGGGTGCTGGGCTGCTGGAGGAGCCCCGCCTACACTCGCCGTTCATAACCATGAAGGCCCCCGAATACTTCTGTCGCCCCCGGGGATTTCCGGGGGTAGAGGTGGGGGGAACGCCCGGACGGTTGCCCGGGAGCCAGGAAGGGTGGAGCGCCCCGCTCCCCCGCTCGAGGAGGATGCACATGGCGAAGCCCGCGGGATTCGACAGGGACATCGGCTACCTGATGCCCTTCCTGGATCGGGTGGCGGCCGTGGCCCGGGAGCTGCCGGACGCCGGCGCCCGCGAGGAGCTGACGCGGCTGATGGCCGAGGAGAAGGCCCGCTGGGCGCGCATCCAGCAGTTGCTCGCGGGGGCCGGGGGAAGCACCGCGCCCGCCTCGGGGACTGCCGCCGCCGGCCCGCACTCGTCCTCCACCGTGCCGGAGCTCGCCCGCGCCCGCGCCGATGAGATCAACCGCGTGCAGCCGCGCCAGGCGGGGCTCACGGTGGGCAGCCTCAAGCGCCAGTCCTGAGCGTCACTCCTTATGAGGACGGGGTGTAGCGGAGCCCCTCGGCGAGCTCCGCGTCGGTGAGGAGCCGGAAGGAGCCCTCGGGCACGTCCAGCTCCACGCCGCCCACCGCCTCGCGGTGCAGGGCGCGCACCGGCAGCCCCACCGCGCCGAGCATCCGCTTCACCTGGTGGTTGCGGCCCTCGGTGACGGTGACCTCGACGGTATGAGGATCTCGCAGCACGACCTTCGCGGGCCGGGCCGTGCCGTCCTCCAGCTCCACCCCCTGGCGCAGCGGGGCGACCTTCTCCTCGTCCGCTTCGCTGAACACCGTGGCCACGTAGCGCTTGGTGAGGTGCGTCTCGGGGGACGTCACGTGCGTGACGAGCTTGTCGTCATTGGTGAAGAGGAGCAGCCCGGTGGTGCCCCGGTCCAACCGGCCCATCGCATGCCAGGTGAAGCCAGCCAGCTCGGGCGGCAGCTGGGGCAGGAGCACCTCGTAGACGGTGCCCACGCGGTGCTGGCTCACCGTGGAGGTGAGCAGCTCCGCCGGCTTGTGGAAGGCGATGACGCGCGTGGGCGCCTCGAGCGACACGGGCAGCCCGTCCACGCGCACGCTGGCTCCCGGGGACACCGGAGCGAGCGGGGACTTCACCACCTTCCCATTCACGGAGACCCGGCCCGCCTGGATGGCCTGCTCGGCCTCCTCCTGTGGCAGCACCCCGGCCCGAGCGAGCGCGCGGGACAGCCAGTCCGGCTTGGGCTTGCCCTCCCAGCGCCCGGTATGGGTGTGCTTGGCAGGGGGGGGCGCGGGCCGGCGGGAGGGGGGAGGCTTACGGGGCATGCTCCGCCCACTGTAACGGCCGCGGCTCAGCGCCGCGAGGGCTCATCGTCGAAGGCGCCGCCTTCCGACGAGCCAGGCGTCGGGCCGGGCTCGCCCTGGGGCATGGAGCGCTCTCCGCCCTCGGTGCCCTCGGCGGCATTGGGCGTGCGCTTGGGTCCGTTCTCCTTCTCCTCGGGCGCCTCGCGCTTGGGGATGGCCGGGGTGTCCTCGGGCCCGTCACCAACGGACATCCGCTCGTAGGGCATGTGCCACATGGTCAGCTCCTTCCACGGGTGGAATCTCCAGGGAAGGTAGGGACCCGGAGCGCGCCGGACTGGGACGGCTTCCCCGCCGCTCCCTGGAGGGCCCTGGGCACGAGAGCGCTTGCGGCCGCACGCCCGCTCGCCCAGGCTGCGCGCCCCGCTCCCTGGAGGACCCATGCCGCGTTTCATCCCGTTGCTCGCCCTGCTCGCCCTGCCGGCCTTCGCCGCCGGGCCCGTTTCCGCTCCCGTGCCCAGGCGGCCCGTGCACACCTACTCCATCGTCGCGAGAGACCCGGAGACGGGGGAGCTGGGCGTGGCGGTGCAGTCGCACTGGTTCTCGGTGGGCTCGACGGTGCCCTGGGCCGAGGCGGGCGTGGGCGCGGTGGCCACCCAGTCCTTCGTGGACCCGACGTACGGGAAGCTCGGGTTGGATTTGATGCGCGCGGGCCGTGGCGCTCCCGAGTCCCTCGCGGGGCTGCTGGCCGCGGACTCGGCGAGCCAGGTGCGGCAGGTGGCGATGATCGACGCGAAGGGCCGGGTGGCGGCGCACACGGGAGACAAGTGCATCAGCGCGGCGGGCCACCTCGTGGGCGAGAACTTCTCGGTGCAGGCCAACATGATGGAGAAGGACACCGTGTGGCCGGCGATGGCCAAGGCCTTCCGGGAGGCGAAGGGGGACCTGGCCGAGCGGATGCTCGTGGCGCTCGAGGCGGCCGAGGCGCAGGGCGGGGACATCCGCGGGCGTCAGTCGGCGGCGCTCATCGTGGTGTCGGGCAAGGCCTCGGGGCGCCCGTGGGTGGACCGCAAGTTCGACCTGCGGGTGGAGGACGCTCCCACGCCCCTCAAGGAGCTGCGCCGGCTGGTGACGCTGCAGCGCGCCTACAACCTGATGAACGAGGGAGACCTCGCCATCGAGCGCAACGACACCGAGGCGGCGCTGAAGGCCTACTCCTCGGCCGAGGCGCTCGCGCCGGGCAACGCGGAGATGGTGTTCTGGCACGCGGTGTCGCTCGTCAACGTGGGCAGGGTGGACGAGGCGGTGCCGCTCTTCCAGAAGACGTACAAGGCGGACGCGCGCTGGAGGAAGCTGCTCGAGCGCCTGCCGAAGTCGGGGCTGCTGCCGGACGACCCGAAGCTGATGACGAAGCTCCTGGGCCCCTCGCGGTAGCTCAGGGCGTCGTGGCCGCCGTGGCCCCCTCCACCCGGGTGAAGTCCGAGGGCACCTGGAGGAGGGCCTCATCCACGGGACCGGCCTTGAGGTCGCGCAGCTCGAAGCCCAGTTTCTGCTTCTCCGCGGCGAACCGCACCATGGCCCCGAGCGAGGGATCCACCCACGCCAGGGCCGGGTTGTCCTTCTGGGCCTGCTTCTCGCTGGCCAGGTCGAGCCGCCATTTCACCAACGGGCGCCCGTCGACCGTCTCCTCGCCCTCGCGCGTGCACAGGATGTGGGGATGCTGGGAGCAGGGGTTCCCGCTCACATCGGGCAGGAGCATGGCGAGCATGACCTGGGAGCGCTGGACGTTGCGCTCGACCGCCAGCTTCTGCTTCGGACGGAGGATCCACTTCTTGCCCGCGCCGAGGTCGTAGAGGTCGGCGTCGCCCGCGTTGGGCTGCCCGACACGCAGCACGTCACCGCGCACGAGGAGCTGGCTCGAGTCCTCCTTGCCGTCGACGCGGGTGACGAGCGTGGCGGTGAAGCTCCTCGGAGCGGCCGCCGCCGGGGCCTGCTGGGACGCCACCGGGGCCTGGGCCGTGGCCGGTGCCTGGGGGGCCTCCGGTGCCTGCGTGCACGCCTGGAGCGCGGTGAAGAGGACGACCCCGGACAGCCCATGAATCCAACGCATCCTGCCTCCCATGTCTCCGCCGGAAGGTGGCGGCAGCCGGGTTTTATCACCCCTCCCGGGAGTCCCCCAGTGCGCGGCTACGGGCGCAGCCGCTTGGCCAGGGTGTGCAGGGCGGCGAGCCACAGCTTCGCCTCCTTGCGCGTGAGCCGGGAGCGGCGCAGGGGGGCGAAGAGATCCCTGAGCCCGGTGCGCCCCCGGGCCTGCTCGTCCACGAGGAAGCCGCCGGCCACGAGGGCCTGCTCCAGGGCGGACTCCACCTGGGTCAGCTCGGTGTCCGTGGCCGCGACGGGGAGGGGAGCGGCCGGGGGAGGCGAGGCGGCCAGCGTGGCCATGCGGATTTCGTAGGCGTACAGCAGCACGGCCTGGGCGAGGTTGATGGAGGGCTGCTCGGGGGCGGTGGGGACGGCGGACAGGTCGTGACAGCGCTCGACCTCGGCGTTGGTGAGCCCGCTGCGCTCATCGCCGAAGACGAGGGCCACGGGCCCCTGGGCGGCGCGCTGCACCAGCTCCTCGGCCACGGCGCGGGGAGACAGCCGGCGCTTGCCCTCCACCTTGCGCGAGCTGGTGCCCACCACCCAGACGCAGTCGGCCACGGCCTCGTCGAGCGAGTCCGCGCGGCCCGAGGCCTCCAGCACGTCCTCGGCGTGGACGGCGAGCCGGCGCGCGGGTGCGAGGTCCTCGGCCTCGGGGTGGACCCAGGTCCACTCGGAGAGCCCGCAGTTCTTCATGGCCCGGGCGGCAGCCCCCAGGTTCTCCGCGTTGCGCGGGCGTAGCAGCACCAGCCGGATGGGCAGAGGCATCGGCCGCGCACCTTAGCGCGGCTTGCGATGGGCTGGACCGGGACTCTCCCGGGCAGCGCATGTGCGCCCCAGACGGCCCGCACTTCTGGACGTCTGGAAGTTATGTTGCATGTAAAATGCATAATCACTTCTGGACGTCCAGAAGTGAAGCGCGCGAGTGCCTCCCGTTTGGAGAAACCGGCCCGTGGAGCCCGAGCCGGGAGGCCGCCCGTGAGGCGGCACCGCTCTGTTTGTCTCGTGTGAGGACGAGCCGCCACACCTCCCGGGCCTCGTCATGACGGCCGAGCTGCGCGAGGCAATCCCCCCAGGCTAGCAAGCCGTCACCCCCCTGGCCCTGGTAGGGGTGCGAGACTCCAGCCTCGAAGAAGCGCAGGGCGTCCTCCGGTTGACCCGCCTCCAGGGTGATGCGTCCGAGCAGGAACAGCCCGTTGCGCGTGCTCGATACCCGGCGGGCGTGCTTCAACCCCGTGCGTGCCTCGCGCCGCGCCTCCTCGTACCGGTGCACCGCCAGCAGCGAGGCGGCGAGGGCGAAGTGCGCTTCGCTCCGGTACAGCCGGGGCAGGCGCCGCCAGTCCACCTGGGCGAGTGCGCTCAGCGCGTCCTCTCCGCGTCCGGTGTGCGCGAGGATCCACGCTCGCTGGACGGGGAAGAAGTTCCACAGGAAAGAATCCCCGCGCGCCACCTCCTCCAGGTTGGACAGACGGGCGCTGGCGGCCTCCCAGCTCCCGAGGTTGTAGACGGCCTCGACGAGATTGAAGCGCACCAGGGCCCACGTGCGCGCCGCGGAGGGCTCCGGGGGATGGGACGGACCCGGCCAGCTCCGTTCGATGTCGAGTGCCTCCCGATAGAGGCCGGCGTTGATGAAGAGGTTGATGGCACAGTTGGCGCAAGGCAGACACCCATCCGCCTTGGCATGGACCGCGAGGCGGCGGGCGCCCGTGATGGCCCTCTCGGTGTGTCCGAGCGCCGAGTGCGCGTAGAGCTCCTCCCGCCACAGCCAGGATCTCATCCAGGCCGCGAGGGGAAGCCACTCCAGGACACGAGTGAGGACGAGGGCCACGCGGAAGGCGCCCCATTCGAAGCACCACGCCGTGAGACGCAGGAGGACCCGATGCACCGGAGGCCAGAGCAGCAGCGAGGCGGCGAGGACGAAGAGCAGCTCAGGGGGGAAACGGGCGAAGCCCGCGGTGGCGAGGGTCATGGGCGGAAGGCCTCCGGACCCGGGCACTCTACCTCATGGGGCAGTTGGGCGGGGTGACTTTCGAGGTGGTGCGCGGGCGGGCCGGCCGTGCCGCGCGGGTGGCGGTCAGTCGAGGAAGCGGCGCTGCCAGCGTCGTGCGGTCTCCTGGGAATCGGGCTCCTCGTACAGGTAGGGTTCCAATACCCGGGCCAGGACGCGGTACGGTTTCATCTCTCTCTTTTGCTCCACGTCTCCTGCCTCAGGCCATTTCCCCAGTGACACCAGCACCTTTTGCGCGCCTGCCTCTTCGATGGATACCTCTGGAAGAGTCAGCCGCGCTCGAAGGCCTGCCACACCGCCAAGTTGATTGAGCAATGGCTGACCGTAGAAGTTCAGCCAGTAGGCTCCCCGTACCCTCTCACCCAGGTCCATGGCTGTGGTGTCGAGGTGATGTACATCCAGGCCTGGATAGCGCCAGCATTGCTCGCGGATGAACTGCATCACCGGCTTGCTCTCCAGGAGGGAGTTGAAGGCAAGGCTGGCATAGCCAGAGGTGAGGGGGAACTCTTGTGCGAGCGCCACTGCCAGGGCCTTGACGCGGTCGGGGCCCTGTTGCTCCAGGTATTCGGTGGGCAACCATAAGGACACCGCGCTCACGAAACCTGGCAGGTCGAGGTCTTCTCGCGGCCTGCCGTGGTATTCGAAATGAAACCCACCCACCTGATTCTCGTGTTCCGCCAAGCGCAGGATGCAGCTCTCGCGGGAGCTCAGTTCGTCGCGAACCTTCGCCCAGCGTCCGCCATCCAGAGGTCGGATGTCCCCTGCCCAGCCCTTGTATTCTCCGGGGTCGAGGCCGCCTCCCATGTCCACGTACCAGCCCAGTTTCTCGTGCCCCACGGCATCGAGGTAGAGGTCGAGAGCACGTGTGACGGCCGCCGACAGTTCTTCGTGCGGGCGCCGCATGAAGAAACAGAGGATGAGGCCCTCGCGCAATATCAACCGGCCATCGGGCGAGGTCTGCCTGAGCTTCGGATAGCGTTCGCTCACCATAGGGAATCCGGAATGACTCCGTCCAAGGGCGTCACACGAGAAGGCGAGCGCCCCAGGGCTCGCCGGTACATCTCTCCTTGGGTGCGCCCCTGGTACGGATGTCCCTTGGGATATTTGGTCCAGGTGGGGAGGTTGGTCTCCGGGCAGGGAAACTTGAAGTCATAGACGGCCCACGCTTGCAATGGGTCTCCTGAATGGATGACGACGTCAGGCTCCAGGGTACCCTCGAGCTCTTTTGCCCGGCCTTGTCGCACGAGCTTGTCTCGCGCTTCCTTGCTCACGAGACTCTTCTGGCCTGTCGCGGGGTCGAAGCGGTAGCGCTGTTCCAGGCTGAATTGCGTGGGTATCAGTTGGGTCAAGGCTCTATCCACACACTCGCGTGCCTCCTTGTGCTTCTCCAATCCCCAGAGCATCGCTTGGGTTATCGGATCGCCGTTGGGTTTCTTCCCGATTTCCTGGTCGCAGTCGCTCCTTTCTGGCTTCTTTCCACCCAACCGCCTCCGATTGAGCTCTTCTTCCGCGTAGCGTGCGCAGTCCACCAGGATCTTTTCGATGTCCGCCCGAGCTGCCTGGAAGGAGTCGACATCATGTAGTACGAGCGCGGCGGCGGCCGTGAGCGCGACTTTTCCACCCAGAATGGGGGGCTTCGCCGTGGATTTGACGACACGGAAGGCCACCCCTTCCGCTTCCTCCATGGCGTCGCAGGCCCCCGGGTTCATGGGGTTGTTCTTCACGCAGCAGCTATGGGTGTTATCCGCTGGCGTGCAGTTGCCCGCCTCGAAGCAACCGCCAATGCCAATGTTGGCGAGCAGGATGAGCAGAGAAGATGCGGCCCGGCGCTGCTGGAGCGAGAGACGAATCTCCTGTGATGGCATGGGCGCACGTTACCGCACGCTGCCCTCGGTGGTGGCGGGCGAACTCGTGCTCATGGAGTCCACCGTACCGGTAGCATGGCGCGCATGATGCGAAGGGTCGGGCGGGAAAAGCGGCGGACCGTACTGGTGTTCGCCGCCGTGGCGCTGCTGGTCCTCCCGCTCGTGGGGCTCATCATCCTGTGGAGACGGGCGCCCCTGGAGCGGGTGGTCGAGGGGTGGCGCTTCGCTCCGGGGTTGTCTCCCGCGGAGGCCCGCGAACGGCCCACCCTCCTTCAGCCCTGTCAGGATGACGAGCAGTGTGATCCTCCGTTCGTGTGTTTCCATGACCCGCGCTACCAGCAACGGCGGTGCACGGGCAGTGGTTGCGAGTCGGACTCCCGGTGCCCGGCCCAGACCGCCTGCCGCTCCATTCCCATGCGCGGGCGGCAGCGGATGGCGCTCCGCGCATGTGCCTTCGAGGGCACGCGCAAGGAGGGCGAGCAGTGCCTCCGGTTTCCACAGTTTGCCCAGCTGGAATGGGGGTGTGCTCAGGGTCTCTTCTGCTCCATTTCCGGCTGGTGCGGCCGACGGTGCGTGCCTGGAATGGAGGGGACGTGCCCGGAGGGCTCCTTCTGTGCTCGCGGAGACCCCGATGGGCCCGTGTGTCAGCCCACGTGCGAGGGCCGCGCGTGTCCCGAAGGCCAGCAGTGCATCCAGCGTGAGGGCGGCGTGTCGGTGTGCGCGCGGGCGTGGGGACGCCGCTGCCCCCGTGAGCCCTGTCCCGGGAACCAGGTGTGTGAGGCGGAGATGTCCGTCCACGTCATGGGCGAGGCGCGGATGCGGTGCGTGCAGCCTTGTGGTCAAGATGGGTCCGGCGAATGTCGGGAAGGATCCCGCTGCCATCAGGGGCGATGCCGTCCGCGGTGCCTCGTGAGTCAACCCGATACGTGCGGCCCATTCCGCTTCTGCGTGAGCACCGATGACGCGGGCAATGGCGTGTGCCTGTCCTCGCCGGAGCAATGGGACCTGGACACCGCGCCCGCCCGGAATGGCGGGTGACTCCGAGCGCCCGTCGTTGACCGCCGACCTCGAGCCGCCCTAGCGTCGCCCGCGATTTCACTCGGGGGGGAACGCGCGTGCACAACCCGAGTCTCGTTCTCGGAGGCACCATGGGTCCGCGGTCTGTTCGGTGGTTGCTGGCGGCGCTGCTGGTCGGCGCATTCGCTGGCTGCAAGAAGGATGAGTCCAAGAGCTCCACGGATCCATCCAACCCGTCCTCCATCCCGGGCGCCCCGGCCAGTGGCAGCGGCTCGTCCAATACGAGCACTCCGCCCTCGGCCGAGTCCCTCGCCCCCGCCATCCACGAGCTCGGCTCCGAGGGCATGCTGCCTCGCGAGGTGGTGCTGGAGTTCCCCCGCGCCGTGGCCCCCGAGGACAACGAGGTGAAGAAGGGCACCGTCGTCACCGTGTCCCCGAACGTGCCCGGCGCGCTGAGCTTCCGCGGCGGCTCCACGCTCGTTTTCACCCCGAGCGACAGCTTCGCCTTCAAGACCCAGTACACCGTCTCGCTCGACGCGCTCGAGCTGGCCGATGGCACCGTGGTGAAGCCCAAGGCCGACGGTGAGTGGAGCCGCTCCTTCACCACGCCGGGCTTCGCCTTCCTGCGCCTGTCGCCCAGTCAGATGGACGTGCGCAAGGGCAAGGTCGAAGCGGACCTCGTCTTCTCCGGCCCGGTGGACGTGGGCAACGTGCGCCGCTTCGCCTCCTTCTCCGTCGACGGCAAGTCGCTCTCCGACGTGAAGCTGCGCTCCCACGCCACGGACCGCCATGTCGTCACCGCCGCGCTCGGCGGCTCCAGCCTCCGTCCGGGCGCCGAGGTGAAGTTCTCCCTCAAGCCGGGCCTGGCCTCGGCCGGACGCAATGGCGGCACCTCGGCCGCGGGCGAGGGCTCCTTCACGCTGAAGGTGGGCAAGCGGCTCGACCTCACCAATGCCTACGCGCAGGAGGGCTCCACGGGCCATTACATCGAGGTCCGCTGCCGCGAGGTGGAGGGTGACGCCGCCCCCAGCCACGAGGAGGGCGAGGAGGACTACGACTACTACGGTGGCGGTGGCCCGCGCTGCAGCCTCGACGAGGACTCGGCCGCGGACACGATTCACTTCAACCCGCCGGTGAAGTTCTCCGTGTCGCCCTCGCGCTGGGGCTTCCGCGTCTTCGGTGACTTCAAGCGCGGCTCCTACGCCATGCGCATCGACGTGGGCGCCACCTCGGCGACGGGCGGCTCTCTGCTGTCCACCTACGAGCGGTCCTTCTCCATCTCCGCGCGCAGCCCGCAGCTGAGCTTCGGCTCCACCGGCCGCTACCTGCCGCGCAGCGCCTGGCGCAACCTGCCCCTCAACCACCTCAACCTGGACTCGGTGGAGCTCGTGGTGCGCAACGTGCCCCAGGAGAACCTCGTCTTCTGGATGAGCAATGACGGCCAGGAGGCCGCCGACGAGCGCACCTCCAACATCCTGCTGCGCAAGTCGCTCCCCCTGCGCGGCGCCCAGGATGCGCTCACCACCTCCTGGCTGGATGTGGGCAGCCTCGTGCCCGCCAACACCAAGGGGCTCGTGGAGATCACGGCCTCGGGCGGCTCCAAGTCCGCGGCCTCGCGCATCCTCCTCACCGACCTGAGCCTGGTGGCCAAGCGCGGCATGGCGCCCCGGGGCTCGGAGGCGAAGGAGGAGGTCTTCGTGTGGGCGCTCGGCATGGAGAGCACCGAGCCCCTCTCCGGCGTCGAGGTCTCCCTGGTGAAGAAGAGCGGCCAGGTGGTGGCCCGCTGCACCACGGGGGGCGCGGAGGGCTGCAAGCTGACGGTGCCCGCTCCGGGCGTGGACAACGCCGAGCCCTTCGCCCTGCTCGCGCGCAAGGGCGAGGACTTCACCTACCTCAAGTACAGCGAGCTGAAGACGGAGATCGCCAACTCGGACGTGCAGGGCGAGCCGTACCGCTCGGACAAGCCGTACCGTGCCTCCATCTACTCGGACCGCGGGGTGTACCGCCCGGGTGACACCGCGCACGTGGCGGCGGTGCTGCGCGGCCAGGACGACGTGGCGCCGCCCGTCGGCATGCCCGTGGAGCTGAAGGTGGTGGACCCGCGCGAGCGCGACCTGAAGAAGGTGACGCTCAAGACGAACGAGGCGGGCCTGGTGGCGCTGGACGTGCCCTTCGAGGCCTACCAGGACACGGGCGCCTACCGCGTGGTGCTGAGCGTGGCGGGCCAGCAGGTGAGCGCGTACGGCCTCAACGTGGAGGAGTTCGTCCCCGAGCGCATGAAGGTGACGGCCCGCGCGGAGAAGCCGGGCTACGTGCAGGGCGAGGAGGTGCCGCTGACGGTGGAGGCCGCGTACCTCTTTGGTGGCTCGGCGGAGAGCAGCCCGGTGGAGGTGACGTGCCGGCTGGAGCCGTCCGTGTTCCGCCCGAAGGACAACGCGCAGTACACCTATGGCGTGTGGCGCCCCGAGGGCTCGGACGCGAAGGCCACGGTGCTGGGGCAGGTGAAGGGCGAGCTGGACGCGAAGGGCCGCACGCTGGTGCGTTGCCCGGCGCAGCAGGACGCGGGCGGCTTCAAGGGCCCGGCGAAGCTGGTGGCGCAGGCCAGTGTCTTCGAGGCGGGCAGTGGCCGCTCCACGCTGGGCGAGGCCAACGTGCCGGTGCACCCCGAGGCCTACTACGTGGGCCTCCAGGCCAGCGTGGACAAGGTGCAGGCCCACCAGCCCTTCACCGTGTCGGGCGCGGTGGTGGACTGGAATGGCGCCTTCTACGGCAAGGCCCTCAAGCCGCTCGAGGTGGAGTACCTGCGGCTCGATGAGGAGTACGGCTACTTCTACGACGAGGAGGCCAGCGAGGAGCGCTACCAGCGCCACCTGCGCCCCGTGCGCGAGGGCCGCATCACCGTCAAGCCCGAGGGCGGGAAGTTCTCCTTCCAGGTGACGCCGTCCTCGGACGCGGCGGGCTACGTGGTGCGCGTGCGCTCCGGCGCGGCGCAGACGGACCTGCACCTCGAGGGCAACGGCCGCTACTACTGGTGGGACGAGTCCTCCACGCGGGTGGACCAGACGCCGCGTCCGGCGCGGCCCACGTCGCTCGCGGTGGAGCTGCCGCGCTCGGCGAAGGTGGGCGACGCCATCACGGTGAAGGTGAAGGCGCCCTACCGTGGCCGCATGCTCTTCACCGCCGAGACCGACGGTGTGCAGGCCGCCGAGTGGAAGGCCGTGGAGCCGGGCGAGGTGACGTGGAGCTTCAAGCCCTCGGCCTTCGCGCCCAACGTCTACGTGAGTGCCTTCCTGGTGAAGGATCCACACCTCGAGTCCGCGCAGGCCTTCATGCCGGACCGGGCCTTCGGCGTGGCCAGCATGACGCTCGAGCCGGTGGACTTCACGCAGGCCGTCACCCTCAACGTGCCCAAGGAGGTGCGCTCCAACGACTCCCTGCCGGTGGACGTGGAGCTGGGCTCGGTGGAGCCGGGCACCTACGCCACGGTGGCGGTGGTGGACGAGGGCATCCTCTCGCTCACGCGCTTCAAGAGCCCGGATCCGCTGGAGGCGCTCTTCACCAAGCGCGCCCTCGGCGTGCAGACGTACGAGACGCTCGGGTGGACGCTGCTGATTCCTCCCGCGGGCGCCAGCCGCTCCACGGGTGGTGACGGCGACGGTGACGGGGCTTCCGGCCGCGTGCAGCCGGTGAAGCCGGTGGCCCTCTGGAGCGGCGTGCTGCCGGTGCCCGCCAACGGCAAGCTGCGCGTTCCCTTCAAGTTGCCCCAGTACCGCGGCGCGGTGCGGGTGATGGTGGTGACGAGCGGCCCCAAGCGCATCGGCCACGCCAGCGCGCAGGTGCTCGTGAGAGATCCGCTCGTGCTGCAGACCACGCTGCCGCGCTTCCTCAGCCAGGGTGACGAGATCCAGATTCCCGTCTTCCTCACCAACCTCTCCGGCAAGGCGCAGGACGTGAAGGTGTCCCTCACCGCGGAGAACCTCCCGGTGCCGGGCATGAGCATGCCCGCGTCCATGGCGTCGCCGCTGCAACTGCTCGGCAAGAGCGAGGGCAAGGTGCGGCTCGAGGACGGCAAGGCGGCCACGCTCGTCTTCCAGGCCAGGGCGGTGCAGGCGGTGGGCGCCGCGCGCCTCAAGGTGACGGCCGAGGGCGGGGGACACACCTCCTTCGAGCAGCTCGATGTGCCCTTCCTGCCCTCGGGCCCGCGCGAGCGCAAGGTGCAGCGGATTGAGCTGGCCGCAGGCACGGTGGACCTGTCGCAGTACCTGCAGGGGTGGCTGCCCACCAGCGAGCGCTCGACGATCTGGGTGACGACGAATCCCTACGCCGAGTCCTTCCAGCACCTCTCGTACCTGGTGCAGTACCCGCACGGCTGCATCGAGCAGACGACGTCCTCCACGCGCCCGCTGCTCTACGTCTCCGAGCTCATCGACAGCGTGGATCCGACGCTCACCGCCAGCGCGAAGCTGGAGGACATGGTGATGTCGGGCGTGAACCGGGTGCTCTCCATGCAGACGCCCGCGGGCGGCTTCGCCTACTGGCCGGGCGCCACCGAGCCGGTGGAGTGGGGCACGGCCTACGCCACGCACATGCTGCTGGACGCGCAGAAGCGCAAGTACGCGGTGCCGCAGGACCGCATCGACGACGCGCTCGAGTGGATGAACCAGCAGGTGACGCGCCGCGAGGGCCGCTCGGGCCCGGGCTATTACAACGACGGCTCCGAGGCCTACATGCACTACGTGCTGGCCATGGCCGGCAAGGGCCACAAGGCGCGTGTGCAGAAGCTCATCGACCAGACCGGCAGCCAGAAGTTCTACAGCAACGGCCAGCGCGCCGAGCAGGAGTTCACGCTCAAGGCCGCGCTGTACCTGGCCGGTGACCGCCGCTACGAGAAGGAGCTGCGCAACCCGGACGTCTCGACGGTGGTGGAGGAGCGGTGGAACGGCTGGTCCTTCTACTCGGACCGGCGCCGGCGCGGCTTCATGCTGAGCACGTTCCAGGACCTCTTCGGCGACGACCCGGCGGGCGAGCCCCTCGCGCAGCGCGTGGCCGAGGCCCTCAAGCAGGAGCGCAGCAGCTACTACACCACGCAGGAGCTCGTCTGGGGGATTACGGGCCTGGGCAAGCGCGTGGGGGGCGCGGCCTCGAAGTTCGCTCCGCCGGTGCTGACGGCGGACGGCAAGGAGGTGGCCACGAAGGACGGGGGCAAGCAGCGCGCCTCGGATCGCACGTGGGCGCTGGTGCGCGCGAGCGAGCGCAAGGGCCTCTCGCTGAAGATTCCCGAGAAGGGCGACGGCAAGCTCTACCTGGTGCTCGCCAGCGACGGTGTGCGCGCGGATGGCCAGTACCGCACGGGCGGCGAGGGCCTCACGCTCACGCGCCGCTACCGCGATCTCGAGGGCAGTGAGCTCGACGTGAAGGGCGGCTCGGTGAAGCTGGCGGACCTCGTCTACGTGGAGGTGCAGCTCAAGAACACCTCGGGCGAGCGCATCCAGAACATCGCGCTGGTGGACCGGCTGCCCGCGGGCTGGGAGATCGAGAACGCGCGGCTCGGACGCGGGGGCAAGGTGGAGTGGGCCTCGGCGGAGGAGCAGTGGAGCGCGGACTACGTGAACATCCGGGACGACCGGGTGGAAGTCTTTGGCAGCCTGGACGCGGGCGAGACGAAGACGGTGGTCTACGCGGTGCGCGCGGTGACGTCCGGCAAGTTCACGCTGCCGCCCGTGGAGGCCGAGGCCATGTACGAGCCGCGCATCTGGGCTCGCGAGGCGGGAGGCACCGTCGAGGTCTCCGGCCCCTGGCAGGACTTCCTGCTGTAGTCCGCCGTTCCTGTATCCGGGAGTCCTCGAGGGGCTCCCGGATTTCTCCCGCGGTGATGCCCGCTCGCCCGCCTGTCCACCCGCGTGGCGAGCGGGGCCGGGCGTGGCCAGAGGCGAGGGCCGTCCGAACATTGAGCGAAGCGTCTTTTGCTCCACACCAGGAGAAGACTGATGGCTTCGTCGAAAAAGGGAAGCACCCGGCAGTTCGCCGTCGTAACTGGCGCCTCCAGCGGGATCGGCTTCGAGCTAGCGAAGCAGTTCGTCGAGAACGGCTTCGACGTGCTGATCGCCGCCGAGGACGACGGCATCACCGAGGCCGCGAGGACCCTCGCGGACGGCGCGCAGGTGGAGAGTCTGAAGGTCGATCTCGCGACCTACGATGGCGTCGAGAAGCTCTACGCGAAGATCCAGTCGCTCGGCCGCCCGGTCGATGCCATCGCCATCAACGCGGGCGTCGGCGTCGGCGGCGAGTTCACGGAGACGAAGCTGGAGGATGAGCTCAACCTCATCAACCTGAACGTCGTCTCGTCGGTCCACCTGGCCAAGCGCGTGGCCCGGGACATGGTCAAGCGCGGCAGCGGCCGGATCCTCTTCACCTCGTCGATCGCGGCGATCATGCCCGCGCCCTTCGAGGCCGTTTATGGCGCGTCCAAGGCCTTCCTGTCGTCGTTCGCGGAGGCCATTCGCAACGAGCTCGCCGACGCGGGCATCACCGTCACCTCGCTGATGCCGGGCCCCACCGAGACCCACTTCTTCCATCGCGCGGGCATGGACGACACCCGGGTCGGCCAGCAGGAGAAAGACGACCCCGCCCAGGTCGCTCGCCAGGGCTTCGAGGCGATGATGGCGGGCAAGAGCCAGATCATCGCCGGCTCGCTCAAGACGAAGCTCATGGGCGCCGCCGCCCGGGTCCTCCCGGACAAGCCGAAGGTCCAGGCGCATCGGCACCTGTCCGAGCCGGGCTCCGGGTCCGTCGACGTGGATCCCGAGCCGGAGCACCAGTAGCCGCGGCTCCTCGGGCAGTGGGGCGGGCGGGCGCGGAACTGCTAAGGTCCGGCGGGACACCGCGCCTTCTCTCCCATGCCGTCACTTCGTTTCTCCCGGAAGAGGCTTCTCCAGGGGGCCCTCTGGCTCCTGGGCCTCACGCTCGCCGCGCTCGCCATGGCGTGGCTCGTGCCCCTTCCCGAGCGCCTCGCCGCGCCGCATTCGGTGGTGGTGGAGTACCGGGACGGCACGCCCGCCCATGTCTTCCTCGCACCGGACGAGCGGTGGCGGGTGCCCACGGTGCTGGACGAGGTGGACGCGGCGTACGTCCACGCGCTGCTGACGCTCGAGGACAAGCGCTTCCAGTGGCACCCCGGCGTCGATCCGCTCGCGGTGGTGCGCGCGGCGGTGACGAACGTGCTGCGGGGCCGGCGGGTGTCGGGGGCGTCCACGCTGACCATGCAGCTGGTGCGCGTGCTGGAGCCCCGGCCGCGCACGCTCGTGTCCAAGGCCATCGAGTCCCTGCGGGCGGCGCAATTGGAGCTGCGGCTGTCCAAGCAGGAGATCCTCGCGGCCTACCTCCAGTTCGTGCCCTATGGACGCAACGTGGAGGGCGTCGAGGCGGCGGCGCTGGCGTACTTCGGGCACCGGGCCACGCACTTGAGCCCGGCGGAGATGGCGACGCTGCTGGCGGTGCCGCAGAACCCCAACCGTCGCTTCCCCACGCCGGAGAACGCGGCGCGGCTGAAGGCGGCGCGTGACGAGGTGGCGCAGCGGCTCTTCGACGAGCAGGCGCTGCCGCTCGGGCCCGAGGGCGCGCGGGTGACTCCCGAGGCAGCGCTGGCCGAGGTGCGCGCCACGCCGGTGCCCTCGCAGCTCATGCCCTTTCCCCGTGAGGCCCCGCACGCGGCGGTGTGGCTGCGGGCGCAGCGGCCTGGACAGGCGCGGTTGCGCACGACGCTGGACGCGGGCTCGCAGCGGCTGGTGGAGCGGGTGATGCGCGAGGCCGCTCCGGAACTGGGTGCGAAGGGCATCCACAACGGCACGGCGGTGGTGGTGGACCGCGAGCGCGCGGAAGTGGTCGCGCTGGTGGGCAACTTCGACTTCTTCGACACGGAGCACGGGGGCCAGTTGCCGGGCTTCGCGATGACGCGCTCGCCGGGCTCGGCGCTCAAGCCGCTCATCTACGCGCTGGCCATCGACCAGGGGCTGGCCGGGCCGGAGCAGCTCGTGGCGGACATCCCGGCCTCGTACGGCACCTACGCGCCGCGCAACTTCGACGGGCGCTTCCAGGGACTGGTGCGCCTGGAGGACGCGCTCTCGCAGTCGCTCAACCTGCCCTTCGTGAAGCTGCTGCAGCGGCTCGGGGTGGAGCGCTTCCTGGGGGCGCTGCGGCTGTCGGGCGTGACGAGCCTCCATCCGGACCCGGGCCATTACGGCCTGTCCGCGGCGGTGGGCGGCATCGAGCTCACGCCGCTCGAGGTGGCCGGCGTCTACCTGGCCATCGCCGAGAACGGCCATTCGCGTCCGCTGAAGCTGCTGGAGACGGGGCAGTCCGAGCCGGGTGCGCAAGCCCTCTTCTCGCCCGGGGCGGCGTGGCTCACCCGGCGCGCGCTGTCGCTCAAGGACCGCCCGGACTTCCCGGCGCGCCGCAAGCTGACGGGCCTGCCGCTTCGGGTGCACTGGAAGACGGGCACGAGCTTCGGCCACCGGGATGCGTGGGCGGCGGGCTCGGGGCCCCGGCAGACCGCGGTGGTGTGGGTGGGCAACTTCGACAACTCGCCCAGCGTGCACATCGTGGGCGCGGAGGCGGCCGGGCCCCTCCTCTTCGACATCCTCGAGGGCCTGGGGCCTCGGGGGCGGCTCGAGGACCCCGACGCGGTGGTGCCCTCGGAGCTCACCCAGGTGGAGGTGTGCGCCTACTCGGGCCACCTGCCGACGGAGGCCTGCACGCAGCGGCGCAGGGTGTT